>JBBDXJ010000349.1:0-1513 GCA_040902445.1 Cyclobacteriaceae bacterium | reverse complement strand
TCTCTATATTTAACCCGCACGCAATTCAGTGTAGTAGCCAAACCTGAACTCCGCAAGCATCAGCGTCCCGGAAACCGGTGACACTAATGGGGATGGACATGTGGGGTTGACTGTAATTATTTCATTTTCTCCTACCAGGGTGACTTTGTTGAAGTCGGCGGCGGCGCTGATCACTTTTTTGAAGGGATGCCTGACTATTATTCTGCGACAAGCAGGTAACAAAAAAGTTTGGTGGTTAGCACACCTTACCGTTTTTGAAGGGCAGTTAATTCCATAAAAGCATACGCGATCATATGGCAAATGCCCATGTGCGCATCTTCGACTCTTCCATAGTGATCATCTTTTACAACAACGGCAGTATCGGCGAGGTCAGCGAGCTTTCCTTTTTTTGAACCGACCAAAGCAATGACCCGGACATCATTTTGTTCTGCCCAGGACGCCGCTTTCACAAGATTTGGTGAGTTTCCACTGACACTCATTATAAAGAGCAAATCGCCTTTACGGGCAAAATTCATGAGTTGTTTTACAAAGATGTCCTCATAGGAATAGTCATTACCCAGCGCAGTGATCCACGCGGTATTGTCATTCAGGGAAAGGCAGCGAAACCTCTTATAGGTTTTATCGGAAGAACCCTTACCCAGATCCGTAACGAAATGAGAGGCATTGGCGGCGCTGCCCCCGTTCCCAAAAACAAAAATTTGTTTATCATTATCCAGGGCGTTTTTAAAAAGGTCCACGATCTCTGCCACCTTGTCCAGAGGGATGGTATCGAGCGCCTGTTTTTGTTTTCCGACATAATCGGTTAAGAAATTTTTCATGCTATAGATAGTTTGTTCATGGCAAGGGCTAACGCGCCGACAGGAACAGCGTCTTCTTTCAGGAAAGATAACTGGATGGACGGTCCCGGCCGGAACACATCCATAAGATAACTCTGAACTTTCTGTTCTATCAATTTACGGAAGGGTTCGCCTACCAGTGAAAGTCCTCCTCCAAGGATGACTGTTTCGGGATTCATCAGATGTACTGCATGGGAAAGGGCAAACGAAAAATCGTCCGCCGTTGTATCAAGTATTTCGATGGAAGGTTTGTCTTGCTGTTTGAGCGCAGCAACCAGGACACGTGCTTCTCCGCGGGTGTAAACCCTGGGTTAACTGGTTTAACAAACTATTCTGGTGCAGCCGCGCATAGTTCCGGATCTTTTCATCAACTGCCCATCCCGAACAGGATGATTCAACGGTGCGGCCATTTTTATCCAGCCTGATGTGGCCAAACTCACCTTCACCATATTTTGCACCGTGGTAGATCTGGTTGTTCACTACTACGCCAGCGCCCACACCACTTCCTAACGTGACATAAAAAACCTGTTTCGCATTTTTTCCAGCACCATACAATGACTCTCCGAGGGCGGCAACATTGGCGTCATTATCAATCCGCACGGGGATTCCCGTCAGTTTTTCCAACCATTCCTGGATCACAAAATCGCCCCATCCTTCTACCTGATACGATGTAATTA
>JBBDXJ010000348.1:0-10108 GCA_040902445.1 Cyclobacteriaceae bacterium | reverse complement strand
CTTCATTGAAGTCATTGGATACATAAATATCCGGCCAGCCATCATTGTTAACATCAGACACCGCAAGACCCAATCCGTAGCTTAAAACGTTGTTGATAAGCCCGGCTTTTTCGGAAACGTCGTTAAATTTTCCCGCGTTGTTCTGATACAGTTTACACTGGAATTTAACGGCCTTTCGTTTTTTATTATTGACTAGCATGCTGTTGAAACCTGCGAATTGCGGAAGCGAATGGTTCAGCACAAAAAGATCGGGATCTCCGTCTTTGTCATAATCAAAGAAGGCTGCGTGTGTTGAATAGGAATTGTCTGCTACGCCAAAGGATTCGCCGCTTTCAATGAATTTAAGATTACCCTGATTGAGATAAAGGAGATTTGTTCTGATGGTTGAGTCTGCCATGGCCGACCGGCAAACATAGATATCAAGCCATCCATCGAGGTTGATATCGACCATGGTGACGCCGGTTTTCCATCCGGTTGTCGCACCGACTCCTGCGTGCTCAGTGATGTCTTCAAAAGTGAAATCACCTTTGTTCAAATATAGTTTATTGGAAACCTGGTTGCCGGCAAAATAAATGTCGTCAAGACCGTCGTTATTGATATCCCCGGTGGCCACACCACCTCCGTTGAAATAGTACGGATAGTTCAACACATTGTTGTCCCCGTCCTGCACCACGGTATTCTGAAAAGTAATATTAGTTTCCTGAGATAACACTTCATCGAAAAGGGCTTTTTCTTTTTGCTCATCTTCACATGCGGTTGTGCAGACTAATAAAACGCAAAGAACTGCCAGAGGAAGGATGCTCCGGTAAGAATTAAAGACACTGAGTTTCTTTATCGCACGGAACTTCATGAAGAAGCGATTATTTGAAATGACCATATAAACCAACTCGAAGTCACTCATTAAGCTGTATGATTTAGCGGGTTTATAAAATACAAAAGGGTTAGTAAATATACCAACCCTTTTGAATCACTATTACTATTTTTCTAATGGTGAACTAATCAATTTTTATCCCACCAGAGCGGAGTAGTTATTTTATCTCCTCCAGGGCCCAGGAATTGGACAGCTTTTGTAACTTCAGGCCCATTGGTAGTTTTCTCGTCAGTGATGTAATTTATCCGTCTGATATATTGGGTCGCAGGATTTGGCAAATCCGGGTTATCTGAATTTGCCACCGGATAAAGCCTTATGACTCCACTCCGCCTTTGATCGGCCCATGCCTCCACTCCATCAGGATACAAGGCAAGCCACTTCTGCAACGTGATCTGCTTTTTCTGAATTGGCACCGTTGCGCCGAACAGCACCGGAACATCCGCAGCTGGAGGTGAACTCAGCGCATCCTGAGGGGCAACCGGCAAAGCAGTATTGTTGATGTAAGTGCTAATGACAGTGGCATTGGTAATTCCCCATTGATTCATGGAAGTTGTGATCCCTGCTTCATAATATTCTTTCGCAGTTCCACCGCCCATATTCCAATTTAATAAAACACCTTCAGCCCGACAGAAGTAAGCTTCAGCGGCACACATAACATTCACCGGAACGGCGAGGCCTGAAGGGTAATCCTGGCCGAGAAACCTGATTGAATTGCTTGAGCTATTCCAACGGGCACCATGGCGGGAGTTATTTTCAGCCTTATTAAGCGTGATCGCCATTTGTCCAGATGTCAGGCCATTTCTCAATCCATGATACTCGAGCGGATTTGCGGGATTAGCCGCATTGGCCAATATACTGGTTTGTGTAGGCTGAAAATAAACCGGCATACGCGGATCCGAATAGCCCTTTAGCACAGACTCCATTGCAGCGCTCATCCGGAACTCATTCCAGTCCATAACTGACAATCCATTTATATCACCTCCAGTATTACTTTTCGCTACAAGAGCGTCATCTGCAGGGCTTGTTGTCATTACTCCCGAAGCAACGGCTGCCTCACCTTCAGTTTTGGCGCGGGTTGGATCAACTGCTGAGATCCTGACTGCGAGGCGCAAGCGAAGTGTATTTGCGAATTTGATCCACTTGCTCACATTACCACTATACATGATGTCGTAATCACCGTAAGGAGTTTCTCCGGTCTTGCCCTTCAGTATATTCACAGCACTGGTTAGTCTTTTGAAGAAATCGTCATAGATGACATCCATATCATCATAAGGTACTCCCGCAGCAGGTATGCCGGCCTTAAAATAAGGGATGGGTCCCCATGTGTCGGTCACTCTGTGGAAAGACTCAACCCACCAAATGTCAGCCAGCGCGTACTCCGCAGAAGAAGGATCAAATTCTTCCATCAGCGTTAGTAACTGTGGCATCGTCTGAGTATAAATAGGATTCCATGCTGCCGGTATCCAATCCATCCGTATTACCAATCGGTCTGAGGGAAAATAGGTTGTTGTATTGGCAAAATACTGGACATACTGATCATGGAAAAGATTTTGCGCGATCTGGTAATTCCAGCCGCTCCCCGTGCCCACTTGCTGAGCCTTTGAGAAAAGAAAAGGGAGCTGTGCAGAGCCCAGACTCGCAAGTTGATTCTTGTTTGTGTTGATCTCATCAAACTTATCGGTGCACGAAACAATCAGCACAATGCTGCACAAAAGTGCGGCTAAGCCATGGAGTCGTATAAAGGTTAAATATTTTTTCATATCTGTTATTTCAATTATGTTATTCAAGGATTAAAGCCCAAGCTGGAGGTTGAAACCGATGCTTCTGGTTGCAGGTGAAGTTCCGTATGAAATACCCTGCCAATTGCCATTACCCAAAGCCATGTCAGGATCAAAGTTCATTTTTCTCCTGCCTATGCCGGGAATATCCAATGTGGACTTACCTCTGTATAGGAACATTAAGTTACGGGCAACCAATGATAATTTTGCCGACTTGACAAAAAAGTCAGAGGGTACAGGTACATTAAATCCTATCGCTAACTCCCGGATCCGGAAACTTGTTGCGTCGTAGGTGAAGAATTCAGCCGATCCGTAACGACCACCTGAAGCAGTCGTCCAGAAATCCTGTGCGTTGATAGTTTGAGTAACTCGTGCACCTTCAGGCCAGGTGTTTGTTGTTGTGCCATCTGGATTTACCACAGGTACGGGTGTTGACTGATAACCCCCTAAATCCCAACCTCCTTCGCGGAATCCCAAAGTAGATTCAGTTGCTCCATTGTATGCAATTAATTGTTCTGTCCCATCAACCACTTCACCACCAATACGTCCGTCTATCAGCAGGCGTAAATAGAGCTTGCTAAAGTTTATCGTATTGGTTAAACCCACAGTGGCCTTCGGATTAAAGTTACCTATATGCTTAAGTTCACCGGTTGTTATACTCGATAACGGTTTACCTGCTGGAGTAACAACAAAATGTCCCTGATCAGTTTTTTCCCATACAAAGCCCACCATGTCTCCATAGCTTCCCCCGACTTTTATCTGATTAGTCGCTGATCGGCTAAAACCCTCCAGGTTGAATGATTTAATGTCATCGGTCATACTTAGTACTTTATTCCGGTTCATGCCCAGATTAAAAAGAACGTCCCATGAGAAATTAGTAGTTCTTACAGGTGTGGCATTTAGCACCAATTCGATACCTGTGTTTTGGATATCGCCTGCATTGATATACTGGCTATCAAAACCAATGGCCGCGGGAGCAGGAACTCTTAATAATTGGAAAAATGAATTGCTCTTGTACCACGTCAGCACCATACCCAGCCGGTTTTCCATAAACTTGGCATCGAGGCCAATTTCAATATTCTCTACAGTTTCTGGCTTTAGATCGGGTATTGCGCGTGTTGTACTTCTGCCAATATACCCATGGGCCGCGCCTTGCTCATAGCCAAAAGTATTGAATCGTATCTGCGCCTGCCCACCGTTGCCCACTTGGGCAAGGCTAGCGCTTAATTTCAGAAACGAAAGTGCCTCCGGTAATGTCGTGAGATCCGATATAATTGCCGAAATTCCTACAGAATAATACGGGTTGGTATACGGAGCAGGAAGGCGTGAATCCCAGTCGTTTCGGAAACTCGCATCGAGAAAAATCGATTCTTTAAAGCCCAGGTTGAACTGAGCAAACGCCGAATGGATCCGGGTTTGAGATGCATCCTGGAAAATGGCCCGGTTGGTAGCGAAATTCAGGCTGAATTTGTTCGGCACGTTAAGCCCGTTTGCGTCATCGTAAACCGCGGAGTATTTTCTATCCTGTACAATTGCTCCTGCGCGATAATCAATTTTAAGATCGCTGGTAATAGTGTTGGTTCCTGCCAACATGGCATCGAACCAGTTTTGCTCGTTGTAAATGAAATATTCTCCATATGACCCGCCATTGGTTGGCGGAGTTCCGGAGTGGCCCTGATATCGTATAAATTGTCGCTTGTCAGCCGTCTTGTCGATATTGACCCTTCCAGTTACGGATAGCCAGTCCGTGAGATCGTATTTGGCTTGCAAAAAGCCCATTATCCGGTCGCGGTTTTCATTGTGTTCCTTCCTGTAAACCTCCCAGTACGGATTTTGGTAAAGAGCCGGGTTAATTACCGGATAAGGAGCGCGTTCAGGTACCCCAAGGGAAGTAATGTTTTCAAAATGTTGCGCGTCGGAAAGGGCCACGTTACGCGGGATCTGAAGAAGTTCCGTATATGGGCCGGCTTCACCGAATTCGTATTTGCTATTGATGTCCTGAAGAATATAAGTGATCTTGGCATCGGTTGAAAATTTCTTGCTTATCTGATTACTCACTCTCAGGTTAACTGTATGCCGGTTCATGTCATTCCTGGGCATTATTCCCTGAACGCTATTGTTAGTATACGATAGATAAGTTTGCATTTTTTCAGAACCTCCGGTAATGCCAATAGAATTGTTCCAGCTCTGTCCGGTTCTGAAGAAGTCTTTTACATTATCAGGTTGAGCTGAGTATGTTCTTTGTTCCCCCATATAACCTGTGAACGTCTGTCCGTCCATTCTGGCTCCCCAACTTTCTCCAGAGGTAGCATTCAGAACGCCAGAGTTTCCTTGTCCATATTCATCTTGCATTGCTGGCAGGGCAAATGGCCTCTCAAGTGTCAGACCGCTGTTAATGTTAACCGAAAGCCTCTCATTTCTACCTTTTTTCGTCGTAATAAGAATTACACCGTTTCCCGCCTGGCTGCCATACAAGGCCGCGGAAGACGCTCCAGGTAAAACGGTAACAGATTCTATATCATCAGGGTTAATGCTCGACGCCCCGTCGGAACCCTGCAAACCGCCAAAGTCACTTGTTATAGTACCGTTCGTCGAGTTGGTGATCGGAATACCATCTACCACAATTAACGCATTATTAGTTCCCTGAATGAAGCGGTTTCCCCTTAACACTATTCTCGCTCCGCTGCCCGGCCCACCCGAACCTTGTGTAATCACGGCGTTTGCTATTTTTCCCTGCAAAGAGTTCAATACATTGTTTGCATCCCGTACTTCAACCAACGTTGATGGTTTTACCGTCTGCGTTGCGTATACCAGTGTCTTTGTCTCCCGCGGAATTCCCAGTGCGGTCACCACAATTTCACTTAATTCGGTAGCGTCATCAGTCATGGCTACCTCTATAGTCGTTCGGTTCCCGACCACTACTTCCTGTGTAACAAATCCGATAAAAGAAAATACCAGAACGCTCGTTTGATCAGGAACTGTGATAGAGTACCTGCCCTCAGAATCGGTAGTCAAACCAGTAGTAGTTCCTTTCACTAATACTGAAACTCCGGGCAAACCAGTTCCTTCCGAGCTGGTGGTAACCCGACCCGAAACTGTCTGCTGCGCAAATGCAAACACACCGGCAGAGGTAAAAAAGACAATGAGTAGTAAACGTTTTTTCATAATTTGGGCTTTAAGCAAATAATATAAAATGGCATTGATCCTTCAATACCATGTCGTTAAAAAAAACTATTGGTTAACCCGTGATAAGGGCTGGCGATACTGCTTCGTAAACAATAATTGGAATGTGTCATTTGTGCGGCGGGTTTTTTCAGGCTTAACTGAAAAATTTTGGACAACCTTTCCAATTGTATTGATCCAGCACAAGGGACCAAAAAATTCTGTTTCATGAGGATATATCAAATTCTCGTAAAAGGTAGGTAAAAAAACAAACCGTACGGGTATTTTTTATAAGTTTTATTTTTTCCGATCAGCCGATATCGCATCCGCATACCGTGTTTCAAAATGCACATCCTTAAAATCGCCCCGATTATCTCTTCGATTTCTCGAGCAGAGAATTCATAATTTACCATTACCATGAGAAAGACTTACGAAAATGAGATTCTTAACTAAAACGCGCCCTTCTGCCCGATTTTGGGATTTCGCATCACGCAATAAATCTTTCAATTAAACATTTTGCGATCCGGAGCAGCCGTATTATCTATACTCATTGCCCGCTGCTTTTTTGTCGTTGATGAGAAGTTTGCTTTCCACACTATACCCTCGCCGTTTAGACGCGTTTATAGAGAGCCTTGTTATATTGCCGAAATAATCAAGTCTATAGCCATGTTGCGTCATCTGAAAATAGTCTTTGTCTGTATCCTGCTTTTCCTTTCACTTTTGTCATGTGAAACATCCTCTGAAAAACGAATACTTGTAATTGTTCAGGAAAATGCTCCTGCTACCGAGGTGGTGGTCGAAGAACTTATCCGCCAATGCGGCAATAAAAACATCCACGCCGATACGTCCACTTCCACCTCCTGGATTGTTGAAGATTCGCTGCAGAATTATCAGGCGCTTGTCTTAGTAGGGTTGTCTCCCGACATACTTGACTACCGGCAACAGAATGATCTTGAACGTTTCGTTCAGGCTGGTGGAGGACTTACGGTGATTGACGCCTACACCGACACAGTGTTGAACTGGCCCTGGTATGAATCCCTGACTCACGATCGCCTCGAAGAAAACTCGGACCCCTGGAGAAGTCATTACGATGGCGGCCGTGTCTATTTCTCCCGACGGAAAGCCAATTAAAAATGTGACATCTAAAAAATAATTGATGCTGGCCTTGAATTTTGCATCGACGAAAACCCTGACTATGCAAAAACAAAAACGGAACGCGTGCCGGAGGCCAACAGGTTTGTCGTTGACCTGCTTGATACTTATATGTATGAGCCCATGGAGATGGTTATCTTCAAGGACGGACGGGTGTTGTATATTGAGCGAAGGGGTGACGTGAAGTTGTATAATCCTCTCGATAAAAAAACCAAAACGATTGCAACCTTTGATGTCAGCATCACGGGTAATTATGAAGATGGTATGCTTGGCGTGGCCCTCGATCCCAACTACGATGAAAACTCCTGGATCTATATAAACTACTCCCCCGCCGGAAAAATTCCGAAACAAAATGTCTCCCGTTTTGAAATGGTCGGCGACAGTCTCATCATGAGCTCGGAAAAAATTGTGCTCGAAATTCCAACACAACGGGAAACCTGTTGTCACTCCGGTGGCCATCTGGAATTCGGTGCCAATGGCGATCTCTATATCTCTACCGGAGACAATACGAGCTCAAAAGAATCTGACGGCTTCACTCCCATTGACGAACGTCCGGGAAGAGCGCCATTTGATGCCCAGAAATCATCCGGGAATACACATGACCTTCGCGGCAAGATACTGCGGATACATCCCGAGCCTGACGGAACGTATAGTATTCCTGACGGAAACCTCTTTCCAAAAGATGGGTCGGCAGGAAAACCCGAGATATACGTGATGGGTACACGCAATGCGTTTCGTTTTACCGTCGATGATCACAACGGAATTGTTTATTGGGGCGATGTGGGTCCTGATGGTGGCGTGACAAGTGAGCGCGGACCGGAAAGCCACGACGAATTCAACCAGGCGAAAAAACCGGGTAACTACGGGTGGCCGTACTTCGTAGCAGACAATAAAGCTTACGCGGATTTTGATTTTTCAACCAATAAGGTCGGCCCAAAATTCAATCCCGATGAACCGGAAAATCATTCGCCCTACAATACCGGCTCAACGATCCTGCCTCCTGCTCAAAAGCCCATGATCTGGTATCCTTACGGCGAGTCCAAAGAGTTTCCCGTTCTCGGCCAGGGCTCGCGCAGCGCCATGAGCGGACCTGTGTACTACTATGACGATTTCAAAGATGCCAAAACCAGATTTCCCGAATATTTTGATGGGAAACTTTTTATTTACGAATGGGCCAGAAGTTGGGTAAAAGTTGTATCGTTTGATGAGGATGTCAACCTGGCCCGGATCGAACCTTTTCTCCCCGAGCAGGAATGGTACAAGCCTATCGATATGAAATTCGGTCCCGATGGTTCTTTGTACGTATTGCAATACGGCGCGAATTACTTCGAACATAACCCCGATTCGCGGCTGGTGAAAATTACTTATGTGGAAGGCAACCGGGAACCCAAAGCCGAACTGGTTGCTGGTAAAACCATTGGTGCTGTTCCCCTGGAGGTAACTTTGTCCGCTGAAAAGTCCTTTGACTTTGACAGGAATGACGAACTTCAGTACAACTGGGATACCGGTCTCCCCGGAAGTGTAAACGGCAATGTCAAAACTATCACAGTTACCTATGATAAGCCTGGAATCTACAAGCCCTCCGTGACAGTCACAGATAAAGAAGGAAAAAAAGCTACCGCTTATGTGGAGATCCGCGCCGGAAACGAACCGCCCTCCGTATCGATTAACCTGAGCGGTGCAAACCGTTCGTTTTATTCCGATGGCGGAACATTCGATTACTCCGTTGTTGTAAATGATAAGGAAGACGGATCTCTGGGGAAAGGCATTAACCCTGCTTCGGTATTTTTGTCCTTCAATTATCTGAAAGAAGGAAAGGATCTTGCTTTGTTGGCTTCGAATGAAGAAATGGCCGGCGACATAAACACCCTTAGGGGAAAAATGAATATCGCGAGCAGCGATTGCAAAACCTGCCATACCCTTTCCGGCAAATCCATTGGTCCGAGTTATATGGACGTGGCAAAACGCTACAAGGCAAAACGGGCTGAAAAAATGTTAACGGAAAAAATATTAAAGGGCGGCAGCGGGAAGTGGGGCAAAAACATTATGGCTGCGCACCCACAACATACGCGCGCGGAAGCCTCCGAAATGGTGAGATATATTTTATCCTTAACGGAAGCGCAAAAAAAACGATTGCCTCTAAAAGGTTCACTTTCAACCCGGGAGCATACAAAGAGTAATTCGAAGGGCTACTATGTGTTCCGGGCAAACTACACTGACAAAGGAAATCGTGTTACAGGGAATCTTGCGGGGAGAGATTTGCTTACGCTGCGCCATCCGAAGGTTGAAGCTGAAGACGCTGACTTTACTCAAAATGTGAGCATCCGCCACGCGGATGGATCAGATATGACCTTCATTGCCAATATTCAGGATGGGTCACATATCGGGTTCACGAAAATAGACCTGACCGGAATAAAGGAGATCCATTTTTTGGCGGCGAGCCGGGAACCCGGAAGCGTAATTGAGATCAGAGCTGGCAACCCGCAAGGGATTTTACTGGGAACCGCGCCCGTACCTCAAGTTCAGGATTTTCGTCCTCCGTTGAAAACCACCAGGGCGGCCATCACGAACCAGTCGGAACAACAGGATCTCTATTTTGTTTTCAGGAATACTCAGGGCAAAAAAGAAAATATTCTGTTCGTGGATTGGATGTTTTTTGACGATGATAAAATGAAATTACCTTGATGTGTTGATGTAGCGACTGCGTTATCAACTTTCATCTGTTTGAAATTATCTTTACTGTTTATCGCAAGATAGTTGGCTGTTAGTTGTTGCTTTGCCCGCCGTAGCTTGCAGGGGCTGCGCGCTGAAGCGAAGGTGGGGTTGTTGGTCAGTTGAGACCTACAACCGAGGTGGCATCAACTTTGAACTCTAGACATTGAACTTTGAACTGTTATAAGTCTTGCCGGGCCGGTGTGTCGACTACACAAAATCTATGAAAAAGATAATTGAATCCGCACGCAAGGGCACACCTAAGCCAAAGGTTAGGTGCCTCGAACAGGAATCGCACGCAGCTGGAGATTCCCCGGACACCACTTCAGGGCTGCACACACATTGCGCAGTTTTCCCGGACAACAATAACTTAAAGCTTTGAACTAGTGTCAAGTTAAGTTTACTTTGGCGCTTGAAACTGAATTAAAATTTG
>JBBDXJ010000347.1:40460-56145 GCA_040902445.1 Cyclobacteriaceae bacterium | reverse complement strand
TGCTTACCAGCGAGCCTGTTGCTAAAAATTTAACCCACCCAAGCCTGCCACTAGTCGCTTACAGCTTTTTTGCAGTAGTCGACAATAACTTCATCCGTCATTTCAACAGATCCAAAGAGAAGAAGGATTCGAAGTATAAAGCAAGATAAAAAACAGAATGAAATTCTCTCCTTTAAAAACCACGGCAGCTATCACATTCGGTATCTGCCTGGCCGTTGCCTGCACATTCAACAAGCCGGCCACCTCTCCGGCCACCGAGCCTGCCGAGGTGGAGGTGTCCGGTCCCGGGCCCATGCCAAATGAGTGGATCGATGAAGACACGGGACACAAAATCGTGCGGCTCTCGCGAAGGCCACAGGGAGGCAGCAGCTTTTACTTTCACAACAATCCATTTCTGAAAGCTGAAAACGGCACTGACGACTTGCTGGTTTTTTACGGTCACACAGACAGCTTGCGACAACTCTTTACGGTGAACTTATCCACGTTAGAGATCACGCAGATCACCAGTCATCCAGCGAGATTTCAAGGTGAGATCGTGGCCCCCTCGCGCAAAGAAGTTTTTTACCAGAGCCGCGACAGCGTTTTTGCCACGCACGCGATCACGAAAGAAAGCAGGCTTGTTTATGTGTTTCTCGAAAATTTCAGGGGAAGGATCACCACCATCAACGCAAACGAAACACTGTTAGCCGGAACTTATGCCTCCCCGGCAAAGGATTCCATCTATCGGCTTCACCCGGACAAAGGCAGTTACTTCACCCGCATCCACGCAGCGAAAATCCCACACACGCTTTTTACCGTCAACGTTGAGACAGGCGAATTGAAAAAATTGTACAGCGAACGGGCATGGCTTAACCACGTGCAGTTTTCGCCCACCGACCCCGACTTGCTCATGTACGATCACGAAGGCCCATGGCACCTGGTCAACAGGATCTGGACCATCAACATGAAGACCGGAGAAAATCAACTGATGCACGAGCGCACCATACCCATGGAAATAGCAGGCCATGAATTCTTCAGCCGCGATGGAAAGATCATTTGGTATGATTTGCAAAAGCCCAGGGGTGAAACATTCTTTCTGGCCGGCGTAAACGTAGATACAGAGGAAAAGACAATCTATAAATTGAATCGCAACGAGTGGTCGATACATTTTAATATCTCGCCAGACCAGTCACGCTTTGCCGGGGATTCTACGCAGGTAGCCCGCGCCCCGGACGGACGTTGGATTTATCTTTTCACCCCATCAGGAGATTCCCTGATTTCCGAAAAGCTTGTGAACATGAAGCATCATGGATATCGTCCGCTGGAGCCTAACCCTCATTTCTCACCCGATGGCCGATGGCTGATCTTTCGCTCTGATCTGGACGGTATTGAACACGTCTACGCAGTAGCAATTGAGAAATAAATTTGAAGTGCTGTCCAGGCTAAGGTCATCGTATTTCACCCTGGAAGTACCTGAATTCAGGGGGTCTGGCTTTATACCACTAATCCGCTATTTGCCATCTCATTTTTTAAGGCTATATTAGTTTGTTGTCAGTTCATCGCGGAAGAAATCAACTCTGAATTCATTTTGATCGATCGTATATATTAGGCCATTCCCGCATTTGAGTTAATCTGAGAGTTCTATCATTGATCAATGTGAATTGTTGCGATTCGTTTTATTCCAGCTTTAAGTCCTTCGATAGTTATCCTAAACCCCATCTATATGAAAATGATCAAATACTCTCTTTGCCTGATGATGATAAGTGCATCACCGGGACTGCTCGCCCAGTCCAAAGGCGAAATGCCTTTTACCAGTTCCTCTCCCAACGCAAATAAGTTATTAAGAAGTGCATGGGTAGCCCTGGCAGATTTTGAAATGGACAACGCAAACAAAATAACTCATGACGTCCTGAATGAAGATCCGGATTGCGGTATGGCCTATGCGTCACTTTTTCCTTCAAACAATGAAGAACGCGATGAAAATCTCAGGAAAGCTGAGAGCATGAAGTTATCAGCAGACGAAAGAATGTTTGTTGAAGGGGTAAAGGCCCGAAGGGAGAAAAAATCAACGCAGGATTATTTTGAGCCGTTGATTAAAAAATATCCATCCGATTACTACTTGCATCTCTGGATCATGCTTAACAACAGTGACCCCGAACGGGCAATTCAGATCGGCGAAACGATCATCAGGAAAAAATCAAAATTCGCTCCCGCATACAACGTGTTAGGTTACTCTTACATGAACAAAAACGACATGGCGCGCGCGGAAGCGAACTTTAATAAATACATTTCTTTGCGGCCTGATCTCGCCAATCCATATGATTCAAAAGGAGACTATCTGACGACCGCCGGTAAACTGGAAGAAGCAATAACCTCATACGAAAAAGCTGCGTCGCTGGGTATGACTGATTCAAAAAACAAGGCTGAAAGCGCCAGGGCGAGAGTAAAATTTCCTGAACCATCCGAAGCCGATGCAAGTAGAATCAAGGAAATCATCCACGCATCATTTGAAGCCAGCAAAACAAGCAATGTTGACGAGCTTCTAAAAAACTTTACAGAACAGTCCATCGAGATCTTTGAAACTCAAAGAGTAAACGTAGGCCTTCCCAACTTGCGCGTAAGGAATGCTGCGATGTTTCAAAACGGAACATTTCCAAAAATCGATTGTATGTTAGAGCCCGTTAAAGGGACTGGCCCGATTGCTGTGGCGTACGGTAAAAATGAATTTATCTGGAAAGAAAACGCCTCAGGCAAGGAGACCGAGCGAAAAAACAATGTGATATTCGTATTGCGCAAACATAATGATGGGAACTGGAAAATCCTTGCAGATCATTTTTATGGAACCGATGTCGATGCCCCGGCTCTGTCTGCCGATGACAAGGCAAGTATCAGTCAGGTCTTGAATATCTGGGAAACATCCGTCAAAGCTGGAGAACCTGTGGCAGAAAAGCATTTTAAACCCCTTTCATCAGTGTATTCGTCCCAGGCAATTGAAATTTTTCCAAATCAAATTTCGAACATCGGGCTCTCAAACATCCAGGCCCGATGGGAAAATTTTTTAGGAGCCAAATTTGAAACGAATTCATTGGGTACCCTTGGAATAGAAGGCCTTGGACGCCGGGCAGTGGCATGGGGAATTGGCAGTCAGAGTTTTTATGCAAAGGATTCTGAAGAATTAATAAAGTCCCAATTTCCATGGGCAATAATTTTAACTAAAGAAAAAGATGACGCCTGGAAGATCCTGGCTTTCCATTGGGGTAGTTAACTGAGAAAGACCGGCGAAATTTAGCGCATTTCTGCCTTAAATAGAATGTAAGAACATGAGTTAAGGTTGCGCGCGGATCGCTGACTAAAAGTAAACCCTCCATCACACAACTTTCCGAAAGTCTTAGAACTTTCGGAAAGTTTTTCCCAAACAGCCAACAAGGGTAAGTGGGCTGATTCTTATGAAACTAAGACTAATATTTCCAATATTACTATTCCTTTCTATTAATAGCTTTGGCCAAAGCAAAAAACCCTATACAGCTTCCTTTATTGCACGTATGGGTGTTGATACAGTTTTGGTTGAGACCTATACAATGATCAACAACCATCTTTATGGCAAAGCGTTCATACGTGTGCCCGAAGATTATATCGGAGAATTCAGCATTCATTTTTACCCTAACGGCGGAATAAGGGAATTTAATATAAACGCAATGGATCCATCTAACAGCTCCATTCCGTTTCAAGCAAAAACAGGTGCATTTGAATACCGGTTAAACATGAATTGTTTGAACGATACCTGTACCTATTATAATTCTGAAAAAAATAAACCTTCTGAAACTATTTTTAAACATCCAGCCCGTCATATGAATTTTGTGGGAGGATGGGTTCCATTGATTTCACTGATGGAATGGAACTGTATGCGCTTGGTTAAATCAGGTAAGCAGAACTTACCTTTAAAAATGATAAACCATAATCTCGGTGTTTTTGATATCGGTGTCCATTTTTCTAACAAAGACACAATTATTTTTGGAGGGCCCTTTCTGGAATACACTAAAATAAAAATAAATGAAGAGGGGAGAGTCCTAAATATAAATGGCATTGGTACGCCATGGAATTATTATGTCACAAAATATGACGCAATAAATATTGATGAGGTTGCCAGGAGAATGACAAAAACTCCGGGAATCGGTTTACCTTCTCCACATGAAACCACTCAGTCTGTCGTACAAAACAGTAAAATTGAAGTGAGTTATGGAAGGCCTTTTAAACGCGGAAGAAAAATATTTGGGGGTGTGGTGCCTTATGATTCTGTATGGCGTACGGGCGCAGGTCGCACTACAAAAATTAGTCTTGAAGATAATATCCGGATTGGAAACAAAATAATTCCAAAAGGCCAATACAGTATTTATACTATCCCTAAACCAAATGAATGGTTACTCATTTTTAACACAGATTTTAATACCTGGCCGACTGACCCCAACAGGCAAAAGGATTTCGCACAAGTGCTGATTTCTATTAAAAAAACGAAAAACATAAGACAGCAATTTACCATTGAAATTGAAGAAACACGAAAAGGCGGAATATTAACATTTAGCTGGGATGATATTATAGCGTTGGCTGAGTTTGAAATAATTAAAAATTGAGTCTATCTTTCATTGCAGTCCGAGTACCTTTGACGGAAAAGCAACCGCAAACTTTTTCATCTGCGTACTCCTCACAAACTATAGAAATTTATCAAAATCAGGTTTCAAATATCGGGCTCGGAAACCTTCAGGCCAGGCTGGAGTTTTCTATTGGAGTCACTTTCGAGAAGAGTGCCTTAGGTCGCATTGGAATTGAAGGCCTCGGAAGAAGGGCTTTAGCGTGGGGCATTGCCAACCAAAATTTTTACTTTAAAAATTCAGATAAGCTAAACAGTCGCCAGTACCCCTGGGCCATGATTTTAATCAAAGAGAAGGATGATGTGTGGAGGATCCTCGCCAGCCACTGGGCGGTAATTGAGAAAGACGTGCGAAAAGTTATTCCATTTTCGCCCTTAAATAGAAAATGTGAATATCAGTTAAGGATGCGCGCAAATCGCAGACTGAAATTAAACCCGCCATTCACACAACTTTCCGAAAGTCTAAGAACTTTCGGAAAGTTTTTCCCAACAGCAATCAAAAGAAGTTACTTGTTGCCAGTGATACAATAACCTAAAGACTCAAGCCAAAAACCAAAAACTAATAACCACTACCACCAATTTTCCATATCCTGAAGAAGATCATCTTCTTAAGTTTGAGAGCTTTGAAAAGTCTGAGTAGTTGGGATTCGCGAGCTGACTGTCTATTTCTTACTTTTCAACCTATGTTCTGAAGACCTTTTACCCCTCATCTCCCCTTCGAGATAGCCAACTACAGCCTCGGTGAGATCGCGCTCTGCCGAAGAAGTATAAGGTGAAGCATCTTCCACTTCGTATCCACCATGCTTAAACGCTTTTTCAGTAGGTAAATAACCCAGCCAGCCGTTGGTGTAGCCAAAATAAAAAGTGTAAGGGAATGGAGATCGGTTACGTATCTCATTGGAAATTTCGCAAAACAACTCAAGCGGACTGCTCCATATAGCAATGTCCTCATTGATCTTCAAAAATCGCAGAGGAATCCGCACCATGTTCACTCCTGCCTGTGTTCGCGTATAGTTGGCAAGGTCAGTTGCCCAGCCCAAACCTGGCTTCCGCGGAGTTTCTATCGTCAGCGAACCTGCGAATAGCGTGACGTTATCGATAGTAGATTTAATCTTTTGATTGGCCTCGAGTATCTTGTCTCCAAGCAGTACCCGAAATTGATTTAAGTGTCCTGCCTCCGCACTCGGGTACACACTGTAAATCGGAGCAAGATCGCCCGCCGCACCATTGATAAAAAGAAGAGGCGCTCCTGTTTTTTCTTCGACATAGTGAGAAACTATCCCGGGCGCATCACCGCTGATCACGAGGCTCCCAGGCCCCAACACTGTGCCGTGAATCGGATAGTTCGCTATTAAAGCAACCGGCCTGCCTTCTTGAGTATCGATTCGCAATAATCCTATGCGACGATCAACTGCGCCATCGGGATTCAATCCAAGCGATGCCTTTCCATCAACATCTATCGCACGACGGTTGATGTTAGCCTGCGAAAATCCCCAACCAACTCCCAGCCGCGCGGAAGAAAGTGTATTGCGCGCTCTAAGAATTCCCTCGATCAATTTTTGCACTACGAGGTTGGCGTAGTTGGTATCAATAGCATGTTGATAACGCTCGCCAAGAAAAACAGCATCCAAACCCGGCGACCCAACTTCCGGCGCTGAATGGGTATGCGTAAACGTCCACCAAAAATTGATGGGATTAATGTTATGCTGTGAATACAATTTAGCGGCAACCCGGTCATACAAAGACGGAGAAACTTCGCATATATCGGATGATACCAGGAAGAATTGCGTGGTACCGTCATCAAGCGCAACGATCCTGTGCATGATGCGGTCGTGTACACCGGTCGATTTTCTGGCAGCGTATCCAAGTAGCATTTGCGCATCCTCCGGTGTAATGTCTTCCTTTACCACTGAAGCGCGGAATTGCGCAGTTGAAACCTGCGAATAAAAAAATAGTATACCTGTAAGGACGAGAAGGATCGACTGGCTTTTGTGCCGTGATAGAATCACCTTAGTTGTAATTCTTTCTTTGAGGGTATCTAACAAATGACCAGTCACAATCCACCGGGGTTAACCAAAAACCAACAACCAATTTTCATATCCTGAAGAAGATCTTCTTCTTATACAACCAGTAACACAAATACCACAACGCCGCCCAAACAAGTATACCTGTGACGATCGCAACCGTAAACTCGCCGGCCCATGAAAAAAATACTTTGACGAAAGGAGTGAATATCTCATGAATGATATTCGCGCCGCCAACGTGCATGAACAGGTAAATGAAGATGGAGTTCATGCCTACAATAATAAAAAATTTCGCACCCTCGGTGAACTGGTTCTTAACATCGATCAACCAGTAACAAAAACACAGCGCCAGGATCGACCATCCGCCACTGGCAAATACAAACGAAGAAGTGGCAATCTTCTTTATGATCGGCGTAATATTGAGCCAATCCAGCGCGTAACCAATCACAAGGCCCGCCACGCCTGCCATCACCAGTATCCGGATCTTCTCTCGTGAAGAGCGAACACTCATCAGGATCAGACCACACATCACTCCCCATACCGTATGAGCTATTGTCGGAATAGCATTCAACGACGCCCAAATACTTGCTTTTTCAACACCCTCTATTTTATTATTAACCCAGGCACCAAGATTTTCATACGGCACCCAGGGATGGTTAAAGCCTTCCACAGGGAAAAACCGGTATGCAAGATCAGTCAGCAACAGCACGGCAAATGAAAAAATGAGTTGAAATGAAAGGCTTCTCTTCATGATCAGGAAAGCAACAAAGTATGTTACGCCTAATTGCGCCAGCACATTTTGAAAGCGCCAGACAATCCCACCCGCCTCAATGCAATACAACGCCCATCCAAAAAACAACAACAGGAATGCGCGCTTCAGGGCATGATTGAATATTGTCTGGTCCGAATCACCTTTCTTTTTCCTGTTGGCTACCGCAAACGGGATAGCCACTCCCACGATAAACATGAAAAACGGCTGAATGAGATCCCAGAAATGCATTCCATGCCATTCATGGTGGCTGAACATCCTTCCGAAATACGCCATGATGCTGCTGCCTTCAACCGACTCGATGCGCTGATAAAGCCGCGTACTCTCGCCAACGAGAAGAAACATCGTAACGCCGCGAAAGAAATCCACGGACGTGATCCGCCCTGTTAATGGCTGGGCCAGGCTGCTTGAATTTTTGTCTTTTTCTTTCGACCGGATATCCAACGTCGTTGCCATAAATAGAGGTTAAGGTTTAGTGCTAAGTTAAGAATACTTTGGCGCTTTTGAATTACGAATTACGAATTTAGAAGTACGAATGGATTACCGGCTATGCGACCTTAAGGATAAGGTGTCATTCGTCATTTGTCATTAACTGGTGAATGGGGCGTGCGTTAGTTGCGGTTTGTTTTTTACTGGTTGATTTCTGTGGAGCCTTTCGTGAGTGGTGAGTAGTGTCCGGGAAAAATCAAATCGCATCAAAAACTTCGAATGGATTAAACGCGGCCAGTATTTTTCGGAGCTTCCAAAAGGAAGCCCCAATATTATGGACAAATGGAAATTCGCCTCTGGAACTTTTTCGGGTCTGCATTCACCAATAGGTTTATTCATCTAGCCCTGAAGGGGCGTTACATATTAGCCCAGGGTGTAGAAGCGCAGCTTCAAGCCCTGGGTTGACAGACCGTTTTCAGGTTTAGCCCTGTAAGGGCGAAAGATGATTCGAAGCAGGTGCTTTGTGTACGGTTTCATGAGCATTACAAAACACCAACGTGCCAGGATTAGTATCGGACAATTTTACGCGAACATAATACAGAGTTCATAGCGTTACGTGTGGAATTAGCTGCAACGTGAGAACGGTAAACCTCATCTTTCGCCCTTTCAGGGCTTCCTCGCTGGAGACAACCTTTTACCCAGGACTCGGAGCTACCGCTCCTCACCCTGGGCTAGGTTATTGCGCCCCTTCAGGGCTGTACACACATTGCGCAGTTTTCCCCGGACAATACTGATCCGTGATTCGTCATTCGTAATTCTACCCGGATACCCATAAATATCCACAAAAAAATCTTCTCCTGAAATCATTCTGTCATTTCAAATTCCGTTTACAAACATTATCTTCAATGCCGCTCCCGGCGAGAAAATATTTCGTAACCATATGCTTACCTGCTTCTTTACCTCAATATTATTCAGCATAAGTCCGTGGTCCGAAACTCCGGCTGATACACTGCCGCTCAGTTCGGAATGGACCATCAGCGCCCTACCCTCCTCTGTGCGTCTTGATCCCACGACCCTTGATGTGATCATCGATGATAAACGAGCCGCTTACCCCGCGCGTGAGCCTTCCGGTGGCGATCTGCTCCACAGCAACTGGATCTACGATGGAAGCAATATCTCCCTCTCTGCAGCCAGAGGTGAATATGTCTCCTTCCAGGTTGTGATCGCGAATAAAACGAATGAACCTTTAAAGTATATATCCGTAAAGATCCCCGCCTTCAGAAATAACTCGACGGAATTCAAAAATAAACCTGAATTATTCCTTGAATGGTCCGTTGAAGTTCAAACACCGAGTACGGGATATCCCAAAGCATCTCTGGGAAAAGGATGGTATCCCGACGCGCTGATCCCCTTCCAATATGTTCAGCAGGATAGTTCACAGTTGCGCGGAAGGTGGGTATTTCCCTTGTGGTTACCCGACTTTAACAACCGCATCCCGGATCAGCGATCCCTCATCGTTTGGGTTGACCAGTACATTCCATTCGACGCAAAAGAAGCTCCCGCCAGCGAATACAGCAGTGAAGTTGCAGTTACAATTAAAGGTCAAACCCAAAAGATCCCTGTGAAGATCAATGTGTGGAATTTCGCGGTGCCCAATGAAAACAAGTTCATGGCAAGTCTCCAGCAGGAAGGCTTCCTCAGCAATATGGATCCGAAACTGGAACTGGAAGTCTACCAGTTGTTCAAACGCAACCGCATTGGACTGATGGATCCAAACTACAGGCCGGCATTGACGGTAACGAATGATAAAAAAGTAGTCATCGACTGGACGGAATACGATAACCGCTTGAAAAAATATTTAACAGGTGAAGCCTTTACAAAAAAGTACGGTTACGAGTATGGACCGGGTTATAATGAACCCATTGAGACACTGATGCTTCCCTTTGATGTTTACGGCAAGCATCACACACGCGGTTGGCCGGATGTTGGACCGCCTGAGACGGAAAAAGATCCGAAAAACCGCGCGGTGTACGTCAAGGCTATCCAGGAAGTGAGAAAACATCTTACGGCTATCATTCCAAAAGGAAAGACGGATTTGATCATGTATCTGAATGGTTTGGATGAATCCTATTTTCCCGAAGCATGGGCGCGCATGGTTGACTACGGTAATTTGTTTCAGGAGCATTTCCCGGAAGTCCATTACCGCGTTGACGGCGGATACAGCGAGGAAGCAATGCAGATCATTCACAAATCTATCGATTACCTGAGTGCGCATACGCTTAACTATAATCTCGAGACTATTAAAAAATTCCGTAAACTGGGAGTAAAAGACTGGCTATACGGCCCCATGATATACGAAAGCAAAGTCAACGGCTGGGTAGGAAGTTCGACCTTCCTGGATCTGCCGCTGGTAAATGATCGGGCGATCAGCTGGAGTTGCTGGAAGTACGGAACAAAGTCCTGGCTGAGCTGGGGTGTCGCGTATGCCTGGGAACGAGCGTGGTATGATCCCGAGTTATGGAAAGATGTCAGGCATGGCGCTGAAACAGATGCCCTTTTTGATCATAAAAAGACAAATGGAAATGCGCTGCTTGCGTATAGTCCAGGTGTTGTACCTAACGTTTCCGGAGTGTGCCCTTCCATCCGGCTAAAGATGATGAGAGATGGTGTCCAGGAATACGAGTACCTGAGATTGCTTGCGGCCCTCGATGGAAATAATGTACGCGCTGACAGCATCGTAAATACTATTATTGGTGAGCCCTTCGGGGACCGGTCTATTGGTCGGGTTGATGTGTGGAAATACGATGCGCGGAAATGGGATGAGGCACGCACTAACACGGGAATTCTGATTCATGACACCAGGCAAAAGGTCAAATAATCGCCTGGCTGATTATTTATTATAAAACCAGTTGGACTGTAACGTTTTTCTTCTGAATACAGCGCAAGTATATAAACATACAGGGTTTCAGGGAAGGCACATATTTCACAAAACAAAAATAAAAAAATTCTCTGTAAAACTTTGCGCCTTCTCTGTGCCCTTTGCGTTAATGAATTTTTATTACCGCAACAATCACGTGTTTTTCAGGAACTCAGCCGCCTTCTGAGTTTTCTCCAATGATCTTTCTGCCCCTGAAGTGAGATCCATCAGCTGCTGATAATAAAGTTTAGCCTTTTGCTGATCGCCTGAAAGCTCCGCTGATCGGGCCGCGCCGTAAAGACTGTTCATTCTGCCAGGACTTCTTTGCAGCGTCATCTCATATTGTTCCAAAGCCTCCTTTGACTGGTTTAGGGATAATAAAAGATCGCCAAATAATTCACGTGCAGGAAGCAATTCACCCGGCGTTATCGGATGCTTCTGTGTTGCCCACTCCTGGTCTGATGCCAGTGTCATCAAGGCCACGGCTTCTTTTTTCGATCCGCGCCCCAGGGCAAGCCAGGCGTTAATAATATTTTTCTGAATCTCAACTTGTCCGGACCAATAAGGAATTTTAATTAACGATTGCAATTGATTCAACCGCTCAAGGGCTTTTTTGGCACTGACGGGTGATCCGTTTCGTGCAGCTCCCAATCCAACAGCAAAATGCGTTAACGCTTCATACTCAGGAAACTTATTCCAAAAATCGACATTTCCAGGCAATGTAAGGGCTGAAGCATTTTTCCAGTCCTGGCGTTCGAGTAAAAACCGGCTTTGAGTCGCGGCAAGGGAATAAGCCGTCGCCGGATGCATCTGAAATGATCCCTCCAGCTTTTTTAGGTCTTCGAGAATCATCCTGGCCTTGTTATCTTCCGCGGTTTGCATATAGGCGTACACCAGATAATCAAGGGCGTGAAAATAATGCATGGAGATTGATCCATCCACAGTTTTTTGAAAAGCAGCCTCAGCGGAACGTTTGTTCCAATCAATGGATTCTTTCCACATTCCGAGCCTTGTGAAAATGTGGGTAGGCATATGAAGCGCATGCGGGATCTGCGGCGCAATTTTTCCGTACATGTTCGCCACTGCAAGCGCTTTGTCGCTCAGCCCCGGATAATCATAGGCGTGAATAATATAATGGAATGCCCCGGGGTGATCATTGATGACTTGCAACACTTCTTCAGACAGCTTTCCTGCTTTTAGCTGGTTTGCAAAAGTTTTATCTGCGGGGTCTGATATCGCTATCAAACTTAAGGCGTAAAACGTTTTCGCCTCGAGATCAGCGACATTTGATTCAAAAGCAATTTTCCAGGCATCGTGGTAATTCTTAAGCCTTTCTTTCTCTGTTTTTTGGGGGCCATTTTCGTAATAAGCAGCGAGGGCCTTAGCATAGCCGATTTCCTTTTCGTTTTTCGCTAATTTCAACGCCTGCTGTGCTAAATTCCACCCCTCTGTTAGTTTTTCTTCACTTGGCGGATCATTCCACAGCGGATGAATATAACTTAAGCCTTTGCCCCAGAGCCCCCAGAAACAGTCTTCATTTTCTTCAGTTACTTTCGTGAAAATATTCCCAGCCTCCTCATAGGTCATGTGGTGGATCAATGCCAGGCCATAGGCAATAGTTTTATCCACTTCATCACCGCATCCGTCTGAAAATTGCACAGTTCCGCAAACGGTGATCTCACCCATAAAAGCATCTGAACTAACGTTGCTTTTTTGTACACAGGCCACAGTGCCCATTATTGTTATGAGCAAAACAAGAGAAGAATTTCTGATAGTCATAGGCAGTTGGTTTATAGCCTAAGTTAATAAAAAAAGCTTGATATTCTGATTTGCATCAAACGCCAGATTTTCCTATCCCCAACCGTCATATATTGGCATTTTACCTGATTGAATTTGTAAATAGTTAGAGAGTTCAATGTTTTATTTCTGCACTTTCAAATGACCCATCCCATCAGGAAGCGAGGTCAGGTATGCGATCATGTCAGACATTTCTTCAGTGGTGAGCTGTTTATCAAGGCCGGGAGGTATCAATGAGATGCCTCTGCGGCTCTATTCGCTGAATATCGCTTCGGGCGACACTCACACTGAAACCCACACCAGTTTCCAGCACCATGGCTTCGGGCAACTGCTGTTTAATAATGCCTGTGTAAGAAGTGGTTTTGGTCACCACTTTTGACGTTTCATATTCCCGGGCCAGGCTTGCGTTGTGATAAAGAATGGCTTCCAGGATATCATGCTGCGATCGGATTTCACCGATATTCGTCAGGTCGGGACCGAAATCCCCTCCCTGCCCAATGACCGCGTGGCAGGATGAACAAAACGCTTTGCCGAAGAAAAGTTTACGTCCCTTCCCAACCTCTCCACCCTTAAGCCCTGTTTCATATTTCTCAAGCGCTGACAACTTAATGCCGGACGGGAGTGTTGAGTACAAAGGTGTGTTGATCAATTTAGAAAGTAAAGGCGCTGATGGTATAAAAGTGGATACAGATGGGAATATCTATATTGCAGTAGGTGGTCAAATTGCTATTTACACTTCGAAAGGAAAATACCTGACCAGCATCGTAATGCCTAACAATTCGGCTACGAATTTATGTTTTGGCAGAGGCAAGTGGAGTAAGACGCTATTTATCACGTCCAGAAAAAAACTGTACAGGATCGATACCAAAAAAGAAGGATTCCATATCCCTTTCAAAAAATAGTTAAAACGTTTCTTTTTTTACCAAAGTAACGTACTGATAGTCCCAACAGTTGAACATACCTTACCGGACGGAACAGCTATTCTCCGAAAAATATTTAATCCATCAGCGATTAATTTTTCATTGACGTTGATTAACTTACTAATACGATTTTCTATTATCAAGTACCGCTAACAGAATAGGCAGACAAATATTATTCAACAACCCGTGAAAAAAACTAATGAACCCGAAATCCTGAAATTGCTTGCGAACGGAAGCGAACACGCTTTTGCACAAGTATTTGATTTGTATCATTCAAAGGTTTTTGGTCTTGCGCACAGTTTCCTGAAATCCAGAGAATTTGCAAAAGAAGTAGTTCAGGAAGTGTTTCTGCAGGTTTGGAACAGGAAAAATACATTTGCGAATGTAAAGAACCTTGAAGCATATATCGTCGGTATGGCCAAACACCAGACATTAAAATTCCTGAGAAAAAGGTCCATCGAGGTTGCAGCGCACTATCAATTTGCGATGAATCGCGAGGTTGCCGAAAACAACATTGAAGACCTCATTACAGAGCAACATTACGAAAAACATCTAAAGCAAGTAGTCGATAAACTGCCTCCCCAGCAAAAACAGATATTCCAGCTCTCCCGGATGGATGGCCTAAGCCATCAGGATATCGCTGATAAGCTCCACATATCCGACAGAACAGTGAACAACCACATAAACTCCGCATTGAAATTTATCCGTGAGAACCTGGAACTGAAAGCCAGCTCAGTTCTACTACCCGCATTCCTTGTTATTTTCGACAAATAGCTTATCAAAATACCCCGTCTTGGGTTACGCGGACCTCCTCCTATCGGGTATTCAAAAATCGAATTGAAGATTCTCAAAAAATATCCGTCGCTCCACTAGTCATCGCCCACCTTCAAAAGGGACTTACTTAAAAGCCAATTCAAAAACCGCATGGACAAGTTTAACCATCTCCTTCAAAAATACATTGCAAATAATGCTACCCCCCAGGAGGTGGCCGAGTTCTTAGAGATGGTGAGGGAAGAATGCAACGAAGATGCTTTGGAAAAACTCATGGACGAAAGGTTGGCATCGAGCCATGAGGGCCTCACTGAGGATGAAAGGATGGAAGTTCTCCAGGAGATTTTCGCAAAGACCAGAAAAAGGCCAGCCAGGAAATATTGGATGGCAGCAGCAGGGCTCGTTGCGATCACATTAGTGGGTCTCTGGCTGTACACAATAAAGCCTTCCTTGTTCCCGAAGAGTATCAGCAAACAGGAAAAAGTCTTTACCATCTCGGGTAAAGATTACGTGAGTTTACCTGATGGTAGCAATGTGACTCTAAGACAGGGAAGCCGCCTGAATTACAAGGAATCTTATGGCAGTACAAACCGGGAAGTTATTCTCGCAGGTGAGGCGTTCTTTAATGTAGTACCAGATGTATCAAGACCATTTAAAGTACACACCGGACCGATAACCACAACTGTTTTAGGCACAGCCTTCAACGTTAATGCTGGCAGCACTGGTGGAGAAATTACTGTTACGGTAACACGCGGCAAAGTATCCGTCAGTGATGAAAGGCATACAGAGATCATAACACCGAATGAACAGGTAACCGTGAATCCAACAATCAGCGAATTTTTTAGAACAAGGGTAAATGCAGATTCACTTGTGCAGTGGGTAAATGATTATTTCATCCTCGACCGGGTATCAATCGAACAGGCCGCGGAGCTGATCGGCAAACGGTTTGAGGTAGAAGTTACTATTGTGAATGATGATTTAAGAAAGTGTTTGATAAGCGCATGGTTCCTGAATAACGAAGACCTTCAGCAGGTGGTTGAAGCAGTAAGCGCGGTACGTCAGGCTACCGCCAGAATTGAAAATGGAAAAGTAATCATTGAAGGCGGAATTGGCTGCGGGGATACTTCTTATGAGGAAGATGAATAGCAAGAAATAAAGGCCAGCACCTCCGTTGACAAGTTGCTCTTTCAATTTACGATAAAGGATCATTCGAAGCCACCATCTCTTCAGAGATGGAATAAAGTCCCTCTCCTTCGGGCTCCTTCGGGAGGGATTTAGGGTGAGGTGAAGACGCAGAAAGTGGATTTGAGTCTGGGCAATGTCGGAAAGTTAAAACCAGCATTGACAGCGCGCTTTTGTCTCAGAAGCGTATGCAAAGGCCAAGGATCTCGTCGACGCAGGGCGGAAGCTTGACAATAATCTTAAACCAAGAAC
>JBBDXJ010000347.1:0-40450 GCA_040902445.1 Cyclobacteriaceae bacterium | reverse complement strand
ATATGAAACAAAAATTTACCCTTTCACATGATCCATAATTCTTATAAAAAATGAACCACCCCGGGTGATGGCCGGGATGGTTTTGATGTCTTTAATAATTTTTTGGTCAACTACTAAAAACACTTAAAGTTATGAAATTTATTTTACCGGAACCAGTGCGCTCTGCACAAAAATGGTGCTTTCAATTGAGTTGTTCTGACTGGAAATTTCTTATGAGAGTCAACTTCTTTCTTTACATCGTGCTTTTGGCAGGCACACTCCATGCCGCTGCGCATAGCGGTTACAGCCAATCGCTGAACAGGAGAGTCAACATAGAAATGAAAAAGGAAAGCCTTGCGTCACTCTTTAATAAGATAAAAGAAGAAACCGGGTTATCCTTTGTATTCCCCAACGATGAAGTGGA
Source organism: Cyclobacteriaceae bacterium (assembly GCA_040902445.1). Taxonomy (GTDB): domain Bacteria; phylum Bacteroidota; class Bacteroidia; order Cytophagales; family Cyclobacteriaceae; genus Chryseosolibacter. The sequence goes on along the minus strand of JBBDXJ010000347.1, from coordinate 40,047 downwards.
TAAATATCCCGAGATAAGTTTGCCTTATGCTAACCGCTCGGTAAAAGAGATCCTGGATCTTGTGCTGAAGGAAAAAAACCTCTCCTACCGGCTGAAGGGTAATACTGTTTATATATCCGTCAAGGAAACGAAAAAGAAAACAGCTAGGAAAAAAGAAGGAGGTAAAGAAAGAGAGACCAAACCCGAAGGCGCCTTTTCGGATCGCGGGTCGAAACCTGGTGCTGAACAAAATCCACCCACTATCACCGTTACCGGAACGGTGATAGATGAGTCTACCCGGGAACCATTGGCTGGAGCCAATATTATTGTGAAAGGAACAACAAACGGAACCACCACTGACGGCGAAGGAAAATTCGCTATCGATGTCGAGGAAAATGATATTCTTGTTTTTTCTTTTATCGGCTTCACACCTCAGGAAATTCCTGTAAACGGAAGGCAGACGATTGAAGTGCTGCTGGCCCCGGACAGAAATCAGCTACAGGAAGTAGTGGTAGTTGGATACGGTACTCAAAAAGAGGCGAGCATTACCAGCGCGATAAGTCAGATCCAGGGAGCAGAGTTGACTCGCAGACCTGTATCCAATGTACAGCAATCCCTCCAGGGATTACTGCCAGGTGTAACCGTGTTGGACCGTGGCGGCCCCCCGGGTCGATCCGCGGCTACGATAAGGGTCCGCGGCATTACAACATTTAACATAGATAACCCCGCGCAATTCAGTACTTATGGTGGCTTTGATCTTGCCAAGAATGATGCGCTCGTAATCATCGACGGCATCGAACAGCGCCTGACGGATATAAATCCTGATGATATAGAAAGTATATCCGTTTTAAAGGATGCATCCTCAACAGCCATCTACGGCTCCCGCGCTACCAATGGCGTTATTTTAATCACGACGAAAAGGGCGAAAGAGAATGGCAATGTTACTGTGAACTACCACGGCTATTACGGAATCCAGGAGAGTATCAATCAACCGAAAATGATGGGCCTGGAAGCATACATGAGAATGCAGGTGGCCGCTTATACTAATTCCGGCGCCGCGCTGCCCGCTAGACTCACCGAAGAATCCATACAAACCTGGGTGAATGCAACCGACCGGGAGATCTACCCACTTCCCAACACGTGGTTTGAAACCGTTCTCAGTCCCGCCCCACAGCAAAATCACAGTCTCTCTGTTGCCGGAGGCAATGACGCAATCCGGGCGCGGTTGAGCGGAAGGTTTATGGACCAGGATGGAATTGCACCGAACTTCGGCGATAAGCTTAGTGAATTTAAACTGAACACCGACATCCGCGCATCTGAAAGCATCACTTTTAGCGCAGACATTAATTATCGTGTCAATAATTCAAAGGTGCCAACGGTGGATCCCTTTCAAAACATCTTACACGGTTCTTTATGGGCCGTACCAAAATATTCAGATGGTACCTATGGATTGAGTTCCCAGGGAAATAACCCGTTGATGTACGCTGAAATAGGTGGCGTATCGCGCCTGAACAACGAATTCCTCCTCGCGAGTGGTAAAGCCGAAGTGGAAATTATCCAGGGTTTAAAATTCTCCTCCCAGTTTGCGGCGCGTGCTCATAATACCAATTCCAAAAATTTCGCAAATGCTTATGTCAACCGTGATAAAAATACAAACATTACGAAAACAGTTGCAAACAACGGCTTGACTGAAGTCCGGAATACTTTGCGCGAATACACCTGGAACAATATCCTGACCTATGATAAGATCTTTGAAGAAAAACATGAAACCAGCTTCCTGGCGGGACATTCTGAGATCAATAATATTCAAACTTTCCTGTCCGCGTCCAGGGAACGGTTTTATAATAATGATATCCAGTCAATAGATCAGGGCACCAATGATCCAACAAAAAATAATGCGGGCAGGGATGCTGAATTTGGCCTGCGTTCTTATTTCGGAAGGATAAATTATGCCTACGACAATAAATATCTTTTAGAGCTAAACGGAAGGTACGACGGGTCATCCAAATTCACAGGAGATAAACGCTTCAGTTTCTTCCCGTCATTTTCTGCAGGCTGGCGAATTTCACAGGAGAACTTCTGGAGAGGAATCGATAATATCACTGACGATTTCAAAATCAGGGGTTCATGGGGAAAAACTGGTAACCAGTCCGTTGACCTGTACAGCTACTACGCAGCGTTGAGTCTGAGTACTTACACGTTCGGAGGCGTGCCCGTTCAGGGTTACAGGCAGGCAACCCTGGCCAACACGGACCTGGGTTGGGAAACTACCACTCAAACAAACCTTGGAATGGACGTGTCTTTTTTTGATAACCGCCTGGGTCTTACTGTAGATTATTACAAAAAAGTTACGAATGATATTTTATTGAATCTCGGTATTCCTGCCACGGTAGGATTGAACGCGCCTCCACAAAATGCCGGGTCAGTTGAAAATAAGGGTTTGGAATTCCTTTTGAGTTATCGGGGTAAAAACCAAACTGATTTCAGATATAATGTCACAGGCAATTTCAGCATCAACGAGAATAAAGTCATCGACCTGAAAGGCACCGGACCGTATATCTATGGAAGCAGCGGATCAGGAGATAATTACCCACGGTATATCATTGCGGAAGGATTGCCAATAAACACTTTATGGGGATATAAAACAGATGGCGTCTTCCAGACTCAGGAAGAGGTTGACAACTATCCGACATATGCCACTAATTCAAAGCCAGGGGATGTTAAGTACGTGGATTTGAATGAGGACAATAAGATTGATGCCAGTGACATGACAGCGCTTGGATATACCTTTCCAAAATACACATTTGGTTTGATGACTGATTTCGCATACAAAAACTTCGAACTAAATATTTTGCTGCAAGGCGCGGCAGAGGTAGACACGAGGCTGGGCGGGGCACTCTCCGACCATGGAAATTTTGAGGCTTTCGCCCACGAGATATTAACTGATAATTACTGGACACCCGAAAATCCCAATGCGCGTTTTCCACGGCCGTTGAAATTTGATTTCCGCAATAATATTACCTCAGACAGAACTATTCTCGATGGCTCTTATGTGCGCATTAAGAATATTCAGCTGGCTTATAAACTTCCCCTCAAAGTGATCCAGCGGGCCAAACTTAATATGGTCAGGTTCTATGTATCCGGAACTAATTTGTTCACTTTCTCAAAGTTAAATGAGTGGAACCTGGATCCCGAGGTAGAGCCGGGAGTGGCAGTATACTATCCGCAAATATCGCTGTATACTTTTGGTGTGAACGTTCAGTTTTAATCATCCAGGTATAAACATGAGCATATGAAAAATTATTTTATAATAACTATAAGAACATTGGTCGTATTTCTTTGCCTTTCGTCCTGTAATGAGGACTTGCTCGAGACTTTACCCAATGACCGGTTATCCGCTGATATATTCTGGAAAACCGAAAATGACGCCAAACTCGCCGTTAATGCTATCTATACTTCTCTCGATGCAGTTAATATTCTTTCATGGGACGCATTGAGCGATATTGCCCACACAAATCAATTGATAAATTCGCCGATATTTATTGAACTGGGAACTTATGATGTTGCCAATGCAAAAGTTTTAAGTGAATGGACCGAGGCATACAGAGGTATCCGGACTGCCAACTATTTCCTCGAGAATGTAGACAAAGTGCCTTCAACGAATACAGCGTTTATTGATCGGTTGAAGGGTGAAGCCCGGGTAATACGGGCCTATCATTATATTAAACTTGCCGGATTTTTTGGCGGTGTGCCACTGGTAACAAAATCTCTTACGCTGGACGAAGCGCGCATTGTAACAAGAACACCGGTTGCGGAGATATGGGATTTCATTGACAAAGAGCTGGAGGAATCCGCAGCCCTGCTTCCAGCCACCTACCCGGCTGAAGATAAAGGACGTGTGACCAAAGGGGCAGCCTGGGCGCTGAAAGCAAGAACGGATCTTTGGGCTGGCAGATATCAGCTTGCCATAGACGCAGCCAATAATGTTCAAGGTTATAGTTTGTACAATTCGTATGAAAACCTTTTTAAATACGTTGCCGAAAATAATGCCGAAGTAATTCTTGACAGGCAGTCAATTCAGAATAATCCCCAGCTTCAGACAAATGTCTTTAGTACTTTGGCACCTTTCAGTCAGCGCAATAGCTCAAGCCTTTATGTACCAACGAGGGCGCTGGTGGACATGTACGAAACCGCCGATGGAAAAAAGATCTCGGATCCGACAAGCGGTTACGACCCCGCAAATCCATATGTTAACCGCGACCCGCGTCTGCGATTTTCGATCTTCGCAGACGGAGATCCACTGCCGAGCGGTGCGATCTTTCTGCCAGCGCCAAATAGCGGCGGCCCTGATGCGATAGGCGCCACTTTTGTAAATTCAACCACCGGTTTTAATATCAAAAAATATATTAACAACGGAGATTTTGCTACTCCATTTAATTCGGGTATAAATATTATCCTCGTGAGGTATGCCGAAGTGTTGCTAACGCTGGCAGAAGCAAAGATTGAATTAAACCAGTTAGATGCCAGCGTGTATGCTGCGATTGATATGGTCCGCAACGGACGTGACGATGTTAACCTGCCTTCCATAACACCTGGCCTTTCACAGGATGAATTGCGTGAAATTGTCCGACAGGAACGCACCATAGAACTCGCGTTTGAAGGGTTGCACCTGTTTGATTTACGACGCTGGAAAACGGCTGAGATCGTAATGCCGGGTCCAGTACTGGGAATGTCGTATTTGGATAATGGTCAATTAACAACGGTATCTGTAACAGGCGCAAACCGGTCATTCGATAAATCTCGTCATTACCTCTGGCCCATCCCTCAAAACGAACGAAATCTCAATCCGAATCTTTCACAAAATCCGGGTTGGTGACAATGGGCAGGCTGTGCGGCGGGTGGTATGGACGCATAATTATGCGTCCCTGCGATGCAACCGCACATTCCCACCCAAGAAAAAAACAATTATTATTTTTGATCAGATGAAAATAACATTGAAAACCTTGATACCGTTTTTATTTTTTGGCTTGCTCGCGTTCAACTCCTATTCACAAACCAAACCCAACATCGTCATTATCCTTGCCGATGACCTGGGTTACGGCGATGTTCAATGCTATAACCTTCAGCGCGGCAAAATCCCGACTCCGAACATCGACCGGCTCGCTGCTTCGGGAATGCGCTTTACGGATGGACACTCTTCATCTGGTATTTGTTCTCCATCGCGATACACTTTACTTACCGGGCGTTATCACTGGCGGTCGCGCTTGCAGAAAGGTATTGTTGATATGTGGGAGAAACCACTTATCACGCCTGATCGCCTCACGATCGCAAGCCTGGCAAAACAGGCAGGCTACCGCACCGCGGCTCTCGGCAAATGGCACCTGGGTTGGAACTGGCCAATTGATCCTGAAGACAGGTCGCATTTTACAGATACCGGTCCATTTGAAGGTCAGTCTCGCAATGGCACGGCGTTAAAGTCTGTAGCTACTGAAGATGACAGGGCTGCGTGGAAAAGAACGTTCGCCAAAGCGATCACCGGTGGACCAATTGAACTTGGCTTCGACAGTTACTTCGGCACGGATGTTCCTAACTGGCCTCCATTCTGTTTCATTAAGAACGATCGCACGGTGGGAGTCCCCGGTGAGCTGCTTGGACGAAACCAGGTGGATATCAACCAGGCGAGTTTTCAGGGTCCGGCTTTAGAAGGTTGGGACCTTGAACAAATATTACCAACACTGGCCGCGCGCGCCACAACATTCATAGCTGAACAGGTAAAGGCTAAACAACCTTTCATGCTTTATTTTTCCCTGACCTCACCGCACACGCCGCTCGCAGTTACGGATAATTGGAAGAACAAAAGCGGGCTGAATAATTCTTATGCAGATTTCGTAATGCAGACCGATGCGGTGGTAGGTGAGGTGCTTGATGAACTCAAGGCAAATGGCGTCGAGGATAACACGATTGTTTTTTTTCTCAGTGATAATGGATGTGGTCCCTACATAGGCGTAAAGGAACTCGAAACACTGGGACATTTCGCGAGCGGACCTTTGCGCGGATATAAGGGCGACGTTTGGGAAGGCGGCCATCGCACGCCATTTATTGTTCGTTTTCCTGGCGTCACGAAGGCGGGAAGTGTTAGTGATCAGCTGGTGCTTCACGCGGATGTTATGGCAACGCTGGCTAATATTTTCGATAAAAAACTTCCTGACAACGCAGGAGAAGACAGCTTCAGTTTGCTGCCTTTGTTAAAAGGAAGTAAAAAGGCAATAAGAAAAAATGGGGTTGCTTGTCGTTATGACGGACTGCAGGCCGTGAGGATGGGTTCGTGGAAACTCATTTGCACGACCGACCCTGAGCTCTATAACGTGGCTGAAGATATTGGTGAAACCAGAAATGTTGCCGCTGAAAATCAGAAGCTGGTCATTGATATGCTGTCACTGCGAAAAAAACTTATCAGTGATGGAAGAAGCACACCAGGTGCAATTCAGCAAAATGATGTCGAGGTGAATTTATCCCCGGGACCATAATGAACTTTTAAAACGGCCAATCATCCCACTGCGGTAATGTGAAAATTTTTTCTATTCAAACCGGAACACAAAAAAAGGTCCTTGAAAAACTCAAGGACCTTCACTGAATAAATTAATGTACAGTCTTAATTAACGTCCCACCATACTTTTCCGACAGGGCTATCAGGTTTCGTGGCTCCGGCTTGGTAGTTATCCTCGTTAACCGCAAGTTCGCGAGCCGGGATGCGCAGTTTCGTGGGAATGGTTCCAGGGCTGGCGCTTCCAGAGAAGTTAGTTGGCGTAAGGATTGGATAGCCTGTCCTTCTCCAGTCTGACCAGGCTTCCCACCAGTTAAAGAACTTGCTAGCCCACATTTGCTTTCCAATCTGCTCGAGATTTGACTCCGATCCCGAAACGCCTCCCGATCCGTAAGGGTATGTCGCGAGGTAGGCGTTAACCGCGGCATCAGAAACAGTGAGCGTCGGATCAAAGGGCGTATACATTTGCATAGCCGCTTTCACGCCCGCGTTATAATGGGCGGCTGGGTTTGTAACTGTCCCAACCCCTCGTTCAGCTGCTTCAGCTAGGAGAAACTCGACTTCCGCATAGTTCATCAAAGGGTAGGGATCGCTGTCATCAACCAATTTCATGTTTACTTGCGTAAAAATCTCGTTAGCGATAGCGTTTTGCACGCCGAGGTACGCATCAAGCCCTGCACCATCGAGACCGTTCGGCTGGCCTTTCTGATCTAGCGGATCTACATCGCCCTGAATACCCTCGCTAAAGATGAAAAGGCGGGGGTCATCATCAGCAGCACTATTCGGATTAGTACCTTTTAGGAAATCAACGAGGGTTTTGCTCATTATTCGCGAATGCCCTCCATCTCCCGACTGAAATGACCTTGAGATACCATTTTGGTTCTGCCACTCACTTGGACCATCGGCCATAGGAACCCAAACATTATCTCCATTAGTTGCGAAGACCCCACCTGCAACTGCCTGACTTACGTATGTCGCCGCGGTGCCCGGATCCACAAAAGAGATTCTCATTGCAAGTCGAAGCATAAGCGAATTTGCAAATTTCTTCCACTTCTCAACATCACCATTGTAAATGAGATCAGCAGCCCCAAATCCCTCATCAGGGTTGGAAGCGCTTAGCTCCTGGATAGCCTCCGTTAGCTTTTGAAACAAGTCCATGTAGATGGACTCCTGGGTATCGTACTTGGGCTTGTACGATCCTTTGCGGCCCATCAGCGCCTCCGTGTACGGAATGTCGCCGTAAAAATCGGTGAGCCTGTGGAAATTTAAAACCCATAATACTTTCGAGGCCGCGCGCATATTCTTTTTTTCGCCCTCGGCATAACCACCTACTCCCGTTTCGGTGAGGATAATCTGCAGGTTTTTTCCCACATCACTATACCAATAGTCCCACGGGCCAGTCCAGGCTTCATCGTTATCAAAATACTTATCACCGGCGTTGTTAAGAGTGAGGCCAGTGCTCGCTAAATGCTGAATAAAGTAACTCGCGTAACCAATATTGGTTCTCCAATTAAGGTAACGGTTACTCGAGAAACCGCCGTCAGTGGTACTCAGTTGCGCCGCCGTGAAAACAAAGTTTAAATCTACCTCGTTAAGGGCCTGCGGATTTATGTTTAGCTCATGGAGCTCTTCTGTGTCGCATCCAGCAAGCGGCGCAAAGGCCGCCATGACACAAAGTATTATTTTATTCAAATGTCTCATAATCATATTCTTTTTTACTTTAGAATCCTACCCTCAAATTGAAGCCATAACTTCTGATAGCAGGCAGCGCAAAATACTCTAATCCTTGCGCCCCCCCATTCGATGAATAAGCCGATTCAGGGTCAACATTTTCAATATTTTTGTGGATTACCCAGAGATTTCGACCTACGAATGAAAGGCTGAGGCTATTGACCGGCGTCTTTTCAAGCAATCTTCTTGGGAAATTATACCCAAACACCAATTGCCTTAATTTGACGAACGAGCCGTCATAAATCCAGTAGTCAGAGATGCCGTTAGACTGATCGCCGAGACGATCCCAATAAATCCGGGCTTCATCCGGCGTCAGGTCTCTGTCAATGGTCTGATACTCTGGCGCGTCGGCCGTTCCTACGTTGACCACGCCAGTAATATGCAGGGGCTCTTCTCCATCCCGCCCAATTACCGATTGTTTTGTAAATCCAGCCTGCGTCATGCGGAGGTTCGTTCCTGAAAAAATATCACCGCCAGCTTTAAAATCAACAAGGAATTCGAGATTGAAATTATTGTAACTGAACGCGTTATTCAAACCACCTGACCATGGGTGAACGCCGAAGCCGATGGGAACAAATTTGTTTTCAGCAACTGCAGTTCCTTCCAGGGTATAGACGGGGGTACCATTAGGATCAATTTGCTGAACCCGCCCGGTAATCGTTCCGTAAGGCTGCCCGACAATATGCTTGATAAAGGTGTTGCGGGTTCGTGGCTCTTCTCCTACAATTTCAGTTAGTCCTTCAACAAGCGATACCACTTCATTCTGATTATATGCGAAGTTTAAGGAAACGTCCCAGTTTAGCTTTCCTGTGATAGGCGATCCAGTCAGAAGAACTTCATACCCCCTATTGATAACTTTACCTATGTTGATCCTGGTGCTACCAAAGCCCGAAGCGTTAGATACAGTCTGGCTTACGATGTCATCGGTGGTTTGTTGATTATAATAAGAAATGTCCAGACCCAAACGGTTCTGGAACAATCTTAAGTCAACACCGAGTTCGAATTCCGTTGATAGAGCCGGCTGCAGAAATGCGTTCGGAAGAGATCCGGCGGTACCCGTTGCCCCCGAGATGCCCGCCATCGGACGGCCAAGATGGACACCGTTAATTTGGTAAGTAAGGTTTGTCTGGTATGCGCCAATAGTAGCAAGGCCAACCTGAGCCCATGAGGCTCTTAATTTTCCAAAGCTCAGCCAGCCTGGGATATCCTGGAAAGTGTCAGAAAAAATCCAAGTTGCGCCTACTGAAGGATAAAATACACTATTGAACTCGGGATTAAGCACCGAGAACCAATCGTTCCTTCCGGTGGCTGTCAGGTAAACCACATCGTTGTAGTTCAATTCCATCGAGCCAAACAAGGAATTGATGCCGATTTCCGAGAAACCATATCCAAAGTTTCGTGTAGCCGAGTTGTTAATTGCTGGAAAGAACTTAACGTTAAAGCCGTTCCCATTTGCCGAGATACGCTCACTGTCTCTTCTCATCCTATTTCCGCCAACGAATGCGTTCAGACCGAACTTGCCAAAATCCTTATTACCTCCCAAAATCCACTCGAGATTGATCTCACGTACACGATCCTCTCCTTCGCTCCTTGCACCTCCAAGTTGGTAACCTGTTCCCTCGGGAGTCAGGCTGATGTCCCTTCTTGTGAACCAGTCCATGCCAACCCGGCCCGATACATACAGCCAGTCTAGGATATCGTACTTTAATGAAGTGGAACCAATTACACGGTCGCGTATATCATCGTTAATTTCTACCAATGTTGACCACCATGGATTCTGCCCCCAGTTGTTAGAAGCAGGAAGCCATTCCATGCCCGGCGTTCTCGGCGCTCCGCCCTGCCCGTAGATGGTATACATCTGAGGATCCAGACCTTCCGGGATTGCTCCTGGTTTAGAAGGGTCCCCATAATAACTCATAAGGTCGACGTTGTTTGGTGTATACCATACAGATTGCACAGCGTTGCTCGGCGAATCCGAAAGCCTCGGCCTGTTTTTCGCATATTCATTCGAATACATGATCTTCGCATCGAAGGACAGACGATCAGCATACCTTCCGCTGGTCGAGAGGGTAACATTTGTCCGGTCGAAACCTGAATTAGGTACTATCGTCGAATTATCCATATCTGTGACTGAAAAACGAAACGATTGCTGCTCTCCGCCGCCGCTGAGTGATAGGGTGTTGGTGAACGTCGATCCCGTTTCAAAGAATTGATCGAACTTATTCCCTGCATAAGAATAAGGCCTTTCCACGCCATCAAATTGAAGCACAGGAGACCCATCAAGTTTGGGACCCCAGGCTGATCTTCCCCACCCAAATGCCTGCGTCGGCGTGCCTGGTTTAGTGGCGACGCCGCTTACATACCCGCCTGCACCATATTCAGTCTGCAAATCGGTTTGATCATAGAATTTCTCAAAGACATAATTCGAATTGAAATCAATACCAATGCCTTTTCTACTGGACCCTTTCTTCGTAACGACGTTGATAACACCGTTGCCACCTCGTGAACCATAAAGTGCCGTCGCACTTGCGCCCTTGAGAACCGTTACGGATTCAATGTCGTCTGGACTGATACTGCTAAGACCATTTCCTTCGTCGCGGCCGCCCCAAACACCTGCCTGACCGAAGCCGGAGTTATCCATGGGAATACCGTCAACAACAATTAACGGCTGGTTGTCTCCGTTTAGGGTCTTGTTTCCACGTATTATAATCCTCGTTGATCCGGCGGGTCCGGAGGCAGGAGGTGTAATACTCACACCAGCAACCCTGCCTACAAGGCTGTTGCCAAGGTTTATCTCGCGCGCCTGTGTGAGTCGCTCTCCATCCACTTCGCCCACAGAGTAATTCAAGGCTTTAACATCACGCTCTACGCCGAGGGCCGTCACCACGACCTCCCCAAGTTGGCGTGTGTCCTCAGCCATACTCACGTCGATGGAGGTACGTCCTGCTATTTCAACTTCCTGCGTTCCATACCCAATAAAAGAATACACCAGTGTAGTAGCATCATTATTAGCAGAAATAGAATAACGACCTGTTGCATCTGTCGTTGTTCCGGTCGAGGTTCCCTTAACAATCACGTTCACACCGGGCATTCCATTGCCACCGGTGTCTTGTACAGTACCTGATACTGTTCTTTGCGCGAAAGCTGAAAAGCTCCCTATCACAAAGAACAACATCAAAGTAAATATTGGGTAACGTTGTTTCATAAATAAATTGGTTTAGTAAAAATTTTAATGGGCTTGTTAAAAATTGATTTGTTTCATTTATTTACCCAACAAGCAACCTGGTACCTGTTGGATGATGTGTATATTCTCAGATCCTTTCATCTAATACATTTATACATTACATTTTTTGTGAACGAATACAGAATAAACCTTTCTCCTCCCTGGCGGATGCGGAGCCGGAGAAGTATGTGTGAGGAGAGGACCCGAAACAAACTTCACGACAGGGTTTATCACAAACTTTATTTGGTATTAGCTCGGTAGTCAGGAGATCCTTGTTTTCAGGGGTCTTAATTCGAAATTAAATATTTCAAACGATTTTTGTTTGAATGGCGCGATATATTTTAGAAGTCCATTGTGCAAACGTTTGCAAAGAGCCGTTTGGAGCCTATAAACCACGTATTTAAAATGTGTGCGCAAACACACATTTCTGGCAACCTCTCCTAAAAAGGTTGAATTTCACCTGACTAACCAGCAGTTTCTTAACCCGCTGCTGTCTTTTATGACCCATTTTTTCAAACGGAAATGGTAGCTGAATCCGGAATATCTGATAGCTGATGAACCTATAAATAAACGATCAGCTCAAAGTCTCATTCCGCTCAACAGATGCTTTTCGCGAATTCTCTTGTCTTCAGATTTATCCTTATTTTCGCCGTCTTATTACTATGGCACTTTACAAGCAATATCCGGTTCACATCAGCAACTCCCTCACGGGCAAAAAAGAAAAATTCGAAGCAATTCATCCCGGCCAGGTGGGGATGTACGTCTGCGGACCTACAGTATATAATAAAGTCCACCTGGGAAATGTCCGTACATTCCTCACCTTCGATATCATCTACCGCTACCTGCGCTATCTAGGCTATAAGGTCAGGTATGTGCGCAACATCACTGACGTCGGCCACCTGGAAAATGACGCAGACGACGGTGAAGACAAGATCGCAAAAAAAGCACGGCTCGAACAGATCGAGCCCATGGAAGTTGTTCAGCAATACACGGAAGACTTTCACGAAGTAATGCGCCAGTTTAATATTTTACCCCCGAGCATCGAACCATCGGCAACGGGACATATTGTTGAACAGATCAATATCACCCAAAGGCTACTGGAAAAGGGCCTTGCTTACGAAGTTAATGGATCGGTATATTTCGATGTTAAAAAATATAACCAGTCCTATCCCTACGGGATTCTGTCTGGCAGAAAGATCGAGGAACTTATGGAAAGTGGACGTGATCTCGACAGCCAGGATGAAAAACGTGAAAAGATCGACTTCGCCCTCTGGAAGAAAGCCTCCCCCGCCCATATTATGCGCTGGCCCTCACCCTGGGGTGATGGTTTTCCGGGGTGGCATATTGAGTGTACAGTGATGAGCACTAAATATCTGGGTGAAACATTTGATATACACGGAGGTGGAATGGACCTGAAATTTCCGCATCATGAATGTGAGATCGCCCAGGCAACCGGAGCCAACGGAAAGGCCCCTGTCCATTACTGGATGCATGCGAACATGCTCACGGTTAATGGTCAGAAGATGAGCAAGTCGCTGGACAATTCTTTTCTTCCCGAAGAATTGTTCTCGGGAAATCATCCGTTACTCGAAAAAGGATATTCACCCTGCACCGTCAGATTTTTTATGTTGCAGTCACATTATTCAAGCACGCTTGATTTTTCGAATGAAGCTCTCCAGGCTGCCGATAAAGGATACCGCAAACTCAATCAGGCCCTGAAAACTATAAAAGACCTACAAGCTTCAGATTCAAAAAATGTCAGCAAGGAAAGGGTCGATGATATGAACAGGCTGTCGGCAGAGTGCTTTGTGAATATGAGTGATGATTTCAATTCGGCAAAAACGCTGGCGGTGCTGTTTGAAATGACTGCGCGAATCAATGATCTTAAATCGGGAAATATTTCACTTGACGAGATCGATCCGCAAACCTTCGGAACTTTTAAAAAAACATTTATAGGATTTGTGGAAGAAGTGCTCGGCTTGAAAGAGGATGTATCTCCGGATGAAAAAATACTCGACAGTGTGCTTCATCTTCTGATCGATCTGCGAAAGAAAGCACGTGAAGATCGCAACTACGCGCTGTCGGATAAGATCCGTGATGACCTGAAGAAACTCGGTGTTCAATTGATGGATGGAAAAGAGGGGGAAATGAGTTATGTGAAAGATTGAGCTTTGGATAAGTATGTTATATCCACACCTCCTTCACTGCTGGTAATCAAACAAACTATTCAACACAAATTGCCCTATTTTCTTCCCTTGCGCTGCGCCTTCTTCACATGCATCCCGGAAGTGGATGCCGCCGTATAACCGCGACATAGCGGCCTCATTAGCGGCTTCATAAAAAGAATTAAAGTGCCTCTCCGGCAACCCGAAATACACCTCAGAGTCATCCGTAAAACTAAAGTTGTCTCCGAGCAAATAAGTAAGCACTACAGAAGCGGAAGACGACACCACACTGTGCCCGCTGCTATACTCAGGGAATGGTGGAGTTTGAAGCAGTGGGCGCCACTCCGGATCGAGATATTTATTAATAGCAGTTTCCGGCCTGATCCGGTCACTCTTGAATTTTTCCCGCCAGCAACTTATAAACGCATCGTGCAACGTGATGGCTACTATCGTGTGAACGAGAATAGCCGAATCAAGTGAAAGGCTTGCTTTTTTGCACGCAATGCCAGTTATGCCCATCCAGTGTCCACCGGGCGAGATCTTTTTTAAACCAATGGCCATATGTCCTGAAAAGGAAACAGCAAACGGATTGCAATCCCAAAAGTTCGCAATGGCGCGCTGCTCGTCGGTAATGCTGTTCGTTAAATCATACACTTCCCTCATCTGCTTATGGAATGAACTGGAAGGATCTTTACTGAAGGGTGCGGGTGGTGGAGGGGCAAATTGTGAGGCGGAGTCCAGAAAAAACGGACGCACTGTTTCCCACTGTGGTTCCACTGCTCCCATATATGCAGGCGGAGTAGGATACCAGAATCCCTCGCCTTTCCGGGGTGTATACCTCGCGTAAGTACTGAGTTTATTGTATCCATCTGCCCGGGCATAGGCAATTACCTGCTTCGCGACTTCCATTGAATAACGCACCTGCTGGGTAATCTCACGCTCGGAAAAATTGTTTGTTAATTTGAAATGATCCACCAGGGCTTTCTTCTTTTCATCCAATAAATATCCTGAAGGCATGAGATTTCGCCCTACTTCGAGCATTGCGTAATTGCTGCAAAAAGAAATATTGAGTTTTTTGGGAGGAGCAACCAATTCTATCTTCGGAGTGATCTTGAGGTTTTGATTCAGCTCCGGAATACTGCCCTTCGCCAGGGAGGCAGCCTGATAAGCTCCGAGCATTGAATAGGCATATACTCTGCTGGCAGCCGGGGGACTCGCGCCATCGTGCAACATTACTTCTGACAGATGAAATACATTGTCGGCAAGCATTTGAAGATCCTGTTGTACTCCCTCCCGGCTTTGAGAGAACCCACTCACTCCTGTCAGCAGAATAAGCACCGCTAAGCACCAACATTTTAACACATCACTCATGATCCCATTCATATTGGTAGTCTGCCTTTAATTTAACTAATGGTTGGGCTAAAGCCCATTTCCTCAAAATTCATTTTAACCACTTATTTCGGTCAGCTTTTAGTTATAATTACTCCCATCAATTGCCATTAGCTTTAGTCAGTATGTTTGAGTTGCCAAATGCTTGTGGGCTTTAGCCCTGGACTATAGACCTCACACCATTCATTGGACTAAAGCCCTTTTACCAAACCCACTCTTTATCCACCTCCTAAAGGTGGAGGCAATTAATGGCGTACCCTTGACCCCTTAATCGTGAATTAAATTCACCGTATTTAATCTATAAGTATTTATCCCTACATTATTTGTTCCTACCATTAAAAACAATTCACCGTTACTTGACAAAACCTGAAGAGATTTTGTATCGCCTGTCAGCCGTAATCCCGATTCAGATTGCCCGACATAAGTAAAATTACCTTTACCATCGCCTTTGTATAATTGTCCGAAGTTCGCGTCGATCACGCCCATGCGGATGCGTATAGAGCTCTGGTTACCTGCCAGGATCATATCCATGTGACCATCTTTGTTATAATCGATTGGCGTCATGGCATAAACGGGTGAGAATTGCGCGGGTTTTGGAAGGGGGTGGACTATAAACTTTTCCCGCCTGTTTTCCAGGTAAACACTTTCCAGCATAGTCGCCTTCAATACACCGGCATCCTTCAGGTCGGCGTTTGAAAAGAGGTCGGTAAGTTTTGCATTTGCATACGAGGCATAGTCGGTGAATTTACTTCGCATTCCATACATTTGATCTAACAATTCGTCTCGAGCTGCAAAGGGGTAGGATTTTCCCCTTACATAATAAGTCAGGATTGGATCAATGGATCCATTTTTATCAAAATCTTTATAGACCAGTTCAAGGGGTACATCTGGACTGGCTTTTAACTGGGTGTTCAGACCCAGGTTGCCCGCAAGGATATCGAGGTCGCCGTCACCATCGAAGTCATACACGTTCATCTTATTCCACAGTCCCGTCAACGGAGAATCAAAAAATTTCTTTGTTGCCTGATCAAGGCTTTTGCCTTGTTTGTTTAGAAAAACTTCAATGGCCATAAATTCGCCCATTACGATAAGGTCTTGCCAGCCATCGCCATCGGCGTCTAGCCATTCGGCATCTGAGACCATTCCAATATGAGATAATTTCCGTCCTTTGTCGCGTACAACTATTTCAAATTTTCCACCTTTGTTTTCCAGCAAGAAACTTTCAGGTGTAACCGGATATTGGCCTGGAATGACTCTGCCGCCGACGAACAAATCCACGTCGCCGTCATGATCGAAGTCGCTGGGTGCCACGCAGGATTTGCTGACGAGCAATTCCGGCAAACGATCTTTTGCGTGGGTAAATTTCCCGCTTCCATCATTAAAATAGAGCCTGTCCTGAAGGGCAGGATCTTTTGGTCCATAGTCATTATATCCGCCACTGACAACATAAAGATCGGCATCGCCATCACCGTCAGCATCAAAAAAAACGGCATCGGCATCAGTATGTCGCTTGTCAAAAAGATTGCCGGTTTCTTCAAACGATCCATCGGCTTTGTGAATAAAAATCTTTCCCGGATTTCCCTGAGCTCCGCCTGTGAAGACATCCATTATTCCATCGTTGTTCACATCACCCAACGCCGTGATCGGTCCGCAGGCTGTTAACATGGTCAGTAAAAGTGGTTGCCTCTTAAAATCATTAAATCCTTCTTCAACATGCGTATAGGGTATCAGGGAATTTATCGGCGAAAATGCCGGCTTGTCTTCCTTTACTAAAGGTTTCGCTTTATCGGTGCTATTTTCCTCCCTAATCTTTAACAGCTGATTTGGGGCAACATCCCCTAACATTTGCCTTCCACCCAACGGCCAATCGATGACAAGCGAATCCACTTTTGGAAATGTGCCTAATCCTATATGGATGCGGTCGCTTACGGAAGATTGAAATCCGCGGGTAGATATCAGTTCGAAATACTGAACGTTTCCCTGCATATACGCACGTATTTTAGAACCTATCGCGCGGGTGTTTTTACCGGCACCGGTAAGTGAAAGCTGAAGATAATTTTGATCGGCATGTTTTTCCCGGCTGTGATTTTGATAGACTGAGGCTGCAGCATTTTGATTGTTGATCACAAGATCAAGGTCGCCGTCATTGTCAAGATCGGCGTACGCAGCGCCACTGGAAAAGTTGCGCTCCTTAAAACCCCATTCAGTGGACCGGTCGTCAAAAGTCAGATCCCCGTTATTTTTAAAAATATAGTTATGTATCGGCGTGGAGGTCATTGTGCTGACCAGGTGAAAGGTATCAGCTTTTTCCTTTGCCTTCCCTTTTTCGAAATAATAGTCGCCTTTGTATTTCAAAAAATCCCGGTTGGTGTAATCGCGATAATATCCGTTGCTGACAAAAAGATCCTTGAGTCCGTCATTATCATAGTCGGCAAACAAAGGGGCCCAGCTCCAATCGGTGTTGGAGATGCCGGCGACCTGGCCTATCTCGCTGTAGGTACCGTCACCGTTGTTAAGATGAAGCATGTTCCGCATATTCTGAAAATAAAACCCGTTCAACACCATCAATGCGTAATGCTCATAGTTATCCGGTCCGTAGAGTAGTTTCTGCCTTTCGTTATCCTCGGGCAGCATATCCAGGGTAAAAATATCCGGCAGGGCGTCATTGTTGATATCGCTGACATCGCATCCCATTGAAAAATAAGAGATGTGCTGCATGTAATCTGTCATCCGATCGGTAAAGGTACCGTTGCCGTTGTTAATGTACAGGTAATCCGGTTCGACGTAGTCGTTGGAGACGTACAGGTCCGGCCAGCCATCCTTGTTGATGTCGGCAACTGCAACGCCAAGTCCGAAACCTAAAGGATTTCCTTTGATACCGGCTTGTTCACTGATGTCGACAAAATGACCGCTATCGTTGCGGAATAATTTATCTCCCGCATAAGGATGTCTTGTATTTTTTGCCTTGGCAAACTCAAATTCCTGGATCACCACTACGTTGTGGTTTAGCAAATACATATCCAGGTCACCATCCCTGTCAAAATCAAAAAAAGAAGCATGTGTGGCATGCCCGGGATCATCAAGTCCATATGCTGCGGCCTTATCCGTAAAGGTCAGATCGCCGTTGTTGATAAAAAGTTTATTTCTTCTTTTTTCAGGATCTCCTTTTCCCGAATAACAAACATAAATATCCAGAAATCCATCGTGGTTGACATCCGCCATTGTAACGCCGGTTTTCCAATTGCTTTCACAACTCACTCCTGCGGTTTGGGCTATTTCTTTAAACTTAAAATTTCCCTGATTGAGATAAAGAGCATTGGGTTTCATGTTGCCCGTGAAGTAAATATCTTCCAGCCCATCATTGTTGATATCCCCGATCGAAACTCCTCCACCATTGTAGAAATATTCGTAGGTAAGCACATTGGATACAGGCGTTTCTTCCAGCATATTTTTGAAATGAATTCCAGTGCTGGCCGGACTTAATGATTCAAATAAAGGGGACTCCTGGGAAATGCCTGAACGAGCAAATAAAAAAATCAAACACACGATGGAGACCGTCTTCATGGAATTATTATTTTGATAAGGTTGCGTATTGAAAGAATTCAAAGTTCTCATTGAATCCACGCACTTTTCAACACAGAGCCAGCAATAAAGTTAGAAATTAAGACCGTAGCATCCAAAGGTTTGAAACCACGTTTCCCGCCAGGAAAAAACCTGGAGATCAGTATTTGCGGCGGCTGAGGAATAACGCTATATTCAGGTATCGGCTCAGCGAGAAATAAAGGGTAGCGGCAATTATTATCATCCTGAAACTTCCATGGAACAGGCGCAAGGATCATTGAATTCTCTCAATTTTTTTTGGGTTGCCCGCGCATTTAGAATCCTGCGGCCTTGCCACCTCTGTTTACTGCTAGTAATGGCAGCGATCTTCATCTTAAAGAGCGGTGCGGAACTCAGGGCACAACCTGCCTGGTCAGTAGCCTTTCAGGGACTCGGAACTTTTTCTTCACCTCGAATTGCCGACCTCAATGGGGATGGAACAGGTGACGTGATTCTGGGAGCTGGCAGGGAGGAATTCAAATCGTGTGATTCCGCAGTAATTGCACTCGATGGTAAAACGGGAAAAATGCTTTGGCATGTCGCTGCAAAAGATCAGGTGTTCGGATCTCCTTCTTTCATGGATATCAATGGCGACAACGTTGAAGATGTGTTTATCAGTGGACGGTCTTCCGAATTATTCGCCATCAACGGAAGGACCGGAGATCTGTTATGGAAATTCAATAAAAAACAGGGAAAACAAAAATGGTACAATTTCTATAATCCGCAGTTTATTCGGGATCAGGATAAGGATGGTTTGAAAGATATTCTTATTTCCAACGGCGGCAATGTGATGGCGGAGCCTTACGGGAACAAAAAAAGATATCCCGGATACCTGGTGATCCTCAGTTCGCGGGATGGCAGTGTATTAGCGCACGCTGCTATGCCCGACAAAAAGGAAACCTACATGTCGGTATCGGCGCTTCCTATTGATGATGGAAATGATTACCATGTGATCTTCGGAACGGGCGGAGAAACTATAGGAGGAAATTTGTTTGTAACCACGCTATCTTCAATTTTGAAGGGAGACCTGACAAATGCGAAATTATTGGATAGCAGTCCTGATAAAGGTTATATCGGACCTGCTGCCTGGGTCGACATTACCGGAGATTCTTTCCCGGATATTATTGCTAACGCGGTCGAGGGAAAACTCTTGGCCTTTAACGGGAAAACTCACGACCTGATCTGGTCGGTAAAGGTCCCGAATTCTGAAGCATACAGTTCCATTGCACCGGGACTGTTTACATCCGATAACACCCCCGACTTTTTTGTTTCTTACGCGATCGGTCAATGGCCGAAGCTCGAATGGAGTAAACAGGTCATGGTGGATGGTGCGTCAGGAAAGATCGCGTACATGGATTCACTGGGTTTTTACCAAACCAGTACCCCCGTAGTGATCGACCTCGATGGCAACGGAAGAGACGAAGCATTGTTAAGCGTCAACATTCATATTTATGATGAAAAAAACAAACGGGCTCTTTACAATATGATCGTAAGCCTGGATTTCAATACCGGTCTTGTCGATCAATTTACTGAACCACTAAAAGGAAGTAATATTTCTTCTACACCATGGATCGGTGATATGGACAATGATAATTTCCTTGATATTGTCTATTGCCACGGCACGAATACAGAGAAGACATACACGTTTGATGGCATGCAGGTTAACCGGATTGCAACGAAGATACCCATCAAGGGAAATATCAAATGGGGTTCCTATATGGGCACTGGTTACGACGGGGTTTATGATAGTTCGCAGTCAACCGTTGAAAGTCCGAGGTAGGGACTTTGGAATTTAATTGCCCGACCTTGGGCAAGCATGCGAGGCGGCATCGTAGGGACGCATAATTATGCGTCCCTACCACCCACCCCGCAGCCTTCCCATGGTATGTCTTGTGATCTTTAAATTTTATACAATGAAAATATATAAATTCTTTTGCATTGTTTCCTTCGCCATTGTCGGCATGAACGCGAACGCATTAACTCCTCCTGAAATTATCAGCATTCGTCAGGTACAGGATTCGGTTGGGCTTTACGAAAAGTTCGAAATTTCGCTTAACCTGAAAGGCGAATTCAACAATCCCTTTGATCCGGACGAAATTGATATTTCAGCAACTTTTATTTCACCTTCCGGAAAGAACTGGAGGGTTTACGGATTTTACGATTACAATTCCGGAATGCTGTGGAAGGTGCGGTTTTCTCCCAATGAAACCGGAGTCTGGGAGTATCGTGTGAAAGTCAGGGATAAAACAGGAGAAATCATCAGCGAGAAAAAAAACTTTAAGGCCTTTGCATCAGGTAAGAAAGGTCCGGTACAGGTAGCTCAGAATAAACGGTACTTACAGCATCCGGACGGATCTACTTTTTTCGGAGTAGGACTTTGGTATAATGATGGATATGCAGGTTACAACAGCGGAAGAATTACTGCCGAAAACCTTGACCAGTTGAAATCGGTTGGGGTAAACTTTATCAGCACCTATATCACGCCGCTGGAAACTTACGCCAGTGGTCTTGGCCGTTATGATCAGAACATCTGCGGCCGACTGGATGAAGTGCTTGCATTGTGCGAAGAACGCGATATGCTACTAAGTCTCAACCTATGGTTTCATTCATATCTCTCAGAAACCGTTTGGGGCGGAGGAAATGTAAGGTGGTATACCAACCCCTACCAACAAGTGACGGCAGCGAAAGATTTTTATCGCAGTGAACCCGCATGGCAATACCAGGAAAAATTATACCGTTATTTTATTGCCCGGTGGGGATACAGCCGGGCCCTTGCGATCTGGTTTATAGTTGATGAAGTGAACGGAACGGATGGCTGGGTGTCGGGCGACAGCCTTATGGCTGCCACCTGGGGCAAAAAAGTTCACGATTACTTCAAGCAACACGACCCTTACAACCATCTGACTACTGGAACAAGGAGTGGTGGTATAAAAGAATTCTGGCATCAGGGTTATCAGACCTTTGACCTTGCCGCCCGTGAAATCTACGAAGCGCAGGGATATCCCATCACGAAAAGTGCGTCGCTGGACAGCGCGGACATCCATCCGTTAACACACAGTTACAACAACTATGCAAAACAGATCAGTAAACTGTGGAACGGATACGAAAAGCCGGCAATTATTGGAGAAACAGGGTGGGACCACACTTTTTATGAACCTGGCATGCCCGGCTATCTCGCCTTATACCACAATGCACTTTGGGTCACCCTGGCGAGCGGTACAGCCATGACCCCATTCTGGTGGGCTTTCTCAGACAGATTAAACGATAATGTTGTTTCCCGTCAGATCCTCAACCTCAGAAAATTTACAGATGCAATCCCATTTGCTAACCTAACCGGTTTAACACCTTTTGAAGTGGATATTCCCAACGGTGACGGGTTCGCCATGAAGAGCAATGAATTGATCTTTGGCTGGGTGGTCAACTCTGTCACCGATGTGGCGGGCGATCCTATTGGAATATCCTCCATAAAAAACGGCAAGTATAAGCTAAGGCTTTACCATACGTGGAGAGGGGAATTCCTTCAGGAAAAAGAAATCGAAGTTTCGAATGGAAAGCTGACGATAAATATTCCTTACTTACACACACAGGGATCGCATGCAAATTACACAGGACCAGACGTGGCTTTTATCCTCGAGGCCCTTCCTGAAGAATTAAAAGAAGTTAAAACAAAAAGAAAGATTTCAAAAACGCGGTAAACATCACGCTTTAAAAATAACCCACTGAATGAAAAATAAACCCCACGGGTTTTTTACCAGATATGTCGTATTATGCGTATTGATTTCTATTTTTTTCAGCCAATGTACCAGAAGAAAAAAAAGTGAACTGGTTTGGGATAAAAACTTTCCCAGACTCGGTTCACAATCCTCTCCCCGCGCAAGTGATCTGAATGGCGATGGCACTTTGGATATCATAATCGGCGCAGGGCAGAATGAATATCAACACAGTACACAGGGTATCCTTGCCCTCAATGGAAAAACAGGAGACATATTGTGGCAGGCCGAATCGAAGGACCAGGTTTACGGTTCTGCAACACTATATGACGTAACCGAAGATGGCATAGATGATGTTTTCATCGGCGGAAGGTCACCACATTTTAAAGCGTTGAATGGTAAAACGGGGAAAATTATTTGGGAATATAAATATCACCACGAAAACGACTCCATTTTAAAACACGCGCGGTTTAATTTCAATAACAGCATATTAGTGCCTGACCAGAACAATGATGGCTTTCCGGAGCTTCTCACCGTCAACGGAGGAAATTCAAAAGCAGGCCCCTATTCGAAAGCAAACCGGTTCCCGGGTGTTTTGATGCTTTTCGATAGCAGGACAGGAAATGTAATTGCAGCTGACACCATGCCCGACGGCGGAGAATCTTATATGTCACCTCTATGTTTTTCACAGCAAGACGGAGAAAATCTTACCATAATTTTCGGAACAGGTGGTGAAACTATTTCCGGAAAATTATACATGGCAGCGCTTTCAGACCTGCTGGAAAAAAAAATATCGAACGCCGTCATCATTGCTTCCGAACAGGGTCATGGATTTATTGCACCTCCGGTTATGGCTGATATTACGGGCGATGGTATTCTGGATGTCCTCGCTATTTCACATGGAAGTACAGTTTTCGCCATTGACGGAAAGAGTAAAAAGACGCTATGGAAACAAAAGATCCCGGGAACGGAATCAAGCAATAGCTTTGCCGTCGGACATTTTACAGATGATGAGGTACCGGATTTTTTCACTTTCGTAAGCAAGGGGCAATGGCCCAACAGTACCGGTTCACTACAGATCATGCTGGATGGAAGAGACGGACAGATTGCATTTATAGATTCGATGGGCTGCACGGGGTTTTCATCCCCCGTTGCATACGACATAAACCGGGATGGAAGGGATGAAGTCATCATAAGTATCAACGACTTCGATTGTGAACTTGGCTTTACAGGAGAATCTCCAAAGGACATGGAAAATAAACTTATAGCCATTGATTTTAAGAGACATTCAATCCAGACCATAGATCAGCAAAAGGGCTTCAAGAATATTTTTTCCACACCCTGGATCGGAGATCTGGATGATGATGGTTACCTTGATATCGTACACTGCCAGTATTTCCACCATGCAGACCTTCTTAATTTTTTGGGAATGCGTGTCAAGTGCATAGCCACACCGATACGAATGAAAGATGACGTGGTCTGGGGATCTTATATGGGTTCGCGTGGCGATGGTGTATTCCGGTAGTTGAATGCAGGTTTAAATGCAGGTTAAAAGACAGGTTCACAGGCAGGTCTTGAAAGTTACATTTCCGAATGTCGACCTTCAGAGGGTGGTAAAATTCAGGATTTGAAATAGATAAAATATGTACCAGAAGGTTGAGGATGTAATGGCAAAGTTGCCTCCCGAAAGTGAGCGAGAATTGCTTCCAGTGATCCGTGCGGAATTTTTAAAGGCCGGAAAAACAATCGTTGTTCTGGATGATGATCCGACCGGAACACAGACGTGTTATGACGTTAATGTTCTCACTTCATGGCAAGTGCCAATTGTGGTGGAGGAGTTGAAAAAAAATCCTTCTATTCTATTTATCCTGACAAATTCCAGGAGCATGCCGGAGCACACTGCCATTGCACTTGCAGAGGAAGTCGGCCAAAACCTGACGCAGGCGGTAAAAGAAAGTGGCAGACAAATAGCAGTCGTAAGCCGGAGTGACTCAACTTTGCGAGGGCATTTTCCCGCAGAGGTTGACGCAGTAGCCAGGGCGTTAAACATTGAAGCTGCTGTAAGGGTATTAGTACCGGCGTTTATCGAAGGGGGTCGCTTCACCATAGATGATGTGCATTACATCCGGGAGAACGCTGACCTTGTTCCGGTGGCGGATACTCCTTTTGCCCGTGATACAGTGTTCGGATACAAACATTCAAACATGAAAGAATGGGTAGCCGAAAAAACCGGTGGAAGGATGAAGGCCTCCAGGGTTGTCTCAATTTCACTTCAGGATATCCGCATAAAAGGTTACGCAGCGGTGGCGGATAAATTAGCCAATTGCCTGCCCGGTGAGGTCTGCATTGTAAATGCCTGTTCCTACAAAGACCTGGAAGTTTTGGTGATGGCATTACTGCTTGCGGAGAAAGCAGGAGCAACATTTTTATATCGCACCTCAGCCACCTTTGTTTCCATACGCGCGGGAATCTCGCCTGGAAAAATTCTAAAACCTCCAATAAAGGAAATAATTTCTAAAAACGGGTCACTCGTTGTAGTCGGATCTTACGTGCCGAAAACAACGCGGCAGCTATCAGATCTGGTAGGTAAAGGAACACATCATTCAATCGAAATAGATGTATCCGGACTGTTGCGTTCAAAAAACACCCGGTCATACGCAGAAATGATCATTGCGCAAACTGACAAATTGCTCAGCGAGCAAAAGGATGTTGTGATTCACACCAGTCGGACACTCGTGACGGGAAGCAATGCAGAAAGTAGTTTGAAGATCAACAATACGGTGTCGTCTTTTTTGGTAATGATCGTCAAAGGATTATCTGTCCGACCGTCATTTATGGTAGCCAAAGGTGGCATCACATCCAGCGACCTTGCCACCAAAGGTCTCACCGCACAAAAGGCACTTATCCTCGGGCAGATCATTGCAGGGGTGCCCGTCTGGAAACTCGACATCAAAAGCAAATTTCCGGAACTCATTTATGTGGTTTTCCCCGGAAACGTGGGTGATGATGCTGCATTTACGGAGGTGTGTAGTAAGCTGAAAGCTTAAAGCTACTTACACAACTTTTTCTACCATACGGCCGTCTTATCGGACTTAGGAAAGGTCAATCTGACCAGGAATAATCCATCAGCTGGCGGATGGCCTTATGGTAGCAAACGAAGATTGGGTTGATGCGTGGCGACTACCAAATGATTATGAAAAGCACGTTGCATCCGACACGAAACACTTCCCAATTTGATCAAAGAGTGAATCCATAAATTAGACGCAATATCAAGGTTGTTTTTTCCGGACAACACTGATTCCGCAAACGTAACCGGAAGGCGGTTTTTCAATGACGCATTTAACTTTATAACTTATTACTAGGAATTACGGCCATGGAGTTGCTTTTTTGCGGGAAAATCTATCATCAAAAAAGAATTTCACATGTCGCGAGTATTAAGTTACAGGGAGGCAAAAAAAGTTTTCGAACACGCCAAAGCAAATCAATATGCTTTACCCGCTGTTAATGTTACGAGCACCAGTACGATCAATGCTTCACTTGAAGCTGCCAAAGCCGTAAATTCTCCTATCATCATTCAGTTTTCCAACAGCGGAGGCGCTTTTTTTGTTGGAAAATCTATTGCTAACACAGGGCAACAAGCTTCCATATCCGGGTCAGTGGCTGCTGCGAAATATATTCATGAAGCTAGCCCCCTGTACGGCGTACCTGTTTTACTTAATACCGACCATGCGGCCAAAAAATTATTACCGTGGGTGGATGGTATGATCGAACAAGGGGAAAAGTTTTTCAGACAAAATGGAAAACCATTGTTCACATCCCACATGATCGATCTCTCGGAAGAATCCTTAAAAGAAAACATAGAGACCTGTAAACGCTATCTGGAGAGATTAACGAAACTCGATATGTATCTCGAGATCGAATTAGGGGTTACCGGAGGCGAAGAAGATGGTGTGGACAATACCGGTGTAGAGAGCTCAAAACTTTACACGCAACCTGAAGAAGTCGCCTATGCCTATGAAGAGCTGATGAAGGTAAGTGAAAACTTTGTTATCGCTGCCTCCTTCGGCAACGTGCACGGAGTTTATAAACCCGGTAATGTCAAACTTGAACCCGCAATCCTTAAGAATTCCCAGGATTATATTCAAAAGAAATTCAAGACGAAAACCAATCCGGTGAGTTTTGTTTTTCACGGCGGATCGGGTTCAGAACCCGAAGCTATCCGGGAAGCAATAGGATATGGTGTCGTGAAAATGAATATCGACACCGACATCCAGTGGGCTTTCTGGGATGGAGTTCACAACTATTACAAAAAGAATCAAGCCTATCTTCAAGGGCAGCTCGGCAATCCTGCCGGCGACAATGCACCCAACAAAAAATACTACGATGGCCGGGTCTGGATACGCGAGGGTGAAGTTTCAATAAAGAACCGGTTGGTTCAGGCTTACGAAGAACTCAACGGTATAAATAAACTCGAGACAGCCGCGGTCAGTGCTTCATAAAAGTTGAAGGTCTATGTATCACGCAAAGGCCCGCCTACGTGAAGCACTTCGGACGGGGAGCCGCGCCTTTTTTCCCTCTCTCCCCGCAAGCTCTTTTCTCATCAAATCTTTTTAAAGGCAGACGGTCAGAAACGAGGGCACTATTCGGGTTTTTCCTGATACCAATTATTTAGTGACTTTGTAGCAAATAAAGGTTAAAATAGTGCAATGATTTGATGGAATAAACCGTCTCACATCGAGTATTTTTATTTTTCAATTGAATCTCAATAATAACCTGGTCTGCACAATGAAAATTACTGTAATCGGGGGTACCGGGGCCATGGGACTTATTTTTGGCGCCCGACTGGCACAAGCCGGCCACGAAGTGACGCTGCTTGACGTCAACAAGGAGGCAATCGAGGCTGTGAATAAGGAGGGCGCGCGGATCACCAATAAGGAGGGCGTTGTTGAAACGATAAAAAGCCTCAGAGCTACAAGTGACCCGGCATCGATCAAATCCGTAGAGCTTGCAATTATTTTTACTAAATGCTACTGGACTGAAGAAGCGCTGATGAAGGCAAGATCCATTTTTACAAGCGGAACAACGGTGCTCACTCTGCAGAACGGATGGGGCAATTATGATGTCATTACAAAAATTGTAGATCCGGAAAAAATTTTGGTCGGCGTAAGCTATGTCAGTGGAACCACTCTCGGACCGGGCCATGCGCGACAGGTGGGAAACCCGGTAGCTTATGTTGGAAAGGTTGGTGCCGTCGCAGATGAGTCCGTCAAAAAAGTCGCTGAAGTTTTAAATGGCATCGGAATCAAGACAACGGCATCGGATGATGCATTAAAAGAGATCTTTACAAAACTCGCCCACAATGTGGCGTGTCTCGCCATTACAGCACTTTTGAAAATGGAAGCGCACCGGGTTGTGGATAATGACTATACCATTGCGTTAATGGACGAGTTGCTCATCGAAACCATAGCTGTTGCAAAAGCAAAAGGTATCCAACTCGATGCCGCAGAGCGTCGGAAAGGCATCCATGATCTTATGCGCAATGCCGTAGGTGCCCGCAGTTCCATGTTGCAGGATGTAGACGCAAAAAGAAAAACGGAAATTGATGTTATCAATGGTGCCATTGTCAGGATGGGCAAGGAAGCCGGAATACCAACGCCGATGAATGAATGTATTGTCCGCCTCATCAAGGGACTTGAAACAACGTTTTAAAGACGCATTGTGGCAAAACTCAGATTTTTTGGAGTAGCGGGCTACGAGATCATAAACTCCAAAGGGCAGCATATATTAATTGACCCATACCTGGATAGTTGTCCGCATTCAGCGGTCAAGGTTAAGGACCTTGAAAGAGTTGATCTGATTTGCGTCAGCCACGCGGCACCCGATCATTATGGAGATACTTTTGAAATTGCCAGTGCAACAGGGGCAAGGGTGGTATGCGGGGCGGATGTGAAGCAACATCTCATTGCCAGAGGTCTTCCTTCAAATCAGATCACTGCCACATGCTGGAATATCCGGGTAGAAATTAACGGTATCCAGGTGCATCCATTGGAGTGTCATCACTGGTCGCACATTAAATTACCGGATGGGAAATTTATCACGGGAGTTCCGATGGCTTTTATTATCCATGTCGATGAAGGTATCCGGTTTTATCAGTATGGGGACACGGCGCTCTTCAGTGATTTGAAACTTCAGGGGGAATTGTACAAACCCACTCATGGTGCTATTGGTATTACGCAACCGCAGGAAATTTTACACTTGTTTGAAGGACCTGATAAAGTGGTTACAGGAGAAATGAATCCCTATGAAGGATATCTGGCAACCCAATGGCTAGGGCTGAAAACCGTTTTTCCCTGTCATTACATCAATCCAAGACATCCTGATATTGATGAATTCCAGAAGTATATTCAAACGCACAACGAGACGGCTGACGAAATAAATAGTGTCGTCATGAGCCCGGGGGATTGGACAACGCTGCAGGGGGTATAAGGAACCCCTTCTGAAACCGTCATCCCTCCTGCGGCTAGACCGATCTAAACATTGAACGATGCAAGCAGTCATATGCACTAAACCTTTTGAAATGACGGTGGGTACATCCCCCCTGCCCGTACCTGGCGCGGGCGAGGTATTGGTGAAAGTGGGCGCATCCGGGATATGTGCCGGTGACCAATACATCTACACCGGAAAAAATCCCTATTGTGTCTATCCGGTAATTGCAGGGCATGAAATTGCCGGCACCGTCGAAGCTCTGGGCGAAGGTGTGAAGGGTTGGCAGCAGGGCGAGCCTGTTGTGATCGAACCCTTTATCGGTTGTGGCAAGTGTTATGCCTGCCGCGTTGGAAAACCGAATTGCTGCGCTAACCTGCGCATACTTGGCGTACACCAGCCCGGAGGTTACGCTGATTATGTAGCGGCTCCCGCAAAAAACCTTTTTCGAATTCCGGCAGACATGCCTTTATGGATAGGCTCGATGGCCGAGCCGATCACTATCGCCATCCATGCATGCAATCGCGGAGTGGTAACAAAAAATGACGACGTACTGGTAATGGGCTGCGGTCCTATTGGCCTGAACGTAATTGAAATAGCCCGCGAAAGAGGCGCCCGGGTATACGCCTGCGACATCAACCCACAGCGGTTGGATGTGGCAAGACTGCTGGGAGCCGAACCACTCTTATCGAATGAGGATCTTGAAGGCAAGGTGATGGATATCACTGCGGGCGAAGGAATGCCGGTGATCATCGAGGCAGCCGGAGTAGCCGAAGTTATGGAACAGGCCGTGCGTTTGATCGCGCCCGGGGGCAGAGTGGTAATTCTTGGATTGGTAAAAAGAGGTGTGAATCTTTCTGTGCCAGGTTTGGATTTCACACGCAAAGAATTGACCATTCTTGGTAGCCGCACCGAAGTTGGAGATTTTCCGGAGGCGATCGCGCTACTGCATTCAGGAAAACTAAAATTTGCAGAAATGGCTACTCGCCTTGAAATGAAGAAAGCCCCTGAAACCTTTTCTGATCTGGCTAACACACCGAATAAATATCTTAAAGGAATACTTATAAATGAGGTGTAAAATACAGAGCTGTGGATTGATCAACCATTGGAGACCGGAATTGAAATTGAAAAAAATATGAAATTATATACTTTCCGTCTAAAGGACCGCACTTTGCTTGGAGTTGAAAAGAATGGCAGCCTCCTCGATATTACGCCACAGGTCGGGTCTGCTGATATGACCGAACTGATTTCCAATTTTGAAAACGTGAAGCCGGAAATAAAAGAAGTTCTGGATAACAGTTCAAACCTGATATCATTCAAGGATGTTAAAATACTTTGTCCGGTGAGGTCATCCATTATCATGTGCTCCGGGTTAAATTACAAAACGCATGAGAAGGAAAATCCAAATGCAAAATTTCTGGACGCTCCGCGCTACTTCGCAAAACTTCCAAACACCGTAATTGGTCCGGACGAACCGATCCTCCATCCGGGAGAAAATTACCAGGTGGATTGGGAAGTTGAATTTGCCGTAGTATTTCAAAAGGGGGCTTACCATCTGTCTCAGAAGAATGCAATGGACCATGTGTTTGGCTATACGATCCTCCATGATGTTTCTTCCAGATATATACAGTTCAAAGACAACAATGAAATGATGGGCAAGAATTTCAATAGCTTTTGCCCCATCGGACCTTGTATTGTTACAAAGGATGAAATTCCGGAACCGGAAAAGTGTAATCTTTCACTGAAGGTAAACGGAGTGTATAAACAAAACGGCACTAACCAGGATTGGTGTTTTACCCTTCCCCGGTTGATCGAATGGCTAACGATGGCTATACCCATGGGTGCCGGAGATATTCGGTCAACTGGAACCCCGCAGGGCATAGGATTCTTCCGTGATCCAAAGGAATTTCTTAAACCCGGAGATATCTGTGAACTTGAGATCAGCGGGATAGGAAAGTTGATTAACCCGGTACAAGCTGCAAGGAAATAAAGAATTAAAATCAGTTTCATGTGTGAATATTATATTGCATTCCTAATTTCATTTCTGCGCCTGCTTTTAAGGCCGTCCCTCTGGGACTTAGTTCCAATGGAGGCAATTTTTGATTCTACCATAAGGTCGTCCTTACAGGACTTAAATAAATGAAAGCACAAAAATCTGAATCCCGTAGGGATGACCTTATCGATGGTGTGCACAAACGATGCTTAAGCAAGGCAACCATTAAACAACATCGAAGGCCCAGGGTAAGGATCTAAAGTCAGTTTGATGAAGAAACATTTTTGTAGAGACAGGAGTGGATGGAAACTTAAAATTTTGAACCTGGAATGAGAGATCTATGCATAAATTAAGGATTGCTGTGGCGGGATGTGGTTTTTGGGCGAACTACCAGATCGCAGCGTGGAAAGAATTTCAGGAGGTAGAGATCGTGGCGGCCTGCGACAAGGTCATTGACAGGGCTTACGATTTCCAAAAACGCTTCGGGATTGCTGAAGTTTTTGGGGATGTGGAGAGAATGCTGAAGAGTAGTAAACCCGACGTGTTAGAAATTATCAGCTCATCCGATACGCATGCGCACGCTGTTAAACTTGCGGCAAAGTATAACACCACGGTGATCTGTCAAAAACCTTTAACTCCAACCTGGCGTGAATCAAAGGAAGTTGTGGAATTGTGCAGGAAAAAAGGCGTTCAGCTTTATATACATGAGAACTGGCGTTTTCAGGCTCCCATGCGCAAAGTAAAACAGTTACTGGATAACGGAGTGGCTGGAAGCATATTCAGGGCACGTATCACCTGCAGCCATGCTTTTCCCATTTTCGACAATCAACCATTCCTCAAAGAGATCGAAGAAATGGTCATTGCGGATCTGGGGGTCCATTTACTTGATACAGCGCGGTTCTTTTTTGGGGAAGCGGATTATCTATATGCGCAGGTGAGCCGGGTAACTCCTGGTGTAAAAGGAGAAGATGTCGCAACTATCCTGATCACTTTCAAAAATGGATGCCGCTGTCTTGTTGAATTGTCTGTCGCAACCAGGCAAGAGATCCCGCATTTTCCCCAAACGCTAGTGCATATCGAGGGTACTGGGGGAGTGATCAGCGTGAAAGAAAATTATGAGGTAAGTCTTGTAACTGATGCTGGAGTCGAGGTCATCAATGCTACTCCCAGGCATTTCTCCTGGGTAAACCCGGACTACGCTGTGGTACACAGTTCAATCTATGATTGCAATAAAAGTATTCTGAATGCCATAACGGGCACGGGTTCCGCCGAGACAAGCGGCGTTGATAATCTTGAAACTTTGCGTCTTGCCTATGCAGCCTATGCCTCGGCAAAAGAAAATAAAGTAATTTACCTGAAAGATCACAACTAATGCTGGATCTCAAAAACATAAGCAAATCTTTCTCCGGGGTCAAGGCATTAAGCGATGTTTCCTTTACCCTTCAAGCGGGAGAAGTGCATGCACTGTGTGGAGAAAACGGTGCCGGAAAGAGCACACTGATGAATATTGTTGCCGGTAATCTGAAACCCGATGAAGGTTCCCTTCACTTAAAAGGTGAGCTCGTAACTTTTAATAACCATCAGCAAGCCGGAAAAAAAGGGATTGCAATTGTTTATCAGGACCGCAGTCTTGTCAATACCCTGTCAGTGGCCGAAAATATTTTTCTCAATCATTACCCCCTCAACCGGTTCGGCTTCATCGATTATAAAAAACTATACGTGGATACAAGCCAGGTGCTGGCAGGTCTGGAATTACAGGATATTAAACCTGACATGCTGGTAAAAGATCTGTCGCCGGCGCAGGAACAGATGATTGAGATAGCCAAATCCCTTGTGAAAGAACCGGAAATCCTTATTCTGGATGAACCCACTGCTTCCATTACAGAAAAAGAAACACGCATCCTGTTCCAGATCATCAAAAAGCTCACCGCGAAAGGTGTGGGCATCATATATATTTCCCATCGTTTGGCTGAAGTATTTCTCATAGCCGATCGTGTAACAGTTTTAAAGGATGGAAAAGTCCAGGGTACTCTTCCGATCGAAGAAGTAAATCAGGATAAGTTGATCAGCCTCATGGTAGGTCGTTCATTAGGTCAACAGACGTTTGAAAATTTCGCCCAAAAGGAAGTGGCGCTTAAAGTACAAAACCTGAGTGGCAAAGGGTTCCACAATATAAGTTTCCAGGTGGCGAGGGGAGAAATTGTTGCACTAGCGGGATTAATTGGCGCGGGCCGAACGGAAATTGCAAAAACTATTTTCGGCGCACTTCAAAAAACAAATGGAGAGGTGATGCTTTATGATTCACCCTGCCATTTCACCAATACGTCAGACGCAGTGACCTGTGGAATTGCCTATGTGGCAGAAGACCGCAAACAACAAAGTATTTTCGCAGATATGAGCATGACGGAAAACATGCTGGCGGCAAAATACGCCGGGGCGGGCTTTGCAAAATACATTCCCGAAAAGGCATCGATATCAATTGCTGAAAGTTTCAAAGAAAAACTTCATATTTCTACACCTTCCCTGGATAAGAAAATAAAGGAACTCAGCGGGGGTAATCAGCAAAAAACCATACTAGCCAGATGGCTAAGCATGGAACCTAAAGTACTTATCGTCGATGAACCAACCCAGGGGGTGGATGTCGGGGCCAAGTTTGAAATTTATGAACTGTTGCACAACCTGGCAAGACAGGGCACCGCAATCCTCCTTGTCTCCAGCGAACTGCCTGAAGTACTGACACTGGCTAACCGGATAATTGTAATTTGGCAGGGAATGGTGGCCGGCGAGATCTCTAAAGAAAACGCGACGGAAGAAAAAATACTTCACCTGGCTTCGGGCTTGAACACGGTAAATTAAAACGATATGCAATTTATTAAATCCTTGTTCCGGGAACGGACTTACACGTTGACACTTTTTATCGTGATCACATTTATTATTGCATCGATTATTTTTCCGGGACAGTTTCCTACCTTCCAGAACATTCAACAGATCCTGCTAAATTCCTCCGTAGAAACCATTGTAGCCGTAGGCATGATGGTGTTGCTGATCTCAGGAGCTTTTGATCTGTCGGTGGGTTCGGTTGCAGCCATGGCCGGCGCATTAACGGCCTGGCTAATGATGATAGCCGAAACCAATTCCATTGTTGCGATCGCAGGTGGATTGTCGGCAGCACTCCTGGTCGGCTTGTTCAATGGTTATTTTATTTCATACATCGGCATCAATCCTCTTATTCAGACTTTGGCCACGATGGGAATGGTGCGGGGTATTGCCCTGATGATTGCAGGTGCAGGAATACAAAATCTCCCTTACGAATTTATATATATCGGGCAAAGTAAGATGCTTGGCATCCAATCACCCGTATGGTGGATGCTCATCATCGTCATTCTTTTTCATTACCTCACCACCTATACGGTTTTCTTCCGCAGATACTATTATATCGGGGGAAATGAAATTGCAGCCGAACTTTCGGGTATCCATGTAAAAAAAGTGAAAATGTTTGGGTTCATCCTATCCGCTTTCCTTGCCGGGCTAGCTGGAATACTACTCACCTCCCGCCTTGGCGCCGCCATCTCGTCAATCGGAAATGGCATGGAGCTGCGTGTTATCACAGCCGTAATCCTCGGCGGCGCAAGTTTAAAAGGCGGACAGGGAAAAATTTTCGGAGCGTTGCTGGGAACAATTTTGATCGGCGTGATCTCCAATATCATGGTCTTAAGCCGTGTTTCAGGATACTGGCAGGAAATTATTATCGGAATTATTTTGATCGGTGCAATTTGGCTGGACCTTGCAGTTCAGAGGAAAACGGAGTAAGTCAATGCAAAGTCGATGGTCCATGGACTAAATACTAGCAACTGATAAAGAAAATTACATTCAATAAGAAGAACGAACAACACTCACCACATGAATACCTCAACACCACTTTTGCTTTTATTGATTTTGTTTTTCGCCTGTGAAGGTCCTCCCCGGCAGAATATGGCAGGCAACCGCATAATGTTAAATGACAGCTCATTTGCAATAACGGAAGTTGATCCGAATGAAGAATATGTGATGGTAACTACGGCAACGAGCCTCCCGTTGTATGCATCCAGGGATCAAGTGGCTTTCAGAGCCTGGGGAAAGTACAGGGGCGTTAGAGTAAGTGTTGTCGGGCCAAGTGATTGGAACATACCCGCTCAGATAAAAGCAATTGAAGAAGTGATTGCAAGCCGGCCGGCGGGGATGTTAATCAATGGAACTGATCCCGGAATTGCCGCAGCCATAAACAAAGCCGTGGAAGCAGGCATTCCTACCATTGTCTATGATTCGGAAGTAGAAAGTAAAAGGCATTGCTTTCTTGGAAGTGACTGGTACCAGATGGGCTACAAACAGGGAGAGGCTGTTGGAACCCTGGCAAAAGGAAAAAAAGGAAAGGTGGCAGCGGTGGGGATCTTAAATCTCTCGAATCAGCAGGCGGGCTTTACAGGTTTAGAGGATGCACTGAAAAAATTTTCAAACCTCGAATATATAGGCGAGTTTGAAACACACAATACTATCGAAGAGACTGCGCGCATTACCACCGATCTGATCAATACCTATCGCGACCTGGTAGCAGTATGTGGGTTCACCTCCGAAACAGGTCCTGGTATCGGACTGGGCTTGAAGGAGATGGACGTTGCAGGAAAAGTTTACGGAACGAACGTAGATGCTTCTCCTGTTTTAATGAACCTGATGAAAGAAGGAGTCTTGCAATATCTTGTTGACCAAAAACGCGAAACGTTCGTCTGGTACGGAGCCGAGTTTGTTTTTGATATGGCTCATAATATCAGCGCGTTTCAACCAAAATATTTATCTACCGGGGTACACGCACTGCCGCATTCAGTCAATACGGGATTGATCGAGATCACTCCGGAAACGGTTAATGAATATGTGCGATGAAATAGTGAGTGGTGAGTGGTGCGCGAGTCAGAATGTTCGCAGACAACTTCATCGCTTTCAGTTATCAGAATAAATCCAATTTTGCTAACGGATCGTGAATTCGAGCTTATGAAAATCTTTTTGGATCTCCGCTTGTTGGACAGTCATGTCACGGTCAAATAAGCGGTTAAGGTTGTTGCCTGCCAGATCCTCGAGACGCGACTCACTTCTTAAAAAGTACGACCCACGTTGCCATTCTGCGGCCGGAATAAAAAGTAATACAGTTTCTTCATCAGTGATGTTGACTTTGCCTTCAACGGATTTTGCGTGGCTGTCGATGACATCAATGGCTTCTTTCAGCAAAACACAGTCAAGCGTTTCAGGCAAGTCAATTCTCAGAGGATCTTTTGTTCCCGGTCGTGGTATTGAAATGTTACACAAAGCCAGATCAGGTGAAAGGTTATCGCGAGCTCCTGCAAAAAAAGTTTTGTCGGATGACCTCTTCAATAGCGCGCCAGATTTAGACGGCCATCTCTTGTCAATTACCAGTTTGTAGGTCTGATTCGCCAGGAGCGGCGCTCCTAAACTTTTATTGGGCTGCAGATCTCTTTTGATCCTGCCAGGGTCAAGCCATAATGTAAGCAATGTGCCTTCGTTATTCCACAGGGCAGGACGAAGATCGAGAAAAACTTCAGGCATGGTGTCTCTTCCATTCCTGACGAGCCGGACATATGAAAGCGGATCTGTTTCCTTCATGGGTTGTGAGAACTCGAGGTACATTTTTAATAAATTCTCCGGCAAGGTATCCTGGGTCGGATATATGGCGATGAGCTCCGGAGCCCGCGCCGGATCCACAGGAGGAATTCTGATTGTTGCCAGCGATTGATTCTTAAACCGCACTTCGTAGGTGAGCCCCCGGGTAAAAGGGATCAAGGGTTGAAAAATTACTTCATCATTTAAAATCCTGTATTCACCAAGCACGGGTGGCTGAGGAGTGTCGCGAACTAAATGAATACGTAAGCCATCCCTGACAGAGTCGTCAGAAACCGTTGATACTAATTGACGCGGAACAACAAAACCTGTTGCAACACTGTCGTCCCATTTGATTGCGATAGCTGAGGGTATATCCCTCTTTTGCAGACAAGCCGCAAGACAAAAAGAAAGGATCAGGCCCGGTAATAAACCTGACCTGATCCAGACTTTATCTCTCAGAACCATCTTTCACTTGAAGCGGTATACAGATCGAGATCGCCGTTGACCTTTCTCTGCAGAACAAGGATCCGCGTGTCATCCAGAATATCCATTTGTTGAACATTTACCACAGGCAGGGTGACGAAATCAACCCCGGCCGTGCCATAGCTTTCTTTTATCGGTTCGGTAAGCGAACCTTGGAAGCTTTCA
Source organism: Cyclobacteriaceae bacterium (assembly GCA_040902445.1). Classification (GTDB taxonomy): domain Bacteria; phylum Bacteroidota; class Bacteroidia; order Cytophagales; family Cyclobacteriaceae; genus Chryseosolibacter. Next base: position 2,936 of record JBBDXJ010000347.1, on the reverse strand, counting down.
AGACTCTTATATTTTATCCGCATTACCGGACGGCTTGAATTTGCCATGATGAGGAAAGATTCATCTCCCTTCTTAAAAGACAGTAGATCAATTGGTGAGTTACCGGCGCCAAATTCAGCTACTGTCCTTCCCTTCACATGTTTTCCGGATTTCAACTCATCCATAGGGAAAAGAACAAGGGGTGTACAGGTATAACTTGCCACCAGATATTTTTTACCATTGAGGTCAGCTGTAGTAAAGGTCTTGATCGGTGAGTTAGTTTCATATTTTCCATGGGCTGCGTGAAATATTTCGAGGGACGCCTGGTCCTGTTTATCCTTGAAAGGAAAAGGTATTCTACGGAAGGTGGAACTAAACTCCTGATTTGAAATTCCGCTTACCATCACGCTTCCATCAGCATAGACCAGGTCGGAGATGGCCAATCCACGCAACGGACGTCCGCGCTGGTCTTTGGCATCTTCTGATGGGACATTTGCGATGGATACTGTGCTGAAGAAAATGTTTTTGAGATTTACAGGTTGTATTTTTTCGCCTTCGATTGTAAGCAGCACCGGCGAGCCATCCATACTTTGAACAGCGATGTAAACTCTCTTCGAAACTGGATTTACGGCAAGGTCAAGGATGCTGATGTTTTTAGCTTCGGTGCCCAATTGCGCCGCGATCTTTTGATCGATATTTTTCATCTCAACTGCCTGCCCTTGTTGCACCAAAGTTTTGTCCTTTGTGTCAATAGCAACGATCGAGGCTTTCTTTGAATCGCCGATAAATAGAATCCCATCTGGTCCAAAAGCCAGGCCATTGATGGATTGAATGTCGGGTGTGCCATTCTCAAAACCGTAGGGATTTTTATCCCTGAGGTTTGCACTGATCAGCACGACCACCGCAAGGAAGGCAGCGGCCACAAAGAAATGATTTTTTTTCATAAAAAACTGAATTTAGGTTGCGAGATAAAATGCCGGAGGTAAAAGGTAGTAAATAAAATCCGCGTTTAACAGGGATAACGACGGTTTTCGACAGATACTGGGGTTTGGTCGACGGAAAAGGTATCGGTTCACCGTCCACGGTCCACAGTCAACGGACCATGGCCAAAATTCACAAACCTCATTGTTGTTGGAAATAAAACACGCCGTTCTTGTTTGAAATAACGATATCCGGCTTGCCATCTTTGTTCATGTCTTCCGTAACAAATTGAATCCCGACACCGGAATTATTGTCGATTAGGTGCCGGACCCAGACAGGCTTGTTCCTTCCGTCCTTTAATAACTCAAACCAATAGAGTACCGCAGGTTCCAAACCTCCCGGGCCCCGGCCCTGGTGAGAAAAGTATCGTTTCCCGGTTATCAGATCCGGGAGACCATCCCTGTTTATATCATCCAACACGAGACTATGCAATTCCGAAAAAGTACTATCAATCGTATGAGTGATGAAGAAACTTTTTCCATTTTTGTCGCGCGATTGTTCATACCACCACAAACCGTATTCATGTGCGGAAGAAGATACTACGTCATTGTCTCCGTCATTGTCAAAATCATAAGTCAACATCTGGGCGCATGACTCGCCAAGATCAGCCTCGTGAAATTTCCAGGGAGATAACTTCATATCTTTGGGCGCTTCCCACCAGCCTCCCCTTATAATAACATCTTTAATGCCATCGCCATTTATGTCGCCCCAGCCAAGGCCATGCGAAAACATTCCAGTGCCCGTGGCGTTTTTTTCGCTGATCGCTGTGCGTTTCCAGGTAACCTTCTTTGCGTTGACCACGGGAGTCGACCATGCCATCTGTCCAAGTTTCTCATTTCCAAATACAAGATCCGTTCTGCCATTGCCATCAATATCAACCATCATGGGCGATTCATTCGATGCAACGGAATCAATCAGAGATCTTTTCCACAAAATGTCCTGCCCTTTTGGATTCTCTAACCAATAAACTTCACGGCCGGGAAAATCAAAACAGATCAAATCGATCCAGCCATCTTCATTCACATCCATAACAAAATTGAGGAAGGAATCACTATAGCCTTTGGTGTAATCAAACTTTTTATGCTCCCATATATCATGAGCCTTCCAGTCAGGGGATTCAAACCATCGTGCTCCTGCAACTATATCGGTTTTTCCGTCTTTATTGATATCGGCTACATTAACGCCTTCTGAATAGAATTCATCCCAAAGATGATACTTCGAAAATTTGACCTCGCTGGCTGGCGTTTGAGAAAAAACATGCGGAATCAGAGCAAACAATGAATAAAATGTTAACGCGATTTGGGGCAAACGAAAGTTTATCATACTTATTTTATTCATTCATATATAGTTTAAACTGAAGGTGAAGTTAAAATAAATCCGGCATAAGCGCACGGATTCATTAATTGATGCAAATGGCACTATGCCAAATGAGGAAATCTAAATTAGCATCATCAGGAAATGATATATGACAACAATCAGTCATATGTGCCGCAAATCGTAGCTTTTTATCCCCTTTTATCACAACATAAGAGATTGTCAGCAAGAGGTCGCTCAAGGATTGTCGATAAATCGCCATACAGCGGGACCAACGAAAGCGACACCCAATAAATAGCGACCGATCTCAAGTAGCATTGTTTGCAAGGATAAGCAGCAATCCACAAGTGAAAACCCCGAAAATCACCCTTATCATTCGATTACAAAGTAATTTTCTTTGGTGCTACGCGAGGGAGATGGTTATTATCATTGATTCCACTGACTAAATAGTTAGTGCGCTAACTATAAAATCCCGGGACTAACCAGATACACTGGCGGCCCCGGGATATTTCTTTTTGTTCCCCTGTGCTGATGTGATCTCCGACATTTGCCTCGCCGATGGAGGAATAGTTTGGGCTAAAGCCCATTCCCGATACAGCAGATTCCGTCCACCAGCTTCTATGTTGAAAAACAATAGGTGATGCCGATTTTTTTCTGTTTTT
>JBBDXJ010000346.1:0-10141 GCA_040902445.1 Cyclobacteriaceae bacterium | reverse complement strand
AGCGCATGAATATTAGCCAGGATGATGTCGTCTTTACCTTTGAATTTTTTATTGATCCAGTTAATTGTGGCGTCAAGAGGGCGGCTAAACAACCAGTAGGCGATCCCCAGCGCAAAAATGTTTTTAGTCTTGCTGATCAGTTTTGAAGGTACATCAAGGTCTCCCAGCGCAGCCTTGATCTCCTTGCTGATATCGATTGCATGCACTTCATAATCCTTAAGATTTCCATCCGCCAGTGGGTTAGAAGTGTATTGTGCAAGAGCAAGATTCCGCGCATCAAAACCTTCCGTATTGACAATGATGATACCGCCTTTTCTCAGGTTAGCAACGTTCACTTTGAGTGAAGAAGCATTCATCGCAACAAGCACATCAATAAAATCACCTGAAGTGTGGATATTACACGTACCAAAGTGAACCTGAAAAGCGCTCACGCCATACAACGTTCCTTCAGGCGCGCGTATCTCCGACGGATAATCGGGAAACGTATTCACCTCATTGCCGGCAAACCCTGAGGTTTCGGAAAATTGCGTGCCAGCCAATTGCATGCCGTCACCGGAATCTCCTGCAAAACGGATGGTCGCTTCTTCCAGGTGTTCCACTAGTTTAGTCATGTTCAATTTTAGTTTAACGGAGGTTTTCTACACCACAATTAAAAGATACCGGACTGCCCTCCCCTTTTTTATGACTTTTGTTAGGTATGCTCATGATTTATAATCTACCCTTAATGAAACCCCATCCTGAGTTGGAAAAGTGTCCAGTCCAGGTGAAAACAAAGGATTGCGGACCCGTCCGCACATATTTAAATGAAGGCAGGTTCTTTTCACCTTCACTTCGTTACAACGGAATAGTTCCTTCACCTGAACCATCTCGGCACCCCACCCACGATAGCGACAAAGGAAAAACTACATCACAGATTCGATATATTCATAAACAGAACTTGCAAATCCGATAATCAACACACCTCCCAGGCAAAGTGCAAATGCTATTTTCTCATACGCCGTCGAGGAAAGCCTGCCAATAGGCAATTCATTTCTATTAATGAACATCACCTTCACAACAAGCAGATAGTAGTAGAGTGAAAGTGTGGCGTTCAGCACGGCAATTAGTACCAGAATATACATGCCGCTAGAAGCCACTGCTGTGAACAAAAAGAACTTTCCAAAAAAACCGGCTACAGGAGGAATGCCAGCAAGGGAAAATAGGGATACCAGCATGATCAGACTCAGCCTCGGATTGGTGGAGTAGAATCCACTCAGGTAATCCATATCTTCCTTGCCGGTAGCGTTGAACACAATCGACAGTACACCAAAGACTGCCAGGTTCGAAAATCCGTAGATCAGCATGAAGTAAACAATAGTTGTCATCCCAAGTACGTCAGTGTTCATAAAACCGAGGATCATAAAGCCAGCCTGTGTAATAGAAGAAAATGCAAGGAAGCGCTTCATATTTTTCTGACGAAGAGCAAAAAGATTGCCTACTACCATAGTGATCACCGATAGCAGATAAAGCGCCATCAGCCAAATATCGGATTGGTGGCCGAATACCCGGTAAAGTACAAGCATCAGGGTGAACAAAGCTGCACCTTTCGAAACCACCGAAACGTAAGTAGTAACAGCCAGGGGTGCGCCTTCGTATACATCCGCTGTCCAGAAGTGAAAAGGCACCAGAGAAAGTTTGAAACCCAATCCACACAAAAAAAAGGTCAACGCAAGTATCGCCAGAGAACTGCTATTAGATAACAAAGCGAGTTCTGAAAAATAGAAAGTGCCATAGATGCCGTAGATCATAGAAAGGCCAAACAAGAGCACCGCTGATGAAACTGCGGATGACATCAGCAACTTGATACCGGCTTCCGCCGAACGCCTTAACCCTTTATCAAACGCGGCCAGTAATGTAAGCGGTATTGTGGCCAGTTCCAGTCCCAAATACACCATGAGAAAATTTCCCGCGGAGATCATGAAGAACATTCCCATGAGCGTGGCGAAGATCGATAAACAAAATGCACCCGTCCGCGCTCCTTGTTGCGGATCGCGCAACCATGTCGATGCCTGAAGCAAGACGATGAGCGTGGATACACCTAAAATATTCTTCAATAGCAATCTCAGGTCATCGCTGATATACATACTTCCAAAGAGGTTGGCATCTCCGGAAGGAAAGAATCCGACAACAGTGACGATGAAGAACGTGATGATGGTGATATGTACAACCCTGCTTTTATCATTTTTTTCTGATATATCGGCAACAAGCTGGTATAGGATCAGTATGGTGAGCAGCACCTCATGTCGCATGATATAAAGGCTATTCCAGGTCATAGCTTTGTAAAGGGTTGGAGTATTGTTTCAAGCGGTTCCCGCAAAAGATTAGAAAGCCAGAGCGGAGCAAGGCCAATCGCAGCAATTGAGACGACCAACGAGATGCCGCCCACTCTTTCAAACCATTGCGCATCCTGTAACTTCAGATATTGCTCATTCCTTACGGGACCCAAGAGCAAAATAGCCACTACACGCAATATGTAGACAGCAGTGATCACAATCGAAGAGCAGACAATTATCGTTGCTATGCGGTGAAATGTATCAGTATTCTGAAAGGCTCCGACAAAAATGGTCATCTCCGCAACAAAGCCACTCAAACCAGGTAAGCCGATGGAAGCAAGACCTGCGATGACATACAGCACGGATAAAAACGGAATCACCTTCATTAATCCACCCATTTCGTTGATCATGCGTGTGTGCGTGCGGCCATAGATCATTCCGATGAGAGCGAAGAAAAGAGCAGTCATCAATCCATGAGAGATCATCTGCAGAAATGCACCGGTTGTAGCAGTTTCATTCATCATCAGCAGCGCAAAAAGCACCAGGCCGCAGTGACTCACCGAAGAATACGCATTAATATATTTCAGGTCTTTTTGCCAGATAGCTCCAAAAGCTCCATAGACAACACTGATGGTGGTGAGAATAATAAAGATCCACGCCAAAGAATGCGCTGCTTCAGGCAACAGATACATTGCCACCCTGAAGCATCCATAGCCGCCAAGCTTCATCAACACTCCTGCGTGCAGCATTGACACTGCCGTAGGCGCAGAAGCATGGCCATCCGGAGACCACGTGTGAAACGGAAAGAGCGCGCCCAGTATTCCAAAACCAACAAAAGTGAATGGAAAAAAGAACAGCTGCGCCGAGACAGGAATATTTACTTTTGCAATCTCCGTCAGATCCCAAGTGAGTCTTCCTCCTTCAGGCGCTGAATTAAAATATATCCCCAGCAGCCCCACTAACAACAAAGCAGACCCGCCCATCAGCATCAATGTAAGTTTCATCGCTGAGTATACTTTAGGGCCGGTGCCCCAGACACCGATGAGAAGATACATAGGGATCACAGCCAATTCATAAAAGAGGAACATGGTAAACAGATCCAGGGAGATAAAGAATCCAAAGACCCCGGTAGCCAGGAGGATCAGCGATAGGAAAAATTCTTTGCGGAGAAAATCGACCTGCCACGAAACAAACACTCCCGCAAATGTGACGATGGAGGTTAACAGAATCATTGCAACGGAGATTCCGTCAATACCAAACTTTAATTGTATGTTAAATGATTCATACCAGGTGGTGCTCGAAACAAAGAGCATCGGAGCCGTATTCCCGGCATGACGCTGCTGATAGAACCAGTAAAGCAGTATAAAGGCAAAAAGCAATTGTGCACTCATCCCTGCTGCCGAGATCAAGCGCACCTTTTTCAGGTCTTGTGTCAGTACAATGGCGCACATGGTCAGGATCGGAATAACCAGGAGAAAGAGCAGTGGATTCATGATCAATAGCTAGTTTAAATAAAGGATAATCAATGTCAGCAATAACGCGCCCGATGTAAAAAACCAGATGTACAACTGAATATGTCCAGATTGAATTTTCCGGATCGCTCCAGACAGCTGCACCGTTGAGTTTCCGATAAGGTCCATCGCAGCATCCACGACATGCCGGTCGAACCAAGCCACCGGTCTGGAAATAAATGCGAAGGCGATATTGCGCGTGAGGTAAAGGTACCCTTCATCGATATAAAACTTTCTGGAAGCGGCTGTGTAAAAGCCCTTCAGGCTACGCGCAATATTTTCCGCTTTTGAATTCTGTTTATAATAGAGCAAAGTTGCAACTCCGATCCCTGCAAGGGCAATCAAAACTGAAGGGATTGCAATCATCCAATGAAACCCGGTGTGAAAAGTTTTACCATCGCTGGTGACCAGTTCGTGAAAAGGAACGAAGCCTGCAAAGATTGAAGCTGCAGCCAGGAAGATTAACGGCAACGTCATGGTGGCAGGCGACTCATGGGGAGTGTGCTCAAATGCAGGCGTACGATTCCAGAAAATATTAAAATATAAACGGAACATGTAGAATGCGGTAATACCTGCTACCAGCCACTGTACAGCAAATATTATTTTATTATGTTCAAACGCTGCTACGAGAATCTCATCCTTGCTAAAAAAACCGGACAGCGGAGGAATTCCTGCAATGGTTAGACACGCGATAAGAAATGTGATGTGTGTTACAGGCATATATTTGCGAAGGCCTCCCATGTCATTCATCACATTGCTATGGACCGCATGAATAACAGATCCTGCCCCAAGGAACAACAATGCCTTGAAGAAAGCGTGCGTGAACAAATGAAACAACGAGCCCATATATCCAAGACCGGCCTCACCACCATAGCCTGAAACACCAAGCGCTACCATCATGTAGCCGATCTGTGAGAGCGTGGAATATGCGAGCACCCTTTTAATATCGAGCTGGGTACAGGCAATGACTGCTGCAAACAACGAGGTAAAACTTCCGAGATACATAATTACTTCAAGCGCATCCGGAGCAGACAAAGCATAGATGGGGAATAGTCTTGCCACCAGGTAAACGCCAGCAACCACCATCGTGGCAGCATGGATCAAAGCCGAAACCGGAGTTGGGCCCTCCATCGCATCAGGCAACCAGATGTGCAGCGGAAACATCGCTGATTTACCTGCACCGCCCATAAAGATGAGTAACATCGCCCAGGTGGTAACAGAAAGTCCCATAAAAACCGTACTCGTTGTCTGTGCTATTACGGGACCAGCCACATTTGTAAGTATCGCAAAATCAAAAGTGCCGGTATTAAATGATAATAATAAAATACCAATGAGAAATCCAAGGTCGGCAAAACGTGTGACAATGAATGCTTTTTTTGAGGCGGCCACAGCAGCGGGTCTTTCATAATAAAAACCAATGAGCAGGTATGACGAGATGCCAACCAATTCCCAGAAGATGTACATCTGGAAAATGTTAGTAGCCACTACAAGGCCCAGCATTGAAAAGGTAAAAAGCGAAAGAAATGCATAGTATCGCTGAAATCCCCTTTCACCTTTCATGTAGCCCAGACTATAAATATGGACCATTAATGATACGGTCGTGATCACGACCAGCATCAATACCGATAATGGATCAAGCAAAACCCCAAGGTGGATCTGCAGCTCATCCGTAAACGTGAGCCAGAGAATACTGAACGCCTTAATTGGCAGATATCCGTCTTCAGCATGGAACATGCTGAAATAATTGTAAGCCGTGTAATACGAAAGGATGGTAACAATAAACAAACCTGCTGTACCCGCTATTCCTGCCACCGCCGGTTTCACCCGGCTCCCAAACAAGCCCAGCACACAAAAAATAGCCAGGGGAATGAGAATGATCAGCAGTGTAAACGAAAAGTCCATGGCATTTAATATTTCAGTTCGTCAACATCGTCAACACTCACGGTAGCAAACCTGCGGTAAATATTTATGATCAAAGCAATCGCTACCGCAGCTTCTGCTGCCGCGATGGCCGTGACGATCAAAGCAAAGAAATGCCCTTCCATACGATGCGGATACAAGTAATGATTGAACGCGACAAAGTTGATGTTCACCGCATTCAGCATCAGTTCAATACCCATAAGCATAGTGATGAGGTTCCTGCGGATAAGCACGCCTAGCAATCCTATGAAAAAGAGCAGGGTACTCAACACGATCATATAATGAAGCGGTATCTCAGATTGCAAGTTCATGCACTTGATTTTCTCGTGATAAAAATAGTCCCAACCAAAGCAGCTAAGAGTAATATGCTGATCACCTCAAAAGGCAATGCATAACCGTCAGCCCCTGTGCCCATCAAGTGAAGCCCAATGGTTCGCATATTAACGTCCAATGCTTCTGCCTGTACAGGTTTGAATGTAAACTGTAAAACTGTAATGATTGAAAGCGCAATTCCACCAAAAGCCGTTAAGATCCCGGAGAGCAAATGACTGAATTTCGGCCGGTCAAGCCTGCTGTTAATCTGGCTGGTAAGCAGAATAGAAAAAATAATGAGCACTACAATACCGCCCGCATAGAGCACAAGTTGCACGGCTGCAAGAAATTGGTAATTCATCATAAAGTACAATCCTGCTATCGCTACCAGCACAAAGAGCAAATAGATTGCTGCCCTGAGTATTCGTCTGTCAAGCACCGAAAGAATGGAAAAACCTACTACAGAAGCAGCCAGCATAAAAAATATGATCTTTTGCCCGGTCATTCCGGTTTTGCTTTAGAGGTTGACCCTGGGTTATTCAATGTTTTAGTCAGCTTGCTTTTATCAAACACCGCATGTTCAAACCCCTGCCCGAAGGTGAGTGCACTTTCTTCGCAGGCTTCCACGCACAATCCACAGAAAGTGCACATGTCCAGATGATAGATGTATTTTTCCAAAACGCGTTTTGTCCGGCCGTCTTCACCCTGCACGCGTGTGGAGATTACCTGGATGGAGCCGTTGGGACACTTGCGTTCACAAGTGTTGCAGGCGTTACACGAATGTTGATTGTTCTCATCATGTATCAGGATCAATTCGCCTTTGAAACGGTCGAACATCTTCAGCTCAGCGCGGTTCTCCGGATAGTGTTGTGAAACGTTTGCGCCGGGTTTTACGAAATATTTTCCCGTTACTTTCAGGCCGCGAAAAAGTGAATTCACCCCCTGCCAGATCTCGCGGAAGTAGTTGCCCGTTTCTTTTATAGTGTTCAGAAGTGCCATTGCATAAGTGTTAAGAAGGCGATCATTACAAGGTTCATTAAATTAATGGGCAGGAGGTATTTCCATTCCAGCGTTAACAACTGGTCGATCCGCAACCGCGGGAAGGTCCATTTGAACCACATCATCAGGTAAATGACCAGTGCAGTTTTACCAAAGAACCAGAATACCGGAGGAATAAAATCCATCACCCTGTTGAAGCCATCCCATTGGAATAAATGAAATGGCAGCCACCCACCAAGGAAAAGGGTTGTAGCAATCGCAGCGATGATGAACATGTTCATGTATTCCGCTAGGAAAAAGAACGCGAACTTGATCCCGGAATATTCAGTATGAAATCCTGCCGTAAGTTCTGATTCCGCTTCAGCAAGATCAAACGGGCCACGATTGGTTTCCGCTGTTCCGGCAATGAGGAAGATGACAAACGCGATCAATGCAGGGATGTGTCCTTTAAATATCCACCAGCCATCCTTCTGAGAGGCGATGATCTCAGAAAGTTGCATGGAACCGGCATACGTGATGATACATAATAACGCCAGGCCTACAGACAACTCGTAGCTGATAATCTGCGCACCGCTTCGCATTGCACCGATCACCGAATATTTGCTATTGCTGGCCCATCCGGCGATCAGAATACCGATCACACCCAAACTGGAGATGGCTAGTACGTATAACACACCGATGTTAAGATCAATGGCCTGCAATCCTTTCGCGAAAGGAATGGCGCCTATGGCCATAATGGAAGCCGCGATCACAATGAAAGGGGCGATATTGAACAGCAATGCATCGGCATTTCTAATGTAGATCAGCTCTTTTAATAATAATTTAATGAGATCAGCCACAGTCTGAAATAATCCCATCGGACCCACACGGTTCGGCCCCACACGGTTCTGCATACGGGCACAGATCTTGCGTTCAGCGTAAACCAGGTATAAGCCGAGCACTGAATAGAAAGTGAGTATAGTCACTCCGAGCAAAATCATAGCGATAAGCCCGGCCCAGAACGGAGAAAAATTTACGTTCAGGTACTTGTTTATTGAGTCGGTCATTGCTGTGAAGTCGTACATCGCAATTCATTTATCGGTCTATGTCGGGGATAACCAGGTCGAGAGAACCGCTGATGGCAACAAGATCTGCGATCTTATGACCGGCGGAAATTTTGTTCAATACAAAAAGGTTCGAAAAATTCGGAGAACGGTATTTAATGCGGGCGGGTGAAGGTCCACCATCACTCACAATGTAGACTCCGAGCTCACCGCGCGCTGTCTCCACGCGCTGATAGTAATCTCCTTTCGGAGCCTTAATCGCTTTCAAATTCAACATGATCTCACCCTGCGGTATATTGTCTATGAGCTGCTCTATTATATTGAGTGATTCCCACATCTCTTTCATGCGCACCAGGTAGCGGTGGTAGGTATCGCCTTCCGCAAAAGTGATCTCATTGAACTCCACCAGAGGGTAAGCGCTATAAGGCGCGATCTTGCGGATGTCACAATGAAAACCGGAGCCGCGGCCGCTGGGACCTGTTACGCCATAGTCGATGGCATCTTCCTTTGAAAGAATGCCGATACCTTGCGTGCGTTCACGGAAGATCACATTACCAGTAAGCAGATCGTCATATTCGGGCAGCTTGGTGCGAAAGTATTTTATAAAATCTTTCACGCGCTTTTGGAAATTGGGGTGAATGTCGCTCATCAGTCCCCCGGGTGTAATGAAGCTTTGAATTAACCGGGACCCGGTAGATTCTTCGAAGATGTCAAGTATTTTTTCACGGTCGCGGAGGCCATAGAAGAATGTGGTTAGTGCACCAAGATCCATTCCGAAGGCTGCCCACCACAGCTGGTGAGAAGCGACACGGCTGAGCTCCGCCAGAATCGTGCGTATATATTTCACACGTTCGCTCACCTGGACCTCCATCGCATTCTCTACACACAAGGCAACCGCCTCATTATTGATATGGGCGGAGAGATAATCCATACGATCGGTAAGATGAAGGAGTTGCGGGTACGTAAGCTTCTCGCTCATTTTCTCGATGCCGCGGTGGATATAACCACAATGTGGAATAATGTATTTTACCTCCTCTCCCTGCAGGCAGGTCTCCAGGCGGAGTACACCGTGCGTGCTAGGGTGCTGCGGACCTATGTTAATGATGTATTCTTCTTTTTCTTTCAGATCAATATCAACCAGTATCTCTTTCATGGCTCAGCGTTCAAGTGTAAAAGTATCTTTATAGTCTTTGCGCAACGGAAAGCCTACCCAATCATCGCTGAGGAATATTCTTCGCAGGTCCGGATGATTTTCAAAGTGAATTCCAAAAAGATCGAATACCTCGCGCTCGTAAAATTCAGCGGCCTTCCAGAGGTCACTTACCGTGGGCACAACCGGATGCGCCTTGTCAGCAAGGATCACGCGTATGAGCACAGAATGATGGTACACGGATGAAGTCATAAAGTATAGGACATTCAGGCCATCTTTGCGATCGGCAGCGGTGAGACAAAAAAGGTAATCCATTTTCGTCAACGGATTTTGCTTCAGGTAATCGGCCAGCATGCGGATGTGACCGGCATCGACAATAAACTCTAAAAGCTGCTTGCATGGTCCTGGCTTGGCTTCAGGGAGTTGCCTGGCAACCAATTCGGTTATATCTTCGCGACTCATGATAATAAAGTTTGACTAGCTTGAATCCCGTTCCCGGCAGGCTTCTCATCCTGCGGTGGATCTTCTTTCTTTATTCCCTGTATTTCTTTACTCTGCCTTGACTGCGCTTTGATCTTGCGCTGTAACTGCATTACTCCATATAAAAGAGCCTCTGGGCGCGGAGGACAACCAGGTATGTACACATCTACAGGTATCACCTGGTCAACACCTCTTATAACAGAATATGAATTATAATAAAAAGGTCCGCCCGACACTGCGCACACGCCCATGGCAATTACGTACTTGGGGTCCGCCATCTGGTCATATAAACGTTTAAGAACGGGTGCCATCTTCCTTACAATGGTGCCTGCTACAACAATAACGTCCGCCTGACGTGGACTGGCGCGATACACTTCAATACCAAAGCGTGCGAAGTCATGGCGCGAAGCGCCC
>JBBDXJ010000345.1:0-10256 GCA_040902445.1 Cyclobacteriaceae bacterium | reverse complement strand
CCGATGTGCAAAGGAGAAGGTAAAGGTTGATGTACAGGAACTGCCATTGCACGACACCCAACTCGTGCAGGCAGGTGATAAAAATATTTACCATGTAAATCAGGCTGATGATCGAAAAATGTTGCAGGCTTTTTGAGGTGCCCTGGCTTGCTATGTAAACAAACGAAACCAGGATCTCATGCGCCACCATGATCATGAACAAAATACTCAGGATCAGTGCCGGCAGATATGCTGTTGCCACCAGGTGCAGGAGGGGAAATGGCACTGTTGAAAAATAGTTTATGATCACACCGCATACAAGGGCGAGTGCGAGGAATGAAAGTAGCCTGGCCTGGAAACTGGCCGCGGGCCTGAAACTTTTGTAGCAAAAACTGAGGACAATGAAAAGAGACAGGAAGATGACGGGAATGGTGAATCCACGGACGGTAAAAACCAGGAGTACTTCCAGTCTTAACGCGAATACAAAAAGTATGAAAACGCCCATACCCAGAAAGTACCAGAATTTCTTAAGCGTGGTAATAATGGTAAGCAACACCATGCTGCTGATGATGAGTACTGCGAGGAAAGTATAGGAGGCGAGTGTGTTGTGCTGTATATCGCTTCCCTGCAGGTATTCAAAGATCACATAGCTTTCACCTGGGATGTTCAGTTGAAAGTTTCCCATCCTGAATTGATGGACCGTTGTCTCCACAATTTTTTGTTCCTGGATCTTTTCCCATTGGATGATACCGTGAGCACCCTGAAACCAGGTGAACAATAAAAACAGGAGGGAAAAAATAAAGAGTCCGGACAGGGCAAACCAGAGTGGTTTGTAGTTTTGTGGCCATTCCTTCCAGAAAAACAATGATTGCATGTACGGTTAGCTAGACTTGAGGTTGCAAGCTAAGGGGTAAGCGTAAAATAAAAAAAGTGCCGGAGTAAATCCGGCACTTTTTGAGGTCAAGAAAAATATTTCGTCACCCCGGGAGTAGCAATTGGATAGAACCCGTTCGCATCAGGTAATATCGGCGGTGGCGCATCCCAGGCATATTTAGCCGGTTGAATGCTTATTCCGGAGTTTAAGGTTTTATCAAATTCAATGATCTGTCCGGAATAGGTTGCCATGCGGCCTATGATAGAAGTGAGCGTGGACTTTGCGCCGTTTTCGGTGTCAGCGAATTTGTACTCACCTTTTGCCAGGGCGGCGAACAGCTCGTCATGTTCATTTTGATAAGGTTCATTTTCTTTCGACTTATCAAATTTATACAGCGACTTGCCTTTTGCGGAAATTTCTGCTGCGCCGCATTTCACGACGCCTTTCGATCCGACAATCATTTCGTCTACGATGGCATAAGTTCCTTTTATGTGTCTGCATTGACTATTCATGATGGTGCCATCCGCGTAATGATATTCAACAAAGTGGTGATCATAGATCTCACCAAATTCTTTTCCGGTGCGTACCTGGCGGCCGCCCATACCCTGAGCTTTTACAGGATAAGCGCCCTTGAACCAGTTCATCACATCCAGGTTATGAATGTGTTGTTCGGTGATGTGATCACCGCACAACCAGTTGAAATAATACCAGTTGCGCATCTGGTATTCCATTTCTGTTTGTCCGGGTTTGCGGGGCCTGACCCATACGCCATCATTGTTCCACCACACTTGTGCTGAGGTGATGTCGCCGATCATTCCATCCTGAACGCGTTTGTATAATTCGCGATAAGAGGTCTGATAGTGGCGTTGCAACCCTACAACTACATTCAATTTTTTCTTTTTCGCTATTTCTGCTACTTCGAGAACTTTCTTAACTCCCGCAGGGTCGGTGGCCAGGGGTTTTTCCAAGAACACGTGTTTTCCCTGATTTATAGCTTCCTCAAAATGAATGGGCCGGAAACCGGGAGGTGTGGCGATGATCACTACATCGGCAAGTGGAATTACTTTTTTATAGGCATCAAAGCCAACGAATTTTGTTTCTTCGGTCACTGCCACCCTGTCTTTAACATTCCCTTCATCACCATCCGTCAACGCCTTAAAGGAGCTGTCCAACCGGTCGCGGAAAGCGTCGGCCATCGCGACAAGTTTCACATTTTGTTTGGTTGACAGGGCTTGCATCGCAGCCCCGGTTCCCCTTCCGCCACATCCTATAACAGCAACTTTGATGGTGTCATCAACTGAATGGAAATACCCAGCCTTAGACACCAATGGCATAGCCATAATTCCTCCGGCGAGCATCGTACTTTGTTTCATAAAGTCTCTACGGGATGGTTTTGATTTTTCATTTTCCATAATGGATAATTTATGAGATGGCAATTTTTATTTAAGATAACTTTTAAAAAACTTTTCTATTTCCTCTTTCAGCGGAGCCTTTTCAGGCCTTACCACGCGGAAACCGACATACATACCATCGGTAAGCCACCATTTGCTTTTCGGAATCTGGGGGTCGCGCTTATTCCATGAAGCATCCGAAGCAATCCTGTTGGCGCAGCGCAGTTCTTCGGCCGCGTCAAGATACGAACCGCCCCGCACAACTTTGGGATATTTAGAGCCCGGCGGCATCAGAGGATCTTTTGCATTGGCACCTGACTTTGCGTAAGCATCAGCATGATACTGGTCTAAAGTCCATTCGCTTAAGTTACCCAACATATCGTACAATCCCCAACCATTTGGCTTTAATGACGCAGTCTTATGGAATTTTCCTTCGCTGTTCCCGGAAAAATATCCAAATGAAGCGAGTGCTTTGGGGTCATTTCCAAACGGGGCAGCTGTCTGAGTTCCTGCGCGGCATGCAAATTCCCACTCAGCTTCAGTAGGCAGCCGATAAAAGACGCCTGTTTTTTCATACAACCATTTGCAGTACATCAGCGCGGCCTGATGGCTCATGCTGTTGGTTGGCTGCCGGGCATCCCGGCCCATACCCCACGTCAGGTCTATGTATTGCGCTGTCGGTCTTGATACCGCGTCAACTGAAATTTCTTTCGTCTGCGGCACATTCATATTTTTGAAAAAAGCGTCCCATTCGGAAAACGAAACCTCTTTTTCACCCATCCAAAATCCACTGACCTGTACTTTTTTCTGGGGCCCCTCGTCCTCATCGCGTCCTTTTTCTGTGGCAGGACTGCCTATAGTAAAACTGCCGCCAGCCACGCGTACCATCTTAAATTTTACGTCCGTTCCGGGAATATTCTGTTCGTAAACCTTTAGTTGCTGGCCAAAACACCAGATATCTGAGAGCAGGAAAGCGAGAATCAATAATTTTTTCAATGGTAAGTGAATTGAGTTGGCGAAATTAGAAAATTTAACCTGCCACTGCAAGCCCCTAAATCCCGCCCGCCCCTAAATCCCCTAAAGGGGACTTGGGAACGGCGTCATTTTTTATTACAATAGTTAGTCTAAACAGCAGGCCTTAAAGCAAATGAAAATTCTATTTATAATAAACCCGAAAGCAGGCGGAACAAACCATGACAAAACCATTCTCGCGTTACAGAAGCTGGTAAAAGAAAAAGGGTTCGGCACTAAATTTTATTTTACCACCGGAGAACGGGATGAAAAAAATATTAAGAAACAAATTGAAAAATTCAGACCTGACCGCATTGTATCGGGAGGAGGGGATGGCACCATACAACTGGTAGCTAAGATTCTTTTACCTTACGACCTCACTATGGGTATTTTACCACTAGGCTCGGCCAATGGTCTGGCAACGGCGCTGGAGATTCCCAAAGATCCCCTGGAAGCGGCGGAAAAGATATTCAAATCAACAAGAGTGCGGCCGATGGATATGTTGAGATTCAATGATAAACATCTCTGTATCCACCTGAGCGATATTGGGGTTAATGCGCTGATCGTTAAAAAGTACGAGGAAGGAGGGGAGCGGGGATTGCTGGGCTATGCGAAGCATCTGCTTTCAGCTATACAGGAGACACCGCTTTACCACGTTACCATACGAACGCCTGAGGAGACATTTCATAAAGAGGGTTTTATGATGGCTTTTGCCAATGCACATAGGTACGGAACCGGTGTTCAGATCTCGGAGGGGTCGGTATCTGATGGTAAGTTCGAGATCTGCAACGTTGAAAAGGTTACCCTCGATGATGCCATCAAGGCGGGGCTGACTGCCTTAAACGTTTTTGTTGATAAGGATATGTTTTCAGATGTGATCTCCTGCAGGGAAGCCGAAATCACCATTGATCAGGAAGCCCATTTTCAGATCGATGGCGAGTACATGGGTTTAACTGATCACCTGAAAATTGAAATTGTACCGGGAGCGTTAAAATTACTAGTCTGATTGTGACCCGAAAAATACCGATACTGCTGAGTTTCTATGCCCTTTCCAACGGAAGCAGCACGTTGACTTTTGGCCAGGTGACTTATACGGGAATTAATGATCTGAGTTTTAAAGAATACAGTCGCAGAAAAACTTTCCGGACCCTGATCAAACTATATCGTACCCGGCCATATGCCAACCAGAAAATTATTTTAGTTTTTACGAAGGGTCAGGTTGAGGCGGAAACAAACAGACATGGTGCATTTTATTTGAAGAACGGGAATGATGAAGTTCACGGTGCGCTGACAAAGGTTTTGCTGAGCACAGGTGATGAAGTGCGTATGGTGGATGGATTATACAGCAAGAATATTCATTACATGGAGGGCGATACGATCGTTATATCTGATATTGATGATACGCTCCTGCACTCATTTATCAGCGAGAGGATCCAAAAGTTCCGCACGCTGATGTTCACGGCGATGGAAAAACGCAAGACTGTTGTCAATATGCAGGAGTTGTTGAATAACTTTACGGCGAAGGGTGCGATACCCATATATTTATCCAATAGCGAGCAGAATCTTTATCCGCTGATCTATCGTTTTCTAACACACAACAATTTCCCCCCGGGTCCTTTGTTCCTTAAGCAGATGCGCAAACTTTGGCATGTAGTAATGAATGTTAAAATACCAGCCAGGAACATTCACAAGATCAGTACGCTGGAAGAGATCCTGAGTTTATTTCCGGAAAAGAAATTTATTCTGATGGGAGACAACACACAGCAGGATGTATCGATTTATTTATCGGTGGCTGAAAAATTCGGTCAAAGTATTCAGTACATCATTATCCGTAAAGTAATTGAAAAAAAATCCGATGAGACCCTCATTTCGAAGTCGAAGGAGCGGCTAAAGGAGAACAATATTGGGTTTTATTATGCTGATGAGTTTCCGAGTTCGTTCGAGGTGTGAAGCGGCACCTGCATTTTTCCCCTCCTTTCCGAGGAGGGGTGTCCGGGCGCTAGCGCGGACCGGGGTGGTGCTAACCGCGCGCTATAAAGAATATTCAAACGATGTCGCTGTACCGGCTCCATTTCATAGCTCAGTCTATCAGGCTTGCCATCCAGCTCTTCGTTGCAAGGGGATTCTTCATCGCCAACACGCTGTCGCGTGAAGGCGCTTCGCAATGACGGACTCCGGGGGAGGTGTGGACTGTCGACTGATCTAAAACTCAAAGTTCGGATTCTGCCAGCCCATGGGAATATCGGCTTCGTAGTTTCTGTCGGGGGTGCGGATCCTCATCTCAAGGCGGCCTTCTATGCTAAAGCCGAAGGACTGATAAAAACGGATGGCCTTCTGGTTGCTTTCACGGGCGACCAGTTCCACACGGCCAATATCCGTACGGTTGATGCCAACTTCTTCCAGAAAGATGGTGAAGATCGTGCGTCCGATCTTCTGCTGCTGAAAATCAGGATGCACTACGATGGTAAGATCGGAAAGCACATGATCGAAAACTGCGGGCCCCGGTTTGTAGGCGTGAATTTCTGCGATCAGCGCATCGGGCTTATCAGGGTGTTCGGCGACGAGGATCAAACCGCACTCAATACTCTTTTCAAGGAAATCGCTTACGTAAGCATCGGTAATTTCACTTTCCACTCTTGCGATCCCGCCTTCGTGGCGTGAAACCTCCGCGTAAAGTTTTTTGATCATTGAAAGATCTGCGATCACGGCTTCCCTGATATGCATGGCCGTTCTAAAGAGAATGTTTTTGGGCAACAAAGTAATCTTTGAAAATCAGCGTCCTCGTCCCTCGTCCTTCCTAAAGGTTGGGTTGAGGAGTAGTCCTCAGATAGGGTTTAACACGTTTGTGGCCTTTCGGGAATTTTGCCGGGATATCTTCATCTTTCACCGCGGCGATGATAATGACATCTTCCCCGTGCTTCCAGTCAGCAGGAGTAGCTACGCTGTGATTGGCTGTAAGTTGAAGACTGTCGACTACCCTCAGGATCTCATTGAAATTCCTGCCTGTAGAGGCGGGATACGTGAGCATCAGTTTTACTTTTTTGTCAGGACCGATAATGAATACAGAGCGGACCGTGAATTTATCAACATTCGGGTGAACCATGCCATAGAGGTTCGCCACCTTAAATTCAGGATCGGCGATAAGGGGGTATGTAACGTTGGTGTTCTGCGTTTCGTTGATATCATGGATCCATTTTTTGTGGGAGTCCAACGGGTCTGCGCTGATTGCAAGTATCTTGACATTGCGCTTTTTAAACTCAGGTTCGAGTTTCGACATAGAACCCAATTCAGTGGTGCACACAGGCGTAAAGTCGGCAGGGTGAGAGAATAAAATGCCCCAGCCATTGCTGAGCCATTCGTGAAATTTAATGGTCCCTGCCGTCGTTTCTGCGGTAAAGTCGGGGGCAACATCTCCTAATCGAATTGACATAATGGTATATAATTAAGGTGGAACAATGGTTTATGTTGGTATAACCGATCTAACATGAATTTGGTTTAGATTGCAAGTCCGACCAGAATTTATTTTCGTTTCCGCGCTTTCAATTTAGTCTCTTTGCGGATCAGATCTTCAAGGGTGTTGGCTTTAAGCATCTCCACCGTGGCGTTCCTGATCTGAAGAAACGCATCCCTGACTGTGCAGGTTTCTTCGTCTTCACATTCGGCACACGATTCATAAAATTTGTAAGTGGCGCAGGGTACGGCGGCAATGGCACCATCAAACAAGCGCACCACTTCTGCAAGGTTGACATCGAAGGGTTCGCGCCTCATGAAATATCCACCCCCTTTTCCCTGCTTGCTACCGAGGATCCCCGCTCTTTTCAGATCCAGTAGAATCGCTTCCAGA
This sequence comes from Cyclobacteriaceae bacterium, assembly GCA_040902445.1. Taxonomy (GTDB): domain Bacteria; phylum Bacteroidota; class Bacteroidia; order Cytophagales; family Cyclobacteriaceae; genus Chryseosolibacter. The sequence continues at coordinate 3,157 of JBBDXJ010000345.1, read as the reverse complement.
AATTTTTTGGGAATCTTACAAGCTACGGAAATATCTTTAATGAGAAATTTCTCGTGGGGTTCCTTTCCCATGTGGACCAGGGCATGTATGGCGTATTTGCATTTTTTCGATATCATAGTAAGATGACAATTTATATTATTGTCTTTACATTATTACCATTACTTTCACAAAGCTTCGGAATTTTCACGTTTCCGATTTCGGAAGTTCTTATATTTATGGCTTCAGGGATCGTATTTTGAACTTGCCATTGCCTTGTTCCTGAGTCGTTCCTCATACTTCGTTCTTTGTTCCTCGTATTTATTATTCCGCCGAGGTAGCTCAGGGGTAGAGCAGCTGATTCGTAATCAGCAGGTCGTGGGTTCAACTCCCATCCTCGGCTCAGGGTGTAACAACCCATTTTGTAAGGTGCACACAATTGCCTCTTGTTTAAAGCAGGCGAAAAGTACGGCTTTGATCTTAATAATAACCTTAATGAATCTTGTGAATGTTTTATTGGTAGGCGCCGGAGGTTGTATTGGCAGCATGGCGCGTTACCTGGCGGTCATTTCCATTGATAAAAAATTGAATTCAGCCTTTCCCCTCGGCACGCTCACGGTTAATCTTTTAGGTTCCTTTGCGCTGGGATTTTTAATGGCCGTGCTCATGAACAGATCCGCCCATGGGCTGGAATGGAGACTTTTCCTCGGCACTGGATTTTGCGGCGGCTTTACCACTTTTTCCGCTTTTGCACTGGAGAACATGAATTTGTTTCAACAAAAATCCCCAGGAATGGCGCTTATGTATATAATTTTTAGCGTTGCAGGAGGAATTGCAGCGGTTTGGACAGGCGTGATTCTGGGCCGAAACATCATTTAGCAGTCGCTGGATTTTTTATCCATGGGTTTCAAATAATGTTGCGCGTTTTTATGGATTCACATGCCATTAAAATGTTAACTTTCGGCCCTCCGGCGAAAACCTGTTTCAAGGCTTATTTCCAAAATTGAGGGAGGATAACCTTCGCTTCCCTATCAGGTAGTGAAATGAAAAGCATTCATCATGATGTTTGAATATGAATTTGCTGGTCTGAATACATTTTTGAAAAATGTTTTGCAGAAAAATCTGACACCTGAAGGCTGGAAGTGGTTGGAAAATGAAGGCCTGGCAGTCGGCACAAAGGGCGACATCTCAAAACTCAATATTGCATTTGTTGCTATGCCCCGGAAGACAGGAAAAAATCTTCTCAAGCTGTCAAAGGAGGAGGAAAGCGAATTAAAAAAATCAAGAAGGGATTTAAAAATAAATGGATGGACCACTGATCGTCTTTCGAGAGTCTGGTTGTTGATGCAGGTTAATCCAAAGGATAAAGAAAAGTATATTGGTGCGATTGAAAATCTTTTCCTCAACGCGGAGATGAGTGAACTCGTGGCCTTGTACTCATCTTTACCGCTGCTGGCTTTTCCGGATTCCTGGAAGAAACGATGTGCGGAAGGTATACGCAGTAATATCGGTCAGGTGCTCGAAGCAATTATTTGTAACAACCCATACCCTTCCGAGCAGCTCGACGAGGCGGCGTGGAATCAACTGGTCCTGAAGGCGATCTTTACGGAAAAGCCCGTTCTTGAAATTACAGGCTTGAAGAATAGAATGAACAAGGCTCTTGCACAATCGCTGTCGGATTATGCGCATGAGCGATGGGCGGCTCATCGCACTGTGAACCCTCTTTTATGGATGTGCGTGAGTCCCTTTATGAATGCAGCCAATTTTTCCGATATTCAGCGGGTTTTTGATTCTGAAGATGCGCTGGAGCGCGAAGCCGCGGCACTTGCATGTTACGAGAGCTCTTATGAATCAGCCAGGAAGTTGGTGGAACAAAATCCGGATTTAAAAACTAATATAGTGAAGGGCAGGATAAGCTGGTCAACAATTGCGGAGCGAATGAAGCTGAATGCGGAGATGGAAAGGTGAGTGGTGAGTGGTGAGTTGTGAGTAGGGCGTGCGTAGATTTGGCTTTACACATTGTTCTAATTTTGTAAGCCTTTAAAAGGAAAACCAGAAAGGATTGAAATTTAAAGAATCAAGATATGTGTTGCAGTAGTAATCATTTATCGGAAAAGGATATTCAGCCAGGGGTACCGTTGTCTCAGTACCTGGATAGCATTAAGGGTATGAAGTTTTTTGACCCGCATGTTCATATGACTTCGCGGACAACTGATGATTATCAGTCAATGGCTGATGCGGGAGTGGTGGCCCTTATCGAGCCGGCCTTCTGGTTAGGTCAGCCACGCACCGGACTCGCTACCTTCCGGGATTATTACAGCAGCCTGATAGGTTGGGAAAGATTCCGCTCTTCACAATTCGGAATCAAACATTACTGCACTATCGGGTTGAACTCGCGCGAAGCAAACAACGAAGCGCTTGCAGAACAGGTGATGGAGATCCTCCCACTGTTCATCTATAAAGAAGGAGTGGTAGGCGTCGGAGAAATTGGTTTTGATGATCAGACTCCCGCGGAAGAGAAATATTATCGCCTGCAGCTGGACCTCGCTAAAGAAGCATCGCTGCCTGTGCAGATACATACTCCACACCGCGATAAAAAACGTGGTACGCAGCGCAGCATGGATATTGCAATCGAACAAGGCCTTGATCCTTATATGGTGATCGTGGATCACAACAATGAGGAGACGGTCAAAGAGGTTTTGGATCGCGGCTTTTGGGCGGCATTTACGATTTATCCCTTTACGAAAATGGGAAATGAACGAATGGTCGAAGTCATTAAACAATACAGTGCTGAACGCATTATGATAAACTCCGCAGCAGACTGGGGAATCAGCGACCCTCTGGCCGTCCCAAAAACTGCAGCGCTGATGAAACAAAAAGGTATTACGGATGAAACGATTCGAATGGTTACTTATCAAAACGCCATTACAGCTTTCGGTCAGAGTGGACAAATTAATGAAGCCGACTTCGCAACCGCAAAAAATATAGATCAAAGCCAGAAGTTTGAAGGCAATACCGTGCTGCGCGGCGGTCAGGCTCCGCGGGTGGATAAAGATTCACTCATCATCCGGTAATCAATCAGTGGAGAAACTCATCGGATATTTTCGCCTCATGCGGCCCGCGAACATTGTCACGGCTGCAGCAGACATTCTCGCCGGTATCGCTATTTCCGGATTTTTTC
>JBBDXJ010000344.1:0-10451 GCA_040902445.1 Cyclobacteriaceae bacterium | reverse complement strand
GTCACCGGCGCGACTTCGGGTATCGGTTATGGAATTGCCAAGGGATTAGCATCCAGAAATTTTGAGCTGATATTGATCGGAAGAGACAGGAATAAAGGAGAGTCTGTCGTGGAAAGGCTGAAAAATCAGTCAGGAAATTCCTCCATCTTTTACTACAATATTGATCTCTGCTCCCAGAAACAGATCCGGGTAACGGGGGAAGAAATCAAAGTCAGGCATCCGAAGATCGATGTGCTGATCAACAATGCCGGCGTCTGGACTTCGCGATTTGAGTTTACCGACGAAAAGATTGAAAAACAATTTGCCGTGAACCATCTCGCCTATTTCTTAATGACCCACTTGCTCTATCCAAACATTGCAACATCCCCCGACGGAAGGATCATCAACATGGGATCGGATTCGCACAAATTCGGCAAGATAAATTTTAGTGACGTCAACCTGGAGCGTTCTTACCACGGTCTGAGAGCTTACGGGCAATCAAAGCTTGCAAATCTGTTATTCACTTACCAATTACACCGCATGAAAAAAGAAGATCATGTTTCAGTTTATTGCGTGCAACCCGGGCTGGTAAAAACCGACATTGGCGTAAAACATACGAATCCGTTTCACAGTTTTATGTGGAAGTTGCGGCGGCTAAGTGGAATGACTCCGGAAAAAGCAGCGGAAACCGCCATCTATCTGGCTACTGCACCGGAGGCGGGTGGTCGCAGTGGTTTATACTGGGATAAATGTAAACCCAAGGCATCATCAGCGCGCAGTAAGAACGCGGATGACGCGGCGCGTCTTTGGAAGATGAGCGAACAACTCTGTGGTATCCGGGTTTATTTCAGGTAGTTTTATTTATAGACGCGAAAAAGTCTTTCGAGAATATTCATTTTCATGCCCAAGGGAAGAATTGAGCCGAGCTTGAAGAAAATGGAATTCAGAAAACCGGGCACGATCACCTGTCTGCCCCTGATCATACCCCTGATGGCAATTCGCGCGACTTGATCAGGATACATCATCAACAATTTGGACCGTGATCCGTGGGCATTGATCCGGCTAAGTCCTTCCGGATTTGTTAGTACCGGTCCGGGACACAGCACGCTTACCTTGATATTTGAAAATTTAAGTTCTTGTGCAATCGCCAGGGAAAAAGCGTACACGAAATTTTTGGTGCCTGTATAGATAGCTTTATAAGGCAAAGGCAAACGCGCCTCCAGGCTACTGAGGCTGAGTATATACGCTTGAGGATGCTTCAGCAGTTCCGGGAGAAAATGGTAGGTCATTTCCACCATCACCTTATTGTTAAGCATCATCATATTCTGAATGTCTTTCAGTTTCATACTGCCGAAACTTCCACCCTTACCGATCCCAACGTTATTGATCAGGATATTCACTTCATAATTATTCTGTCGCACCCACTGGTGCACTTTTTCGGTTGCACCTTCTTCCATCAGATCGATTGAAAGGCAATGACTTTCAACAGCTTTTTTCACACGGATGTCATCGCAAACCGAATGGAGGCAATCGTGATCATTGGATACCAGCAGCACATTCATTTTCATTGATGCGCATTCATAGGCGAGGGCCTTGCCGATTCCTTTACATGCTCCGGTGATCAGGGTATATTTCAAGTATTGTTATTTTATATTATTAAATGGAGTTACGCAATATTTGCAAAATGAATCAATCGTACTCTCATTTTAGCCACTAAGACCCGCCTTTGTGAAGCCCGCCTAACTGAGACACTTCGGCGGGCAGGCACAAAGACACAAAGAAATGTATTGGATTTGGGTGAAATAATCAAAAACGACTTAGTGTCTTAGTGCCCGCCCGAACGTTCCGTTTCGGTACGGGCGGGCCTTTGTGGCGAAAAAAATCTGAACTCAACATGTTTATTGTTTACCGCTTTCCTTCGCACCCAGCAAATATATTAAAGATGCCGTTCCATCCATGGTAGGCTCATTGGTGACGTAATCCCCGTAGTCATCATGATATACCACGTGACTGCTTTGGAATTTAGCGTATTCATCCCCACGGACCACACTCACGCCGCGTTGTTGCTTGTAGATACTGCCGTAAACCGGGCCATCCACAATCCCGCCCAGTGTCTGAAACCCATGCAGCACGTTGAGTGACGAATGAGGATCATCAGGAAAGTCAGCGTTCTGGGGATATCCGACAATCATGCTGGTACCCCATGGGTTACATCCCAGGAGAAAATCAAATGTTGCCTGTTCAAGTTCCAGATATGTATTATCACCGGTAAGCTGGCGGTACCAGAAACATTGTATCGCAAAGGAAGTTTGCAAATTATTGCTGCACCAAATGTAGGGCACACCCCTAAAGAAGGCATTTTTTTTGGCTTTTTGCCAGACCATTTCAATACCTTCCTTGTAAAAGGCAATCACTTGCTTGCGTATATTTCCCTCAGCAGTTTTTGCCAGTTCGAAATGACCCACATTGATAAATGGATACCACTGATAATGACTGGCCGTATCGGATTTCAGCCAGGGTGTCTGCTTCTCCTGCTGCGCATATTCAAACGCAGCCGTGAGCATTTTTTTGTCTTTGGATAAATCATACAGTTTCGCCGCGGCCAGTTCCATATCATCCACCCAGTTATCTTCCTCGTAAAAGTAGGGGGCGGTATAGCAAGCGGTTTGCGTGTTGCCCGGTTTTTTTAATCCAAATTCATAGGCTGAAAAAGCACGAGCCTTAAGTTTCTCGGCGTATTGTGGATCTGCTTTTTTAAACATTGTATGTCCCAGAGCGAAAGCGCTCGAGAATTTTCCAGCCGTCGAAGAAGTGCCGGTGGTTCTGTTCTTATATTTGTTCAGACCCTGTATTTCACCCGTGACGAAGTAGACAGGGCGCTCCTGGCCTTTGCCATAATCTGCTTTGTCCTTAAAGGGCAGACGGAAGCCAATATGGTCGCGATCATCTGCTAATTGGTTGAAGAGCCAATCCGCACGCGGATGCATTTTCAATAACCAGTTTAATCCCCATCGGGCTTCGTCAAAAACATCCGGCACCTGATTTTTTCCCGGCAACCCATTGGCAAGGTGTTCATCAGAAAAAACTTTTGGGAAATCGCGGTAAGCCGCCAGCAAATGGTAGGTTGCGTTGGCTGAAGTCATGGAATACTGAAGGTAGTCCGTTGCATCATGCCATCCCCCGCTTACATCGATATGGGTACTATCTGGCATGGGGCCATACATGGTATATCCATCTTCTGTGTGGCATGAATCCTTCAGATAAGGATTATAACCACTGCGTTGCTGGCGCATATATTTCAAGGCAAAATCAGCTGATCCCTTGTAAACGTCCTTTGAGATCCTGAACTCCGTCGATACTGCGTTGCCTGCGCGCAGCGTATAAATACCCGGTTTCTTAAAGGATGTGAAATCCAACCGGTAGGTTTGTTGGAATGGTCCGTAGGCTCCGTAGGGATTGCCCGCCTTGTTTTCAAAAGCAACTTTACCAGTCACTTTATCTACGAGTTCAAAATGCTGAAGTGAAACATTTTCTTTAGAACCCCAGACCGCAACTTTAATACCCTGAAGCCTGTAACCTGCGAGGTTGATGCGGATCCATGCTTCGGGTTGTATTTGGAATGCACAAAAAACAAACAGTATAAGGCCGGATATTAACAATTTTCGGATCATAGCGGAATGCGTATATTTTCTAATAAAACCATTTCCCACAGCATTTGCAAGGGAACAATTCAGACTCTGCTGACTATTATTTTGACCTTAAATAACCAAGGAAGGCGAATTTATGTGCTATCGTTATGGAGGATTTCCCCAGGCCAACTATCTTTAAAATCGTCGGAGCGAAGGAAAGTATGACTATCCCGGAAATAAAAAAACACCTGCTTGCCCGGGTTACATCCCCGGTTTTCAGGCGATTAACAAGCTGAAACAAACATTTATGGTATCAAAAAAATTCGGTTTTGGGTGTCTGGCGGCTCTTTTTCTTTTCGGTTGCAATGAAATTGAAAAAATATTGACCTTCACTATCAATGACCGGACCGCCATTCGTATTGAAAGTACATCACCCTTAACACTCCCGCTGGAAATAGCCACTCCTGCCGTGACTTCGAATTCTGAGCAACAGTATTCAAATAACAATACGCGCGCAGATCTTGTCAAGGATGTGCGATTGGACGAAGTGAAGTTAACTATCACTGATCCGGCTACAAAGACCTTCAGCTTTCTAAAGACCATCCGGATCTACATTTCTTCTGATCAGACCAATGAAATTGAATTAGCCTCGCTGGAAAATATATCCTCGCAGACAGGCACACTGCAACTCAACCCCACGCAGGAAAAACTTGATACCTACGCGAAGGCGTCATCGTATAGTTTAAGGACGGAGATCACTACGGATGAAACTTTAACGGAAGCGGTCGATATTCAGGTGGACCTGAGATTTCTCGTGACCGCCGATACTTTTTAATACACCCTATTAACTAGCAGATCCGCTATCCGTTTAAGCTGGATTTCTCCGGATAGCGAGCTTTGAATTGCCTGTAAAAATTTTGGATTACCTGAAGGTCCTGCTGATAATTTCCGGAAGGATAAAAGAGGTCGCCAAAGCCCGCTATTTTCCGGCCGTAATCCAGGTAACCCAGGGCTATGGGTACTCCGGCGCCCAGGGCTGTGTGGTAAAAACCTGATTTCCATTCTTTCACATAACTGCGCGTACCTTCAACGGGGATCATAAGGATCAGTTTTTCTTTGCGGGAAAACATTTCGATCATGGCTTCAACCATATTATTGTGTTTGGAGCGGTCTACCGGCAACCCTCCCGTGATTCGCATCAGGATACTGATAGGAAATTTAAACAGGCTTTTTTTAGCCAGGAAACGCACACGTACGCCCCCAGCATATAAGGTAGCCAGCGCAATAGGGTAGTCCATATTACTTGTATGCGGAGCTGCTACCAGAACGCATCTTTTGACAGAAAGCGGAAGGGTACTTCCTGTTTTCCAACCAATGAACCAGAGATAAAGTTTACAAATCCATTTCATGTTTAAGAACTCCTCTTACCAAATGTTCCGACAAAGATAGAACGGCATACCCAGCAGGAAAATTTACAAAATGCCTGCGAAAGCAAAGTACCGCATGCTTTAATAATGAAAAATTCTTTTTGTTGATTTAGTTTCTTACGTTGCATACCCAAAACGAAAAGGTTTGAGCCTTAGACTACTATGAAAAATCTTAACACTTTCACCTTTATTCTTGTAATCATAATCATGATGTCAACTATAAGCCAGGCACAAGCTCAGGCAGATCAAAGCAAATTATTGCGCCATGTTGTGCTTTTTAAATTCAAGGACACGGCCAAACCGGCAGATATAAAAAAAGTCGAAGCAGCCTTCGCAGGCTTGTCCAGGAAGATCTCTTTGATCAAACAATTCGAATGGGGAACGAATAACAGCCCTGAAAATCTAAATCAGGGTTTAACCCATTGTTTCTTTGTAACCTTTACAAGTGAGAAAGACCGCGATGCTTATCTGGTCCATCCCGATCACCAGGCTTTTGTGGAAATACTGAAACCCCAGCTTGACAAAGTTACGGTAATTGACTACTGGAACAAGTGATTGCGATTCGGAGCCATCATCGGTTTAAGGAGACCTTCCTTAATCAACCCATTGAACCCTGGCCGAGCGGTAAAAGTTAATATCCATAACTTTCCATCTTTTGCTTTGGTTTGCGAGGCGGATCTTATATTCGTTCCATTGTCTGTTTTCTGCCTTTGTCCATCCGACTTCGGCGACACCGGGCAATCTTGGAAACGCCATGTATTCAACATCATCCATAGTGGCGGTGGTTTCCGACCACAACGGCGCCTCTACACCTTGTATCTTTTCGGGGTCGATGCCGGGTACCCTGGCCGCAGGATCCCATATGTAGGATGAGTCCACTTCAATATACGCGGCCCAATGCAGACCTAATTTTGTGGTGGAGTCATACTGCATATCCAGATAGACCTTTTTTGCGGGTGAGAAGATAAGTTTTGCACCCTTTTCAGCAGCCATCAGGGCATACCCTTCGTTGTCCCAGTGTTGTACCGTGACAGTGGAATCAATGTCGGCCTGCGCGATCTCTTCCCATCCGATCATTTTTTTTCCATTTGCCTTTACAATTTCTTTAAACTTGTTTACAAACGCGATGTAATCAGGTTTTTTTGTGACTGCTGCCTCATCGCCGCCTATGTGTAAGTAAGGACCCGGCGTCATCATGGCCAGTTCGCGCAATACATCATTTACAAATTTGAAAGTAATTTCCTTTTTGATATCCAGAGTACTGAATCCCACTTCAATGCCCGTATGTACAACCCCGGGTTTCGGCCCGGTGTTCCTGGTGCTTCCCGGTTCGCGGTTGATGGAAGGGCCGGGGTTGAGTTCCTTGTAAGAGACCAGTGCAGCGTTAATGTGACCTGGCATATCAATTTCAGGGATGATGGTAATGAAGCGGCTCGCGGCGTATTCAACTATTTCGGCATATTGCTCCTGAGTGTAGAATCCCCCTTCCGTACCACCAACTTCTGAAAGGCCGCCAATTTTTGTGAGGTTCGGCCACGACTTGATCTCAATTCGCCAGCCCTGGTCGTCACTGAGATGCAGATGCAGGGTATTCATTTTATAAAACGTTATGAGATCGATGTAATGCTTAACTTCTTCCACCGTAAAGAAATGGCGGGCAACATCCAGCATGGAACCGCGCCAGGAATATTCAGGGTAATCGCGAATCGACCCAGTGGCAATCTCCCAGACGCCGTTCTGAACCGAAGACGATTTTTCAATATCTTCAGGCAATAATTGCCTAAGCGTTTGCACTCCCCAGAACAATCCAGTTGGTGAACTGGCCTTGATTTTAATTCCGTCTTCTTCAATTGACAATTCATAACCTTCCGCTCGCAACTCTTCGTCACCTCCTTCAAGGGTAAGCAAAATAGCGCCGTTGGAGGAAGCTTCTTCACCCGATGAAACCTTCATATCAAACCCGGTGGAGGGTTTTATTTTTTCGGCCAGAAATCTTGCAACTTCCATTAGCTCATTCCCGGAGCCCTCCGTAACAATCATCGTTTCATTTGTCAGGGTGAATGTACTACCGCTCATCGCCGCCGACACCGGTTTCGGAATGATGCTTTCGAAACGGAGCCTGGCATCAGCAGAAGTGGGTTTTGAATCCTTGCAGGAAAAAAGTAAAACAAAACATGCCATGATAAGACAGCCGGAGCATACCCTGATCATTTTTCTTGGAGTGTAGAACATCTTTATTTTTTTTTAATAAGCGAATGTAAGAATTAATTTATCATCGCTTCACAGCTACCGGATGTGTCTCAGAAACACATTACAAATTTTTCAAAATTGTAAAATCGCCAGGGATATAACAAGCTTGCGCATTCCATACAAACGGCTGTGGGATATTGGCATTAAATCCTAAATTTGAAAATTAATCCATCTTATGGTCAAACTTATTATCAAGGCATTTAAACGTTTCGCATGGTTTAAACGGTTGAACGCAAAAGTGACGTATGAGCTTCTTGCGAAGCGCATTTCAGCTGAAGACTGGCATTTTATGAATTACGGGTATATGCCCAATCAGGGCGAACCACCTGCGTCAATTCCTGATGACCCAAAAATCCAAAAGTACCCTATGCAGATGTATCATTACCTGGCTGCAAAAACAGAACTTAAAGGTAAACAGGTATTGGAAGTGGGAAGTGGACGCGGTGGCGGGGCCCGATATGTTGCAGGGGCTTTTCAACCCACCTCCTACACCGGAATGGACATTGCCCAAAGCGCCGTGGATCTCGCCAATAAGATTCACCCTTTACCAAATCTGAAATTCATCCAGGGGAGTGCTGAATCGATACCACTTCCGGATAAAAGCATCGATGTTGTTCTCAATGTCGAATCATGCCATGCCTATGGATCGGTAGATAAATTTCTCAGTGAGGTAAAAAGGGTTTTAAAACCCGGCGGGTATTTGTTGTTGGTCGATTTCCGGGATGTAAAGAATATGGATCTGCTGCGATCGCAGCTTCGCAACACGGCAATGGAATGGATCTCGGAAGAAGATATCGCGCCGAATGTCGTAAAGGCCATGGAGGCGGAGGATGACGTAAAGAAAGAAAGGATCAGGAAATTATTTCCCGCAAAGTGGCAAACCCTCTTCGGTGAATTTGCCGGTGTTGTAGGTTCAAGAATACACCTCAACCTCAAAAGCGGCGCACGTCTTTACCACCGTTTTGTCCTAAGGAAAGCGTCCACCACCTAACTAAAGGTGGAGGCAATTGATGCCGAGCGCGCGGCATGAAGCTTATGGAAAGGAAAAACATAGAGACTCACGAGCCACTCACGATTCACCACTTTACAGTCTCCGCAGTGTCTCACGTCTCGTGGACGCTGCGGTTTCGAAGGTCAAGTTTCAAGCCAACTCCGATACTGAACAAATAGTGCACTTCAACCGCGGAGTCCCTGAGACAGGAGACTCCGCGGAGACGAATGTTATTGCTTTATCAAAGCCGAACGGCTGCCGTTGGTGGGGGTCTCAACACTGACGATTCACGAACGAACTGGCACGAATTGATCTATAGAAAACAAAAAAAAACAGGCGCACGAACTAATGCATTCGTGCCACCCAGTTTTTTTCAGCAGCGGCTTTGAATTTTTTTTCATCCTTATTCCACTTCAGGAGGCGGTTGTCGCTATTGAAATTATAGAACATGTGGAGTTTTCCGTCGATGATCTTATAGGAAACAGGATTTACCTTAACCCGTTCTCCATTTAAGGCAACTGTGTAAGCGCACCAGCCGCCGTATGCCGGTTCATATTTTGGGGGAGATTTTTCAAATTCCTCCACGTTTTCTGCGTTGGCAAAATAATACGTGATGCCTTTGTAATTGGCATAGAACTTAGAATTTCCTTTTAAAGGTTTTGTGTTGCTAAAATAACTCACGGGATCAAATTCTCTCAAGGCTACCGCGTTGTTGGTATTAAAATTTCTGCGCCTGGAAGCTTCATCTGCCTGTGCCATCACCGCAACGCCCGTACAAGTGGCAAGAATGGTTACCAAAAGGCAGGCCTTCACTTTCCTGTAGTTAAAAACATGCGAAGTGGTTTGAGTATTCATGGTTTTAAGGTTTAGTAAGGCGTATTTGCCTGATGAGCATAAATTAAAGGATCAATGACGGAAAATTAATGCTGAAAACGATGCATTCTTAAGAATAGCCGGTTAAACTTCCGAATAGTCTTTGAGTGGAATAGACACTCTGACCAAACAGAACCGCGTAGGTTGTACGCAAAACCGGTCACGTCTCCTTGAACTGCAAAATAGCGGATATTTTCTAGATTTGTACAAACATCATCTCCATGAACAGACGAACAGTTCTTCAGACAATGACCGCTACATCCGGTCTCGCTTTATCAGGGCCTTCAGGGTTCGCGGCAAAAAAACAGAAGAAAGACAACATCAGGTTTTCATTAAATACCAGCACCATCAGCGGTCAGAAACTGGGGATCGAAAAATACATAGAAATTGCGGCGCGCGCCGGATACGAGTTCATAGAACCCTGGATCGCAGACCTGAAAGGTTATGTGTCCAACGGTGGTTCTTTACGGGCTCTAAAAAAGTTATTTGATGACAGCAAGGTCACTCCTGCCAGCGCGATTGGTTTCGCACCATGGATGACGGATGATGATGAGCAACGCAAAGCTGGTTTTACCCAGATGCGCGAAGAAATGGAGATGATGGCTCAGCTCGGATGCACGCGGATAGCGGCGCCTGCGGCGGGAGTGCGAACCCCGAACCCCGATCTATTTAAGGTTGGCGAACGTTACCGCGAATTGCTTGCCGTGGGCCGGCAAACAGGTGTGAGGCCCCAGCTGGAGATTTGGGGCTCTTCAGTTTTTTTTCACATTGGCCAGGCCATGATGGCCGTTGCCATTGCTAATGATCCTGATGTAAAAATTCTTCCCGACGTCTACCATTTGTTCCGCGGTAACTCCGGATTTGAAAGCCTGAAGATGCTCGATGGAAACATGATCGACATCTTTCACATGAACGACTATCCCGGGAATATCCCCCGTGAGCAGATGGAAGACAAAGACCGCATCTACCCTGGCGATGGCATCGCGCCCCTGAAGCAAATTGTCGCAGACCTGAGGCAGATGGAAGGACCGAAAATATTGTCCCTGGAATTGTTCAATCGGGAATACTGGAAACAGGATCCTTTGCTGGTAGCGAAAACGGGACTGGAGAAAATGAAGGCAGCTTGTGAATTGTGAGTGGTGAATGGGTCGTGCGTTGATTACGTTTTTCTTTTCATCGCCTATTTTGTGCGGAGGGCTTTCGTGAGTTGTAAGTGGTGAGGGGCTTTTGATAAATTAAGAACATTCGTCTCCGCGGAGTCTCCTGTCTCAGGGACTTCGCGGTTGAAGTACACTATTGTTC
>JBBDXJ010000343.1:0-10462 GCA_040902445.1 Cyclobacteriaceae bacterium | reverse complement strand
GCCATTGCGCGGGTTGTTGTCAATAGCTCCGATATAAGCAACAACAAATGCGCTGCCTTCACGGCGAAGTACAAAAACATGCGGTGTGTTTGTGGCGCCGAATGCCTTTGCAACATTTTGCGTATCATCTAACAGGTAAGGAAAATCATAGCTCTTGTTTTTCGCCCGGGAGACCATTTCCCTAAAGGAATCACCCGGTGATTGTTCACCATCATTGGAATTAATGGTAACGACCGGAAATCCCCTGGGTGCAAAATTCCTGTGTAATGAAATGATGCGGTCATTATAAGCTTTTGAATAAGGGCAAGTATTACAATCAAATATCAGGATCACCCCTTTTGAATCTTTATAATCAGACAGCGAAACTATTTTTCCATCGACATTTTTTAATTTAAAATCTGACACAGTGTCACCAACGCCGTAATCCAGGGTTTTGCTTTTCGCTCCCATTAACATCACCAGGCAAATTGAAATGAATAACCAATACGTTTTCATAGATTTATTATTGAAGTTCTTCCAGATACTGTTCAAGATCTCCCTCGCGCAGGGCTTTTTCTATAAATTTTCTTTTCCCTGTTTCATGATTGATCAGAATAGTTGCAGGGAGTGCCCCCGACCATTTTTTTTCAATCTTGCTGATCCAGGAATTCGGATCTGATTCCTCAAGCAATACTACTTTTGATTGAAGATTCTTTCTCGATATAAATTTATAAACTTTTTCAGGGTTCGGATCCAGATCCAGATCCAAAGAAACCAGCGTAACTTGTACATCCGGCCGGGCTTCGGCAGTTATCTTTTCAAAAAAAGGAAGCTCTTTGACGCAGGGTGCGCACCAGGTTGCCCAAAAATTAATTATGAGGATCTTCTGACCTTTTTGTTCCATTAACTTTTGGAGGTCCGCAAGTTTTATGATTTCCGCGGATTGTCCAAAGCAGAGCTTAACACAAAGTACCGCTCCTAAAAAGATAAATTTACCCATACCGCCTTCGCCTTTTTATAAATAGTACAGCCGGTTCATGTTTTTTAGCCAGTTTAAGATAATCCGGACGTTGCCCTTAGAGCCTACGCGCTAAATGAAAAACGTTTTGCTTTCATCAGTGTTCAAAAACAAAGAAATAAAATTCTTTTCTTTAGTTTAGTTTTCACGCATTCTGCAAATAACAGACCTCAAATTCAAGCACTTATAAAACCTCCGATAAGAGTACATATTCTTCCGAAAAGATATCCACAAAATACGCAAGTTATCCACATGACCTTTAAAATTCGGTTTAAATTACTGATTTACTGGCTGTTACACCATATTTTCTAAATCAATTCTTTGTGGACAACTAATATTGCTCTAAAACTAACCAGCCTAAGGCGTGGTGATTATATAAATAAAGTGTCTATTTTTTGAGTTAAAAGTATTTGTATTTTTTACGAAATGAATACCAAGATCAATCGCGTTTCCCGACTTTTTGATATACCTTATCCGATTGTACAGGCGGGTATGGTCTGGTGTAGTGGATGGCGGTTAGCAACGGCCGTCAGCGACGCGGGCGGCCTTGGATTGCTCGGTGCTGGTTCTATGTACCCGGAAGTTTTGCGTGAACATATCCGCGCCTGTAAGTCTCACACCAAAAATCCTTTCGGTGTCAATGTGCCCTTACTTTATCCGGAAATTGATAAACTCATTCAAACCATCCTGGAGGAACGGGTGGAAATAGTGTTTACCTCCGCGGGGAATCCAGCTACGTGGACCGGTTTTTTGAAAAGCAAGGGTATCACTGTCGTGCATGTTGTATCGAGTGTAAAATTTGCACGGAAGGCCGAGGAGTCAGGTGTCGACGCGGTGGTGGCGGAGGGTTTTGAAGCCGGAGGACACAATGGTAGGGAAGAGACCACCTCTATGGTATTGATACCCCTGGTGGTTGATGCTGTATCCATCCCCGTGATTGCTGCCGGAGGTATTGCCGATGGGCGTGCGATGCTGGCCGCAGAAGCTTTAGGGGCGGAAGGGGTCCAGGTCGGGAGCCGCTTTGCTGCAAGCCAGGAATCATCCGCACACGAACTATTCAAAAAAAGAATTACGGATTCGGATGAGGGCGATACTATGCTGACCTTAAAGCAACTTACTCCCGTTCGCATGATAAAAAACAAATTTTATCATGAGGTTCATGAAGCTGAAAAACGAGGTGCTTCCACTGAAGAACTCCGTTCCCTTTTAGGAAGCCGGAGATCTAAACTCGGTATTTTTGAAGGAGATTTAGAGCAGGGTGAACTCGAGATCGGGCAGATTTCCGCTGCCGTAAAAAAAATTCAACCTGCGGGCGAAATCGTGAAAGAGATCTGGGTGGGTTATACAGAATTAAAGAAGGGACTTTGTAATGGAATTTCTTAAAATAAAAGAAACATGTCTGTATATCCGTGATCTTGAAAAAGCTAAAAGTTTTTATCATGAATTATTGGGCCTGCCTGTTATCAGTTATCTGGACCGAAAACATCTATTTTTAAGAGTCGGCAAATCAGTGTTACTCCTTTTCAATTCCGAAGATTCGAAAAAAAAGAGGTCACCGCCTCCGCATTTTGGAGGAGGCAAACAACACTTTGCCTTTGAAGTAGAGGGGAAAATGTACGAGGCCTGCAAATCTGAAATTGCCGGAAAAGGTATTTCAATTATTGATGAGATAACGTGGGCAAGCGGGAAAAAATCTTTTTACTTCAACGATCCTGAAGGGAACGTGCTTGAAATTCTTCCCGATAATGGCATCTGGGATTAAATTTTGTTTAACGCCAGGTTCGGCTGGATCTCCAAACCGGAAACCACGGACGGTTCATACGCAGGATTAACTTCAGGTTGACAATTATCCTGGTACCATTTGATGTAATCTTTGTACTGAAGACAACCATTGATGATCTTTCCGTCTACCAGTAATTTGATAAAAAGATCAGGATTGATAGTCTGAGTAAGGAGTTCGCGTTGACCCTGAGGCAGTTCGCTCGCCTGCACATACTCTATTCCCTTGAAAATTTTGGAGTCGACCTTCATACTAAACAACCTTAATAATGTCAATCTGCACAATAGTAACCGTTAGGGGCTTCAAAAATAATACATTTTAACCTTTTTGCACCAGTATAATACTAAATTTTGAATATTGCTTTTTGATACCCTATGTCAGGTTTTTTTGATACACCCATTGAGTACTTGAAGGGCGTAGGACCGCAACGCGCTGCCCTCCTCAATAAAGAACTGAATATCTTCACTTATGGGGATTTGATCCAGCACTATCCCTCCCGTTATGAGGATCGTACCCGGTTCTACACCGTCGCTGAAATTCATGGTGAAATGCCTTCAGTTCAATTAAAAGGAAAAATTACGGGAAAAGAACTGATTGGAGCGGGCCCAAAAAAAAGGATGGTATGTTATTTCCAGGATACCACCGGCCAGATCGAATTGGTCTGGTTTCAGGGTATTTCCTGGATCTCGGAGAAAATAAAAATTGGCGCCGAATACGTTGTGTTTGGCAAACCAAATAAATTCGGCAAGCACTATAGCATAGCCCATCCGGAATTGGATGTTGTTTCCGCATCATCGGAAAAAGGAGGAGTGCTTCAGCCGGTCTATTCCATAACGGAACGCCTCCGCATGCGGCGCATCGACAGCAAGGCATTGTCAAAACTTATCCAGGATCTGCTTGTCCTGGCAAAGGATAAGATCAGGGAAACACTTCCCGAAAAAATCCTGCGCGAGGAAAAATTGATACCCAAAAAGGAATCTTTGATTGCCGTCCACTTCCCGCAGAATCATGAAGTTTTAACCCTGGCTCAGCAACGTTTGAAGTTCGAGGAGTTATTTTATATTCAGCTTCGTCTCCTGAAATTAAAACTTGTCAGGAAAGAGAAGTACAGGGGCATCGTTTTTAATAACGCATCACTGGTAACAAAATTCTATCAGCAACACCTGCCATTCAATCTCACCGGAGCCCAGAAAAAAGTTATCAGGGAGGTTTACGCCGATCTTAAATCCGGTCATCAGATGAACCGCTTGCTGCAGGGTGATGTCGGAAGCGGAAAAACAATTGTCGGTTTCATCTGCATGTTGCTGGTCGCGGGAAGCGAAGCCCAGTGTGCATTGATGGCTCCAACCGAAATACTCGCGCAGCAACATTTTAAGAATTTGAGCAGATATGCTGACACCATGCAGCTTACAACCGCGCTGTTGACCGGCTCCACGAAAAAAAAAGCGCGCGCAGGTATTCATGAGGGTTTGCGAAATGGCGGGCTCAAAATTCTTATAGGAACCCATGCCTTGCTCGAGGAGGAAGTTCAGTTTGAGAAACTCGGTCTTGCCATTATTGATGAGCAACACCGTTTCGGTGTTTCCCAACGGTCGAAGTTATGGCAAAAAAATGCGGATGTATATCCACATGTCCTCGTCATGACTGCAACTCCCATACCCCGGACGTTAGCAATGACTTTGTACGGCGATCTCGACGTGTCTGTCATTGACGAATTACCTGCAGGCAGAAAGCCGATCAAAACAATTCATAAATTTGATTCACACCGGTTGGAAGTAAATCATTTTCTAAAAAAGCAGATTGAAGGCGGAAGACAGGTTTATATGGTATATCCGCTAATTGAAGAGTCTGAAAAGGTTGACTTAAAACATCTTATGGATGGCTACGAAAGTGCCTGCAGGGCTTTTCCAGACGTAGCGATCAGCATCCTTCACGGAAAAATGAAACCGGAGGCGAAAGATTTTGAAATGGCAAGGTTTGTCAAAGGCGAGACCAAGATCATGGTTGCCACAACGGTAATTGAAGTAGGCGTTGATGTGCCCAATGCGTCGGTAATGGTAATAGAAAACGCCGAGCGATTCGGCTTGTCCCAATTGCATCAGTTACGGGGCCGGGTTGGCCGGGGAGCGGAACAATCCTTTTGTGTTCTGATGACCGATTACCGGTTAAGCAAAGAGTCCAGGGCGAGGATTGAAACAATGGTGCAAACCAATAATGGGTTTGAAATAGCAGAAACGGACCTGAAATTGCGCGGCCCCGGCGACCTCATGGGTACGCAGCAGAGTGGTGTTCTCGATCTTCTGATAGCAGATCTGAGTCGCGACGGCCACATTTTGCAGCGTGCAAGGGAACGCGCGGTCGACATTCTTGAAAAAGACCCCGAATTTCAACATGCGGACAACAGTGTCATAAAGACACAAATCGCTTCCATGCGTAAAAGTGTCATGAATTGGAGCCGTATTAGTTAAAAAATATTACATTCTGTGACGGACTTGCCCGGCTAAATTTTTTTGGACGATAAAGCGGGTTAAATTTGAATTCACGCTTATCATGAGAAACCTTATTACCTGTTGGCTGGTGTGTTTATGCGCAATTTCCCTGAGGGCGCAGGAAGGCAGTTATTTTTTATCTCACCATTCGCCATCGCAGGAAAATTTTGACAACATCTGCTTCGATATAGCACAGGACAACAACGGCATCATGTACTATGCGATGAAGGCAGGAGTGCTGGAATTTGATGGACGTGAATGGGATCTTATCCCCGGAGCCGGGGCGATATACGCACTCAACCGAAATGATGCGGGCGAGCTTTTCTGGGTAGGTGCAAAAGGTTTTGGCAAAATCGGTTTCGATAGAAAAGGGTTTAAAGAACTGCAGTATTTGTCGGACTCCACTGTCACGGACGTCTTTCAAACCATTGCCATCGGAGATGAAGTATATTTCCTGTCAGAAAATAAAATTTTTCTTTACCGCAATGGTGAACCGAAAGCAGAGGTCATCATTTCCGGAAATTACCAGAGCATATTCACAGGAATGTTTGATCTCTTTGGTGTGGTCTACGTGCAAACCGAAAGAAACACCACATTCAAAGTAGAAAACAAGAAGCTTGTTTATGTAAACCTGAATTTTTCAGGCATCGTATTATTTTATTCGCGAATAGATGATACTTATGTACTGGGAACCAGCGACAGCAGAGTGTACTCCTGTGAAAAAGACCTGATCGTGCGACCGGTTCCTATCAAGGATCAACCCTACGCTGACGCAAATGTCGTCATAAGCGGAACCTGGGTAAACAGACAACTACTTGCACTGGGCACCCTGCGCGGAGGCGTGATGCTGATCAATCCTATCACCGGTGAAAGAGATCAGATCATTGATTATTCAACAGGCCTTCCCGACAACGAAGTATTTTCTTTAATGGCCGATGCCAATCAGAATATCTGGGTTGCCCATGAATATGGTTTTACCCAGATTTCGCCATCGTTACCTTTCCGCTCTTTCAGTTATTTTGCCGGACTGGAAGGGAATATGTTATGTGCGTATTCTTACCGCAATAATGTTTATGTCGGGACTTCACTTGGATTGTTTAAACTGGATAAGGACGAAATCTTTGATGAAATAATATCTTATGTAGATGTCGAGATCAAACCACGGAACGCGTCTAATGTAACGGCCCAATCCCAGCCACCTGCGGGCACGAAACAACCGCAGGTCCAGGAAGAAACCCCTTCTAAAAAAAGAGGCATTTTCAATTTTTTAAGGCGAAACCGCGGAAAAGAAAAAGGTGAAGAAGAGGGCGAATCCACACAGCAAAATAGTTCCGATGGCGATGTTGCCGCGGCAGGAAATCAACCTGATGACAAGAATCTTCGAAAGGAAAAGAGAATTGACAAAGTGTTGAGGTCGTCTCAGCACGTCTTTAAAAAGGTCGCCGGTATTGATTCGAAAATAACCCATCTGGTGGAAATGGATGGAAAACTGGTGGCCGCAGGGTTGGAAGGTATTTTTGAGATCAACAACCTGGTGGCCCAACCCATCACTCACTCGCCTACGCGTTATATTTACGCTTCCCCCAAGCAGCACACGGTTATTGCCTCAACCTACAACGATGAGATCTGGTCGTTGCATTCCAGCGATGGATGGCAACAATTGAATTTAATCAATAGCCTTGGCGATCAGATCGATTTTATTTTCGAAGGAGCGGAAAATGAATGGTGGCTTTGCGGTCTTGACAGGATCTATCAGCTGCAATTGAACGCCGGAGGTATCCAGCGTTTGCAGACCATTGCACTCTCTAATCCAAATTTTGAAAAAACTGTTGGCCTTTATTTTAACGACCAGATTATTTTCGTCAACACCGATGGATTTTACCGATTTGAGCGCGAAAAAAACAGGCTGAATAAGATCGATAGCCTGCCCAAGCCCTCCCAGTATTTTGCAATCGATGGCCACATCCTGTACCGCGACCAGCACCGCTGGAATATGTTTGGAGACGCAGAAGGCCCGAATAACCTACAGTTATTAAATCTTTTTCAAAACCTTCGGTTCATAACCACTGACCAAAATCCACAAAACCTCTGGATGATCAGCGGTAGCAACGAACTGTTAAAATTTAACGCCGATAATTTAACGCTGATACAAAGTAAGTTTCCCATCTTCATAAAATCCGTTCAGAACAACTCGGTCAAGATCGCTGACTTCAGCCATATCGAAATCGACCAGGAAAACAGTGCTGTCACATTTGAAGTTGTTCAACCGGATTTTATCAACCCGAAAAGTATCGAGTTCAGATTTTTTCTCGATGGCCTGCACCAGGATTGGTCTGAGTGGTCGAGCGCAAATAACAAAATTAATTTCCCTTGGCTGCCGCCCGGCCAGTACAACCTGCTCGTCCAGGCAAGAAATATCTTCGGCAAGATCAGTGAGTTGACGCCTTTGCCTTTTGAAGTTACTCCACCGTATTGGAAAACACCGTTGTTCTACGCCCTCGAGTTCATAATCTTTGCATCACTGGTTATCCTTTCGTTCAAATTAAGTACCCGCTACCGTATCATCAGCAGGTTCCTCTCGCTTATCACCATCATTCTTCTTATTGAATTTATTCAAACCGTCATCGGATCAAGTATTGTCTCGGACGATACGCCTGTTGTTGAGTTTATTATTCAGGTCGTGGTGGCTATCCTGATCCTGCCCGTAGAAGGATTCCTCAGGAACCTCATGCTTCGCTCACTGAATTCTTCAGGTAAACTTTATAGATTTATTTCTCCGGCTGGTGAACAACCGCTTGTGGAAGCCAAACCACCCAGGAAGCGTAAAGTGAAAGAACCCCTTTGAGGTTGACAGCTATTTTATCCTGAATGAATTTGATTACCTTCAATTCAAAATTTCAAATGAACACCAAAGGATTATTCTGCTTCTTTGCTTTCGCAGCCCTGCTCACGATAAGTTGTCAGCAGGAAAATGAAGAAAAAGAATTGCATGCAAACAACCCCCCGGCGCCGGGCTTCGACCTGGCCAACTCTGATCCCGCTGCAGTTGAACTTGCCGATAGTATCATGGCTGCCATGGGAGGTCGGAAAAATTGGGATCAAACCCGTTTTATCTCATGGAATTTTGGACGAAGGGAGTTGGTCTGGGATAAGACCGAGGGAAATGTCCGGATTGAATCTATACCTGACAGCACTACATACCTGGTAAATATTAATAGCCTGAAGGGACGCGTAAGAATAAAAGAACAGGAACTCACAGAACCGGATTCTTTGCAAAAGATGCTGGAGCGCGCAAAAAGTATCTGGATCAATGATTCGTATTGGCTCCTCATGCCCTTTAAACTGAAAGATACCGGCGTAACGCTCAAATATCTCGGCGAGGATACCATAGCGGCCGGCTTGAATTGCAATGTCCTCGAACTTACTTTCAAAAATGTGGGCGATACACCCGAAAACAAATACAGGGTCTACGTAGACCTCCATGACAACCTGGTAAAACAGTGGGCCTATTACAAGGTCGCGACCCAGGACTCCGCCTCACAGATCAGGCCCTGGGATAATTATAAAAGGTATGGTGATATTTTACTTTCAGCCGACAGGTCCGACAATAGAGGTCCCCGGAATGTGCGTGTAGACGAAAAATTATCCGCGGAAGTCTTCACGGAGTTTTGATCCAGGAATCATCAGGAAACCCGGATGCCCCGATCTCGAAAAAAAGGCCCTTCCGACTGGAAAGGCTTGGGGTGGTGATGGAGGGAATTGAACCCCCGACACAAGGATTTTCAGTCCTTTGCTCTACCAACTGAGCTACATCACCGTAAAATGTTCTCCGTCTCTTGGCAGGGGCACAAAAGTAGATAAATTTACATTTCGTGCAAAACGGACCGGGATTAATTGATTCAACGATTGACCGGGATGACCGGGATCATTTGATTAAGGGATTTGCCACGATTGATTAAGGGATTTCGGGATTTTCGCAGTGTAATTTTGGAAACCAACATGGTTGAACAGATCGCTTTTATTATCGTATTGCTAACTGCCGGTTATTTTCTTTTTAAAAGAATTTCATTCATACGAAAAAATATTCAGCTGGGTAAAAATGCGGAGATCAAAGGCGACCCGCACAAAAGACTTCGCAATCTTTTGTTGATAGCTTTCGGACAGAAGAAAATGTTCAAGCGCCCCCTGCCCGCGATCCTTCACTTGTTCCTTTACGTCGGTTTTTTGGTCATCAATATCGAAGTACTTGAATTCATAATCGACGGAATTGCAGGAACCCATCGGATCTTTGCCCCTTACCTGGGTAAATTTTATTGGGGTCTCATGAACATTTTTGAATTCCTTGCCGTAGCCGTTCTTGTTTCGTGTATTTTTTTCCTCATCCGAAGAAATATTCTTAAGATCAGAAGATTCTGGATGTATGAAATGACAGCATGGCCCAGAATGGATGCCAACATCATACTTCTCACGGAGATTGCGTTAATGGTCGCCATTCTGACTATGAATGCCACCGATCAGATCCTTCAAAATTCACAGACTCATTATACACTTACTGGCCGTTTATTCTTTAGTAAAATGCTCGTTCCTCTTTTTGATTCACTTTCGGTAGGGGCCCTTGTTTATATTGAACGATTTGCATGGTGGTTTCACATTATCGGCATCCTTGCTTTCGCTGTCTATATCACCTATTCCAAACACCTGCATATTTTTATGGCGTTCCCCAACACCTGGTATGGTAAAATAGAACCTGTGGGTCGAATAACCAACATGCCTGTAGTTACAGGAGAAGTAAGGATGATGCTCGGTCTCACAGAGGCTACAGCCACGTCTGTAGTGGAACCAGGAAAATTTGGCGCAAAGGATGTGAACGATCTAACCTGGAACATGTTAATGGGCGCCTATTCGTGTACCGAATGCGGAAGGTGTACTGCAGAATGCCCGGCAAACCAGACCGGCAAGAAGCTATCGCCGCGGAAAATCATGATGGATACGCGCGACCGGATGGAGGATGTAGGAAACAGTTTGCGCAACGGAGGCCCGGGTTTAAACGATGGCAAAACCCTTTTGAATGACTACATTTCCAAAGAGGAGATCAATGCCTGTACCAGTTGTCACGCCTGCGTTGAAGCCTGTCCTGTGCTGATAAATCCATTGGAAATTATAATCGAGCTGAGGCGCTATGTTACCATGGAAGAA
>JBBDXJ010000342.1:0-10544 GCA_040902445.1 Cyclobacteriaceae bacterium | reverse complement strand
TCCTTGCAAGCATATTCCTTCCAATGCCTACCTTTGTACCGGAATTAATGACAAATATTTCCTACCTTTTTGCTCGTAGTCGGTCTTTTAAATGGTTAGCGTTATGGTGCAGCGTCATAAATGAAAATAGTACCGAACATAAATCGATGATCCGTGAAGATTATCGTATCCCAATAAATCTGTGTTCTCAACATCCTCCCAGCAGTCAAAATTATGGGCTATAACGTCGTTGTTAAAGGGAAGTTTCACATTCGATGTTATGATGAATTCCAGAAATCGGCGCTCCGGATCAGATTGAGCATGAATATTTTTTAAGGCTAGAAAAAACGTAAATTTCAAATGCGTTAAAGAAATAGACTACCTATGCGCTTGTTTTCCTATTCTATTGCCATCGACGACGGCGCTGCTCCAAATCCATTCTGGGGAAAATGCACGCTCGCAATCAGCAAACCCGTCTTAAGGAGGGTTATCGAAAAAGGTGATTGGGTTGCCGCCGTTGGATCCCGTGTTGGAGAGTTGGACTATTCTGGAAAGCTGGTTTACGTGATGAAAATCACCGAAAAAATGAATCATCAGAAATATCACCGGTATTGCAAAATGATGTTAAATGAAAAAATTCCAGACGTTGGGCATGATGACTACCGGCGGAGAGTGGGCGATTGCATTTATGATTTCGATGAGAACAGCAAAGGCAGACTAATCAGAAGCGTGCATACAGAAGCAAACCGTGAGTTTGACCTGGGGATATTGAATGATGTCCTGCTGTCAGATCATTTTTATTATTTCGGCATGCAGGCCGTGGATATCCCTGATAAGTTCAAGACCCTCATCATAGAGGGGTCAGGACCTAAATCCATAAAAAATCAGCCTGTTAAAAATGAGTTTATTGCCTGGATCGATAAGACATTCGAAAAAAATAAGCTCTATGGTGATCCTCAGATAGAATTTTATTTTGATAATCCTGATGAATGGATAGAAAATTATTCGCTCATGCGAGCAGTTTCCGATCGCGCGGATGAAGATTATTCCTATAGCAACGACCGTTTGCCATTGAGTCACTGGAATTATTTTCTTGCGCTGGAATCCGATCTAAAGGGTGTCTCGCGACATATTGAAATTCACAAAGCAAACTATAAGACATTCTCCATTAGTCTGACCCAATTATTCATGGCAAGCTGTTCTGAAATTGATGTGATCCTGAAGGAAGTAGCAAAGCTAACTACGTTGCGCAAGGCCAAAAATATCTATGATTTTTTTGAGGTTCTTTCCGAAAAAGTGCCACTCATCTTCAGCAAAAAAGTAAGCATTCCTTTGTATCAAATCGAGCTGATTCCATTTGAACACTGGAAGTCAGATCAGCCGCCGGTGTGGTGGACCGCGTACAATAATGTTAAACATCATCGTAACACACACTATAGCGATGCAAACCTGGAGAATTGTTTAAACGCTCTCGGAGCGTTGTATATCGTAATCTATGAACTCATCCTGTTGTACAAAGGTAAAAGTGACAGAGAATATTCTGGCAATCTCATTTATGAACATCTTCAACCGCAGCAGGAATTGTTCAGACTGGAAGGAGAAGACTTGTGGCGGGATGCGGCCGAGGGAAGGACCGACCTATTTGGAAGACGTCGATAGCATGCCTTACATTATCTATAATGCATTCAGAGTCCGGTGGCAAATCAGCGAAAATTCGTCTCCGAGGTACAGTCTTAAATCCATACCCGGCCTATATATCTTAAATCCATTCAAGTATGCTTCCGCTTATGAAAAGTATGGGTTCGCTGAACTAGAGCACGAATTCAAATTTAAGGATGATGCTCTAATGGACACAACAGGATTAATCATCGGGTACACCAAGCCCTTGAACTTTTCGCAAACAGGAATGGCGGAACAATTAGTCGAGCGCATCTCGGAGCTTTTCAAGTATGCAAGACTAATCAGCATGCAATATGATCTGAACTACAAGGTCGGGGGGTCGTTTTATGCCGAACATGATAAAATCAGGATGGGGTCAGTTGATTTGAACGAGGTTGATCATTTCGGAATGACTACCAATCACTATAAAACACATTTAAAATGGAGTGAGTTAAAAAAAGCCGACATTAAAAAATTCAAGGAGCAAGCTATTCCAATTTACAAGGAACTGGCCATCGATGCAGTCGAAGCCCATTTCGAAAAAGACTACAGGAAATCTATTCTTTTTTTCTGCATCGCCTGTGAAACTTTTGTATCGACGGTTCTTTCCGACAGGTATGAAAAGCTAAAATTATCAAAAAGGCATTCCAAAAAGATGATCAGTGAGTCTGGCAAAACAAAAGACCCTGTCCTGGAGATGCTGCTGGCAAACAAATGGCATTTCAAATTCAAGCTGCATGAACATTTCCTGTACGTTTTCAACCGGTCTCTTCGCATAGAAAATAAGAACTTATTTGATCGTGTTCTTAAACTTTATGCAACCAGAAATAAGATCGCTCACGAGGGATATATTAAAGTACCGAAAAGTGGTCTCCTCAACATTGATAACGGCGGCAGCGAAGAAGCGTTTGATATAGTAATTGAACTCTTTGAGTGGCTCGGTGATTTAAGTTTAAACATCTTCAGGAAAAGGAGTCTTGAGGTTATTCGTTCGTAGTCCACTCTTTTGTGCATTTAACAATATTGCCTACCTCGTTTGCAGTTTAGGAGCCCATCATACCGACTTGAACAAGGTCGGATGATGGGCTTTTATGTTTAACCCCTTTGCTATGAACAAGAATTCCCCTGTCATCACCTTTCCACTGTTTCCCAGTTTGCAAATCACCGACACATTGCTGCAGCTTGGCAGGGTTTCCGATAAAGAACAAAACTCTGTTGCGCTCCTCTACACAGACGATTTTCCCGTTGCCTACCTGAATGTTCGGGATTTTGTAAAACTTGTACTGAACAAGAATGCTTATCGTTTTTTCTTACTACGTCATTGTTACTGAAGAGCGGCTCGTTGAAGATGAAAAGCATTTTTTGAGCACAGACATCTAATTGTTAAACTATGGAATGGGTGAGGCCGCAATCGAAGCAAAAACTATTGTAAAAGAGATGGTAGGGGAGTTTGAAAAGCTCGGTAAGAAAAACCATAAAGGAGTATCTGAAGGAAACGGAAGATTTACAAAAAAATAAGTGAGAAAGAATAAAATTATCATTTACACTCACCGCTGGACTGGACTCATCAGCGTACATTAGGAAAGACGGGGTTCACATTTTTTGATTCTGCACTTAAATCACCAACGATTGAGATTTTGCTCGGCGGGAGCGCTCGCGGCCATTCCAGCTGCCATTCAACTTAAAAACCAAATGGTCGCTTAACTTGATTTGTTGGACAAGCAAAATGAAGCAAAGCAATTTCCTGGCCACGCCATTTACAATCACTAGCGGTACTTAATGTAAGAAAGAGGTTCAGGGAATTTGATTCACCGGCGTTCTATGGCGGCGTTTCAGCCCTCCTTTGCATTCTTAACCCTCTTTCCTCTAAAAAATCGGCGATGTCAATACACTTGACATTAAGTTTTTTCGCGACGGCTGGAATTCTGTGCGGATGCATTTTGCTTTCATTCGTTATTAATGTGCAGCCATTAATTTGACAATAAGCAATTAAATAAGGATCTGCCTCTTCCTTACCGTCAGCTTGCTTCTTGGCATCAAAAAAGCCTGTCGAATATTCTTGATTTATTATCGGTCTCGCGGCATTAAAACAGATTTCATCTGTGGCAACGACAAATTCCTTTTTACAGTCCTTGATCCACGTTTGAAGGAATGTACGGTGGCCCGCGTAACTATTAATTTCTTCTTCAACGTAATCAAGAGTAATAAAACTTCCGACGGCCATTAGCGCTTCGATCTCTTCCCAAATTGCCGCAAAAGCTGAATTATTCTTGGGGAAATGTCTTTCAAGGTGGATTAGTGCGTTTGCATCGATTACATAAATTGTTTTGTCCTGATTTAAGAAACTTAATTGCTTCGGGCTCATTCGGCAATCAGTAACTGTCGTGTTTTAGGGAGATAAGAAAACCCAACACCTAAAAAATCCGATAAGTCTTTGATGTTTATTTTATTCTGGTCGAAGGCTTTGAAAGCAAGTGAGACATACCCCCTTCCCTTTTCAGTAATTATTTCTCTTGCAATATTTCTCCCCTCAGGGTGTTCTTTCCTGCCGAAAGCCGGCTTGTTCCATGTAATATGTTTTTCACCATATACCTTAGAGGTCGTCAAGTGGTGGGCAAGCAGCCTTCTTAAGATGACAAGCGGTCCAACATGAAAGTCTTTGCCAATTTCCTCAAGGTCTTTCTTCTGCCAGTAAGGGTCATGTTTATCCTTATTCCGGACGATAGCGTTAGCAAGGAGCTCGGTTGAAGGAACAAGCAATTCAGCTGCAAAAGAATTACACCACTTTTCGATTTTGGGCGCATCAACTGACAATGTAATATCACATAACCCTCCAATATTGAGTATAATATGACCTAATTCGTGAAACAGGGTAAATATCTTCGTAGAGATTAATTCGCCACCTTTCTTCACCACAATAATGGGAAGAATGTCATCCGTGATGGAGAAACCGCGAAGTTTGTCTTGTGTCAAGCTGATTTGGAAGACGGCGATGCCAAATGTTTCAAGGCGTTCAATATATGCCTCGAGGGCTTGACCAAAATGAGTAATATTTCTGAATTCGTGTAATGCTAAAAGTTGCCTTACCTGGATGGCAATTTTTAATGGATCCTCGTGCATGGTCGCACGTATTCTAAAGGGCGGCGTGCGCACGTTCATCTCATTCCTTAGCTCCAAAAGTGAATTGGCTAATGCCCTTGCCTTACGCACGGCCAGGATGGTCTTTTCGTGGAATTTTCCCAGCTGGCTCGAGTTAACGGTGCGGCAATCTTTTGGCAGAGGTTTTTCAACAGGAGGGTTAACAAGTAGTAAGGTTGCAATTGTGCGCTTATAGACTTTTGACATCATTTTAAGCTCGCTCAGGCTCGGAAATTTAGCGCCAGTTTCCAACTGTTCGAGCCTGCTCGAAGGGAAGTCAAGCACTTTAGCGGCCTTTGTTTTATTTAAGGACAAAGACTCCCTTGCCCACTTGAGTACGGCCGGATTAGTTTTTATATGAAATGCGTCCCTTGTCATGTATTTTTACCGTTCTTGTATGAACTCCGATACGACGACATTCAGAAAAAACAGCGTTTTTATGCAAGCTAATATAAAAATTAAACAGCGTAAAGTAAACCCCTAGGAGTGACGATGCGGCCGCCTATTTCTTCTTCTTAACAGATTTGATCTGACCCAAAGTCCTTTTTACTCCTTGTAAGGAATATGGCTGCGCGGACTGTGGCTAATGCGCCACCACCAATCAGGACGTACTTTAATGTAATCGGTTTTTTAGTTAAATTCTTTTGGAATTTTTATCCTGGATTTTCTCCACTTCATGATTCAAGTATGCAGCAGTGAGAAAATGAAGGTTGCTGATATCTGATAGATCGAACCTGGTTTTAACAAAAGATTCTAAACTTTGCGATTCGGCAAACCCATTCGATTCTGAGTGAAAATCGTACCGAGATTCACCTGCATGGATTGGATGCTAATATTCCGTTTACAGATTTGCTGTATAGCAAGGGGGAAACCGTTTATGCCGGAAATTCCTTGCAAGCATATTCCTTCCAATGCCTACCTTCGTACCGGAATTAATGACAAATATTTCCTACCTTTTATAATCTAAAATTCCGTTGTTATGAAGTTCGTGATATATCGCCTGATGGTTTCGATGTTCCTCCTTTGCTCGATCGGAAGCCAGGCGCAGCGTCTGAAAATCTATCACATTGATGTAGATCAAGCTGATGCGACGCTGTTCATCGCGCCAAATGGATCCACGCTATTGGTCGATGCGGGTGAAAACGGAAAAGGAAGGGCAATCAAAAAAATACTCGACCTGGAAGGAATTAATCGGATTGATTACTTCGTCAACACGCATTACCACAAAGATCATTACGGTGGCATTGATGAACTCGTCGACGCCGGAATTTCCGTTGGCGTTGCTTATGATCGGGGAGATAAAGGAAGTCTTCCACCTGGAAAGCTAAGTGAAGGTACATTTAAGGACTATCAGCGCGCGGTCGGAAACCGTGCTGTAATGCTTACCCGGGGAATGCAGATTCCACTGGATAATACGATGTCCGTTACGTGCATTTCGCATGGCGGCGTTGTACTGGCGGAAACCAATCCGGTTCCCGGCAATGATGAAAATGATATGAGCATATCCCTGCTCATTACTTACAGTAACTTCCGGTACTTTGTAGGAGGGGATATAGAAGGCTATACGGAAAGGAAGATCGCTGAGCGCGATTTGGTTTTGGACCTGGATGTATACCAGGCAAACCATCACGGATCGTCGACAAGTTCGACAACCGAATTCATGCACGACATTGTTCCAACCGTGGTCGTGATCTCAAACGGAAATCACAACGGTCATGCCCATCCCAATCAGGTTACGCTGGATGCGTATACACAACTCGTTCCCGAGCCTACGGTATTTCAAACCAATAAATTTCTTGGGACCAAGCCTTCCGGCGGAAACGTATCAGATGATTTCATAGCGGACCTTGATGCAGTCGGAGATGAGGGTACAGTTACCATTGTCGTCGATCCGGGTCAGGGCAACTATACCGTAGCATACCGGGATGAGGTCAAGAATTTTCCGATCAAGCAGAGGAGCCAGCCTCATGTACAGGCGAACGGAATGATCATTGAAAAGCTGATGGTTGACCCGGCAGGAGCCGATGCTACGCACGAGTATGTGGTCATTAAGAACAAAACATCCTCAAGTGTCCCATTATCAGGCTGGACGTTAAGAGATGCCAGCGGCCGGATATGGATTTTAGACAATTCAGGTCAACTACTTCCCGACCGATCCTTAAAAGTGCAAAGAAGCGGCATGCCGATGAGTATGAATAATGATGGCGATATTATTACACTTCTTAATGCGGAGAACGAAACAATTGATGAATTCCAATATGTGGGTTCAGTGGAAGGTATTGAGATTATCACAGGTCACTGACTAACTGTTATTATAATTGAGACTTAACACCGAGCAGTTAAAACCACTCGACCATTTTTTGGGAACAAAGCCAAAATTCGCACCAGGATTAGTCCAAATGTTTCAATCCGATGGCCTTACAGATTCAAGATCTTGTTTGTAATTCTGGAAAATTCAGGCACTATTACTTGTGTCATTACAGACCGAAAGGCTCCGGTCCGGATGAGCTGTCAGAAAGCATTATCCAATTTAAGAATGGAAACAGCGTTCATCTCAATGTCTGGATAGAATGCGCTATTTTGGAACTTGCAAAGGCGCAAATCAAAAAGGGAAGTACAATAGTAAGGGCATTAGGACATTTGGAACAAGAGGCAGTGAGTGGAACTTCGTTGGATATCCTCTGCAAAAAGCTCGCTGAAAAATTTCAGGCGCAGTATACACCTTCTGTCCTGAAGAAAACTGCCACGACAACGAAAATGGCATCGTTGAAACGAAATGAAAGGGCGGAAGCGCTTTTTAATCGATATTCATTTCAGGAAATGATCTCAAGGAAATACTGGTCATTGATGACATCCTCACAACAGGCGCAACCATTTGCGCGATAGCAAAATCGATTCGGGCCATTTCGAATTCCTGTACTATCAAGATTTTCACGTTAGCTGCCACTAACAGTGATTCACGCCTGAATGATTCATTGAAACTAGGCGGATTCTTTAGCCCTAGACACTTGGAAGGAAGATTGACGACAGTCCAGGAAGATGGGGAGCCATATTCAGAACCTGTCAGCCTGCGATCAAAGATTTTAAATGATTCATTTTATTAGAAGCTCACACCTGCCGATTTTTTCCGACAAGTCGCCAATTGGGCTTGTTGCTGGCCTAGCGTTGGCTTGGCAGGTGAAATGCTTTCGTTTTTCTGGTACGTTGGTAATTCCTGTCCTTGTAAATTCACTATTCATGTTGCAGACTCTATGCAAGGCTCTTGACAAAAACTGGATTCCACAGCAATAAGAATATATCCTGGTTTTGTCAAGTGCCTTGCACACCGACCTAAACAAAGTCAATACTATCTTCATAAATTGATTGGCTGTCCGCAAAAATGTTGTTCCAAAACATGAATACAATACAACCTTTTGTGGACTGCCAATTAATGACATGATCCGGCTTTCCAAAAATTCCTTTTCGCAGTTATTTCACTTCAGCAGTTTCCATAGCGTACACTAATGGAAAAAACGGTGTCCACTACGCAAAGAGGCATAGAAGCATAATAATATCGTCTCCAAGTTGTGCTGTGTCCAAGGCAAGGTTGTCAATGCAGAATTTTGTCACCGCACTGATTGTCTGAACGTCTGCTATAATATAGCTACCAACAATTCTGATGTTCAAATTTCCATTAAACTAATACTCGACTTCCTCCAAATTTCCAAGGAATTTTCGTTTCAGATTTTCTACTTTGGCAAGGTATCCTTTATGTTTTTGCTTTATGTATTGCCGGAAAAATAAATGATATTTTACGTGTTTGAAAAAGTCGATTGGTTCTTGAAGTTTCCCATCCATTTTTTTATTGTCAGAGTAAAACTTTAAGGACATTTTCAAAGTTAGTTTAACAATTTCGTCGAGCGGTTTTAGTTCCTTTGCATATTTATTTGGTCTTTCGGAGATTTTTCTGAAGGATTCACGTGCCGCGACTTTTTTGAGGTCGCTACCAACGATAAACCATATCTGATTTAAAACTATCCACTTAGAATAGCTGTATCGATTGTTCGTCTTTACCCAATAGTTCATATTGCGACCCAACCAATAAGCGGTCAGGTATTCAGCCGCACTTCTTCCATCAAATATCTCTGAGTAAATGTCGTCTTCAAACAGTCGATCTTTACCCAGTCGAATCTCGTAAGGGTCAACTTTAATAGCTGCCATTGTTCTGGCTAATTCTTCTTTGTTGATCTTAAAACTATACCTGTCGCCACCGTACTTAGCCACTTCACTTTTGTTCATCCGCTTTCTGATATAGAAGTAGTTTAACTTTTTCATCTCCTTCTCAATCCGAACCTGCTCTGGGTCATTCGACTTTAGGTCAGCTTGTGAAATCGCATTTTGCCAGTTGGTGGCAGATACTATTGACGAAACGACATGCCCAAATTTCTTGTGATCTTGGTCAGTCTTTCGAGATATCTCAATTAGCTTGATCAGTACTTCGGCATCATTGTCTCTTACTTGGGCTAATGTCCTGGTGGTTTGTTGCCCATTAATTATCTGAGCATTTGTAATCTGAACAACATTGCTAGTGCCCTTATTTATTTGCTTTACCCTGTCACAGGTGATTGTTATGCCATTATTGTAGTACCAAAAGTACTCGGGTTCATCCTCAATCGTTTTTCTCATTACTTTATTTATCTCCGTATTTCCGAGGTATCCCCGAATATTTCTAGCAAAGAGTCGAATACCAATATCATTGAAGATATCGCCAACCTGCTTACCAGATGCTGAGAATATCCATGATGAAACTCCAATTGTTTTGTCGTACCTGTTAAAGACTTCTGTTCCAGAAACAGGAATTGTAATAGTCGGAGTGGGAGGCGCAGCTCCTTCAAGATAATCCTGCATTAATTTAAGAAGGTCCGCTTTCGTATATGCATCGTATCTGCAATTATCCCAGTCATCCAGTCTTTGCTCTGCCTCTTCTAGGTGAGTCGAACTTATTTTTCCCGTCGTAACAAACTGTACTACTAGTCCAAACCCCTTTTTGTGTATCACATTTCTCGCTTCAGTTAGAGCGTGACTCACTGAAGAATTTGCCTTTTTTATGAGTAAATCAAAAGTTTCCTTTTTCTCAAGCATCATAGCTCTACCTAAATCTGCTAATGCTAAGACATCAGAGCGACCAGTCAAAGGCTCCGATTGTTGGTGATACT
This sequence comes from Cyclobacteriaceae bacterium, assembly GCA_040902445.1. GTDB lineage: Bacteria > Bacteroidota > Bacteroidia > Cytophagales > Cyclobacteriaceae > Chryseosolibacter. The sequence continues at coordinate 573 of JBBDXJ010000342.1, read as the reverse complement.
TGCCTTGAATAATGAAAACCAAACGTGCAGTGTTGTCAATGTACACACCATCTGTACTTTTATCCTTTGCCCCACCTTTTATTGACGATACTGCATCGTCTTCAGTAACAGTTACAAAAGCTCGGAGAAACCAAGCTACAAAGGCATTATCCAGGCTAAGATGAGGATGACGATCTTTTATTTCAAGTACATCTTTCTTAAGATCATTAAAAAAGTCTTTATTCATTTGCTCTAGTTAAATTAAAGATCCATAAATGTATGACTTTTTTCTTCATGCCATTCGAGGCTAGGGCATGTGCCAAATTGGCATCGCAAATTTTTTTTTAAAATTCCCAAGTTGTCAGGGGCGGATCATCTTGAAAGGACATAAAAAGAAAACCTGCCTCTTGAAAAGGCAGGTTTCTCAGTGTTGTCGTCCATCGATTGATTATACCCCAATCCCCTTTCGCTTAGAATTTTTCTTTTCTTTCTTCCCCTCACCTTCTTCGTCAACGTCCTGCTTCTGAGTCTCCTTTTTCTCCTGGGACTTGTCCTCTGCGGGTTTTTCTTTCTTTTCGATGCCCTGGAACTGCT
>JBBDXJ010000341.1:0-10681 GCA_040902445.1 Cyclobacteriaceae bacterium | reverse complement strand
CTGGGGGGTGGGCTGGCTTCGGGTGGCAACCACTGTTTCAGGTGAATTCATGAAATGAATGCTTCCGGGATGACACTTTTGGATTTTACGCATGAAAAACTCGTCATCCCCGGATGGGATATTAATATTATCATCATACCCTTTCACTTCAGTGAACGCCTTTTTGCGAAAAGCGAGATTCGCTCCATTGCACAGTGTGGGAACGCCCAGGGCGGCAGTGGAAGCCCCGGATCCGATGAGACTAGAAAATTCCATGGCTTGCAGGCAATCGAAAAAAGAACTGCTACCCTCCATGCGAACGCCTCCAAAAGCCATCATGGTCCGGGGATTCCGAAACTGTTCACGGATGTGTGTCAGCCACTGGGGAGAAACTGAACAATCGGCGTCCGTAGTCACCACAATCGAGCCTTTTGCTGATCGGATGCCCGTGCTGATCGCGGCTTTTTTTCCCTTGCCGTTGTTGTGGAGCACACGGAGATTTTTCATCTTAAACCGGCTTACCATCCACAGCGTTTCATCTTCGGAGTCATCGTTAACCACGATGATCTCGAAGCTCTTGTATTCCTGTTGAGAAAGGTCTGTGAGTAAGTTTCCGATGGTCATCTCTTCGTTGCGCACCGGAATAACAACCGAGATCAAGGGGTCTTTGGAAGGCAGAGGGTCTGTTTTCTCCTGCATTGCCCGTTTCCAGCCTACAAGAAAAATGGCGATTAATAAAAAATAGAGAATGAAAATACAGGTTAACACCACCATCGATGTGATTTCAATAATTTATAAACGCTGCCTATCTTGTGACCGTGGGAAAAATCGTTAAAGAGAAAATCATCCTGGGACTGGATCCGGGCACAAACATAATGGGGTACGGGATTATTTGCATCAAGGGCTCCGCCATAAGTTTGCTTCAATATGGAGTAATTCATTTAAATAAATATGCAGGACATGAACTTAAATTAAAAAAGATCTTTGAACGGGTATTAAACCTGGTCGATGAGTACCATCCTGATGAAGTTGCGCTTGAAGCTCCGTTTTTTGGTAAAAATGTACAATCGATGCTAAAATTAGGACGCGCACAGGGTGTGGCCATGTCGGCGGCGCTTTATCGAGCCATCCCGATCGTCGAATATGCGCCGAGAAAAGTAAAACAATCCGTTACCGGCAATGGCAATGCATCGAAAGAACAGGTTGCGCGGATGCTGATGACTTTGCTCGCCATCGGGGAATTGCCCAAGCTTCTCGATGCTACTGATGCCCTGGCTGTGGCCGTATGCCATTATTATCAACAGGGTCCGCAACGGTCCAAAAACAAGTCGTGGGCGTCTTTTTTAAAGGAAAATCCGCAGAGAATAAAACATATACCTAAGTAAATTTAGGATATGTTTATCCGGGAGCTGAAAACAATTCCATGTAAATTTTTAAAAGGCTACTATGCGACAGCAATCTTGTGATCGCTGATTTATTCTGCAGCCAGTTCACTCCATCTTTCGTGCTTATTTCGCTGACAGGTCGCCAGTTCAAGCCACCTTTTATGAGCTCAGGGATAGAAAGGTTCTTAGGATTGAGGAAAATCTCCTTTCCCAGGTACATCATTATAAAAATATTTCCATAACCCTGTGGGCGGATATTGTTCATGATCAACCCGTCAGTGCTGTTGAGGAACTGAAGGTACTGCTGAAAAGGCATGTAACTGTCAATAAAACGAAGGTCGCCTCCTTTATAGGAAAGATTTTTCTTCATAAAACGCGAGTAGTTTGAATCTCCATAGGAAATGGGAACAACAAGGTCAGCCGAAACATTTTGCGCCTCGATCAATGCAACAGCATCAAGGTGATTTAATTCCGCCGTAGACGAATTTCCCAGAATGTACATAGGTCTGGTTTTTCGGGGATGTTCATGTTCTTCCTTCAGGATCTCATCCAGCGCCTGATAAGGAACGTCATTCTCATAGAAGAAAAACTGGTTGGTGGCCTTAAGTGCCGGAAGATGTTGCAGCGCAAAATCATATTCACTTGTCATCCAGGTCAGCACATTGTGGACTTTTGCGTACGCTTTATCCCGGTAGGCGTCATGCAATAAGGCAACCTTTGCGCGGTATAAAAAGTTTTTTAAGGCCAAATTTCTGTTGACATATTTTTTAAATGTGAGATGTTCGTACAGGCTTGCGTCAACAGAAGGCAAACTGTAAAGATCTGCTCCCCATACCATCCAGTTCAGTTCGTTGAAATGATTGTTTGAAACCCATCGATACAATAAAGGAGTAAACTGGTGGATGAAAACCTTTTTATATTCTTTAGTTTCACCAGTCAATTCATTGAAGCGCGGGGAATAGAGTTTGGCAAAAGGAAGGTTGTGTTTTATGCGCTGGAGCTCCCTATTATTTGTTCTCACAACAAATCTGTTGTTTTCAACCGTACCCGATTCCTGAAGATTTTCATAGAATTTATTGATAAAAACATTGTCGGGAACGATATGCAGGTTCATCGGGCCTCAGCTCAGAAAGTTAGTGGTTCCAATCTCTTTTTAACTACGGCGGGAACCCCGGCAACCATACAATTATCAGGAACATCTTTTGTGACGACAGCGCCCGCTGCAACCGTTACATTCTTTCCGATGCTGATCTTTGGAAGAATAACACAGTTGGATCCGAGGAAGCAATAATCGCCGATCCTGCAATTGCCCGTTACATTTACTCCTGGTGAAACCTCCACAAAATCCCCAAGGGCGCTGTCGTGAGAAATTGTAGCATTGGGATTAAACAAACATCCTTTGCCAACTGTAACACTATTGGTAATTACGACACCGGGTAAGATGCAGCAACCATCTCCCAGCATTGTATCAAAATGTCCGATATCCGCTTTGGGGCTGATCACCGAAGTTAACCTTCCACCTATTTCCAGAAACTGATTGCACAGCCGGCGCCTTAAAACCGGGCTCCCAAGACCGAGGGAAAAAGAAGGGTCGGCCGTTTGAAGGAAAATTTTCTCTGCCTCGTCGAAAGTGCGGACAATGGAAAACCTGTTGAAGAATTTTTCAGGAATATCCGCAGACAAATTATCAAAAAAATAAAGGCCCGTTAAAGCATCGGTTTGTAAAAAAATTTCCAGCAGTTCTTTGGCCAATCCTTTAGCTCCGGCAACGATCATATCAGTTGTTTTGAACGCGTAACATCAGCCTGCAGATCATATCGATCTCTTCCCTGGTAAGAGTTTCGTAAAGGGGAATACACAGCGCCCTGCTGGCAATGGAGTCAGCAATGGGGCAATTTTCCGCGCGTCTTACATAGGGAAGATCCTCCAGTGAAGGATAGAAGTAACGCCTGGGGTAGATCCAGTTTTGAGACAGGACATCCACAACTTTTTTCAACAAAACCTCTTCGTTAAAAAACAAAGGATAGTAGGCGTAGTTGTAGGTCACATGAGGGGGGATCGCCGGCTTTTTAGCCTGGAAATGGGTGAGGAATGAATCGTAATGAGCGCACAATTGTTTTCTGTGTTCAATTATTTCCCCTATGTATTTTAGATTGACCAATCCCATGGCGGCGTGGAATTCGGAATTCTTTCCATTGATTCCCAACTGGGCGAATCGTTCCGGGCCATCATGTCCGAAATTCCGGAGATAAGCCATGCGTTTGAGCAATTCCGGATCCTGGGTCACAACCGCTCCACCCTCTACAGTGTGATATAGTTTCGTCGCGTGAAAACTGCAGGTGCTGATATCACCGAAGTTAAACACAGATGTGTTTTTAAATTTCACATCAAACGCGTGGGCGCCGTCGTAGATCACCTTGAGGTTTTTTCTTTTGGCGATCTCGGCAATCATTTCCATATCACATGGGTTGCCATAGACATGGGTGGCCAGTAGGGCAGACGTGGTTGGCGTTATCAGATCTTCTATCCTGTTCGGATCGAGGTTTCCGGTTCGCGCATCGATATCGGCAAACACCGGCTCACATCCTTCCCAGACCATGCTGCTCGTGGTAGCCACATAAGAAAACGGTGTGGTTATGATCTGACCTTTCAGACCCAGTGCTTTGATCGCGAGTTGAAGGGCGATAGTTCCATTTGTCACAAACAAAAGGTGTTTGACATCGAGATGATCCTTGAGTTTTAATTCAAGTTCATTGACGAGCGGTCCATTATTGGTGAGCCAGTTGCGCTTCCATATATCACGTATATAACGCTCATATTCTTCAATGGGTGGTAGAAATGGTTTCGTAACGGGAATCATTTAGAATTGACGAATTTAAGATATTATTATTAATCCTTAACAGAATTCTTTTCTACCGCAAGATATTAAAAGGGTCGATTAATTTGATTTCATGCCGGTACACCCATCCCAGGAGAACCAGACACGTGAGAAGATAAAACAGATGGAGCAGATCCGGGGCGGTGTTTCCAAAAACGGGTTCGAGAATAATAATCATTATGAATATCATACCGGGTGCAATAAGTATTTTGAAAAAGTTGTACTGAAACCTGAACCGGTTTCGCAAAGTAGCTTTCAGCAGAGTGATCTCGGCTATCGCTGCTATAATAGAGGCGGCGATCACGCCATACAAACCATATTCATTGATCGCAATCCACATGATCGAGATCTTAATTACAGAGACTGTCAGATAAATCCACGAAAGCGGCTTTGTATATTTTAAGATACCGTAGGGGGAAGCGTAAAACAGGCGTACGGCCCGGAAAATATAAATAACGCTGATATAAGGGAGGTACTGGATTGACTCTTTATAACCTGGTTTATCGGCAAAAATTTCAATAAATACATTGATCGCCCAGGGAAAAAAAAGAATGCAGGAACAGATCAACAACATGATGACCGAAATAAAGCCGTGATAATAGCGGTTAATTTCCGGCGCGGAACCTTTGTTTTCCTGCGCCATCACTGTGCTAACAACTTTTGGGTAGAATGAGTTGTGCAAACCATTCAGGATGAATTCTATTATCAGCAAACATTTCATCGCAAAATCGTAGATCCCTATTTGTGAAAGCGTCAGGAAAAAGACCATGAAGATGCGGTCGAAATAGTTAATCACCCATTGAAGAAATTGATAAAGAAAAGTGTAAAAATTAAAGCTGAGGGAAGCGCGAATTAAGGGATAGTCGAAATGGATTCCGAATTCGCGGAAAATACGGAAGAGTGCCCAGAGCCCTGCGATAACGCCAGCAAGTAACCTGCCCCCTACCGGTCCCATGAGGGAATTGGCGTACATTTCCAGTCCGACAATGGTGGCGCCCGCGATCAAAGCGAAGTTCAATACATTAGACCATAAATAAACATCGGGTCTCTCGCGACTTTGAAGCAGATTCCCATGGACTTTGAATAAAGCCTGAAAGATGCCGGTAAAGGCCGCCATGAGCCCATATGGTTGAAAGGATATTGACCTGTCGGCGAAAATATTTTTAAACACTATTTCACCAAAAACAGAAAAAACAAAGCCAACACATAATCCGATGCCCAGCATGAAAATGAATGCTGAACTCGAAAATGCGGATAGCCTGGCAGTGTCATTCTTGTATTCGTGAAAATGAATATACAGGGAGGTATCAAAACTATAGGTTGTGAGGATCTGGATAAAGTATGAAAAGGCAAAATAGATTGAGAGCGCGCCGAAGTCACTGGTAGATAAATAGGAAACGTAAAAGGGGAGCAGGATGAGAGCGCTCGCCATCGGCAAAGCTCCAGCCAGCGTATAGATTAAAGAACTTTTTAAAAAGGTTTTACTGATCCGCACGGCGTAGTATTATGCGCAAACTACTCAGGATTTTAAAGTAGAGAGCGCGATTGATACGATAAAGACCAAAAATACATTTAGCGAGTTTGGTCAATAATTGTCTTTATATCGTGATGTCAGCGCAATATAGTAACGGATCCCTTGAGATTTTCAATGCAGGCTCCCGTGGAGATAGTGCGTTTATATAAACTATTTTTGATCGGCGATACACTGGATTATTACCTCCGCGTCCATCGCCATATGTGACGGCAATATGAGAAATCGTTGAAACAACAAATGTAAAACCATTATAAGCAAGCGAATTTTCCTGGCTATCAATAATCGGAAAAGTTTGTGTTTGGGTAGTGGGATCGAGATAAATCCAAACCGACATTGTAACCGGAAGCGCAACGTCATCATAAATTTTTCCGAGATCAATGAAATCACCTATACCGTCAAAACGCAATGCCCTTCCAGAACCTGCGATGTCATCCTGGGGTAAAGCCAATGTTACCTTCCCTAAAAAAATAAGAATAATCAGAATCCTTTTCATACGCTCCAAAAATACTTAAAAAACCTGACACAAGAATTCGCCACTCATCTCTTTATACACCGATGGGGATTTTACCTAGCCCTTTGCTTCTTTAATCTGAATTAACGTGACGGGTTTTGAATCAAATTTAAAGCTGATTAAAATATAAATGTAATTTTGTGAACATGAAAAATATCCTGGTATTGGTTTTTAGTAACCTGAAAAACGATGCGCGTGTAACCCGGCAGGTACAGTGGCTGAAAAAAAAACACAAGGTGACTGTTATTTGTTTTGACAGTGACGAACTTCCCGATGTTACTGTCGTACGGATCAATCAGACAAAGTTGTCCCTTTTGAGAAAAGCACTTCTTTCAGCTGCGTTGGTATTAAGACAATACAGCCTCGCGTACAAGATCTTTCACAGTTATGAAAAAGTCGTAAAACCGCTGAACGTGCCGTCCTACGACCTGGTGCTAGCGAATGACATCGATACCCTGCCACTGGCATTTCGCCTCAAGGCCCGGAAAATATTGTTCGACGCACATGAATACGCCCCCCGACATTTCGAGAACAATAAAATCTGGAAGACTTTTTTTCAGCCATTTTACCTGCAGCTTTGCAAAAAATATATACCCCGCGTGGATGCCATGCTCACTGTAGGTAAAGGCCTGGCAGATGAGTATGCGAAAAATTTTGGTGTAAAACCCACTATTATTACAAATGCAACCCGGTATTTCGACCTGCAGCCCTCAAGTGTAGATCCTGGAAGGATCCGTCTCGTTCACCACGGAATTGCCAACGAATCCAGGAGGCTGGAGCTGATGATTGAAATGATGGCGCATCTCAAGGAACGGTTTTCACTAGACCTCTTTCTTTTGACATCTGACTACGCATCGCGCAAAACCAGGGATTATATCAAAGCCTTCACTCAGAAAGCGGAAGAAAATCCGCGGATAAAGATATTTCCACCTGTGAAGAGTACTCAGGTGGTCAACACCATCAACAAGTATGATCTTGGTGTATTTTTGATCCCTCCCATCAATTTTAACTACGCCAATACACTGCCCAACAAACTTTTTGATTTTATACAAGCCCGGCTGGGTATAGCCATTGGCCCTACGCCGGAAATGGCCTCCATCGTCAATACGTACGGCAATGGAGTTGTCGCGGAAGATTTTGAACCGGAAAGTCTAGCGCGTAAATTAAATCAACTTACAACCGAAGATATAGTGCGCTTTAAAAATCAATCATCTTTTGCCGCAAAACAACTCAATGCGGAAAAGAATGAAATTGTGTTCACTAACCTGACGGATCGACTGCTGCTTAGCTAGAGCCTGCCGGATTTTTTTTCCAACTGATATTTCAGGATCTCTGTGAGCCGTCCGGTGATTTGTTTTCTGGAAAATTCCTGTATGCGCCTTGAAGGAGCCCGCATTCCCGGATGGGTCTGCCAGTTTGTATATGCCTCGCGCAGCATCGCTCGCATTCCTTGCTCGTCATCACTTTCAACCATCACGCCAGATCCTGTCTCTTTCAACAAATGGGCAGCATCGCCTTGTGTCGGTCCCGTGCCCAATACCGGCAATCCGGTTGCGAGATATTCAAATAGCTTACCGGGTAAAAATCCTTCGGGATCTTTATATCCGGTCAGGATCATTAACGATACTGACGAGGATCCATACATTTTCAGCAGTTGCTTGTGAGGAATGTTCCCGGGAAAGGCAGTGACCCTTTTCAGCGGTTCGATTTCCGTCACATATCTTATGAACTCGTGATGCACGTCGCCGATAAATTCCACGCGCACATCCCTGGCAAGGTCTTTATTTGTCTCCATTTCCAACCTCAAGGCATTCATAAAAGGCCTTGGATCGCATTTCTCGTTTACAAGTCCGATATGACGAATAACAAACCTGTCAGTTTTTTCATAAACAATTTCCTTGAAGTCTTCTTCATCAAATCCGTTTGTCAGCAACCTGACAGGCCGACGGGCGAGGTGCTCAAAGCGCTTCACATAAAATGGAGTAATGGTAATGATCTCGTCGGCATGGGTAAGTACACTGGTCTCCATTTTTTTGTGCACCTTCCTGATCAATTTGCTAACCATCAGGCTATCCCAAAGTCCCCATTCTGTCCAGGGATCGCGGAAATCCGCTAACCATTTAAGCTGTGGATTCTTCAATTTAAGTTTCAGTCCTATTAAATGGACACTGTGCGGTGGCCCGGTAGTGATAATGATGTCGATCTTGTTACGGGTCAGATAATCGCTCAAAAACTGAACAGAAGGTTTCACCCAGAACTTTCGGGGATCCGGAACAAAAAGATTGCCGCGGATCCAGGTACTGGTCTTTTGAAAGAGCGTGCCAGACCGGGCTGGCATCATGGATGTGGGCGTCGATTTCTTTTTCGGGTCAAACCATGCTGACATTCTGTAAAAAACATCATACGGTTCCCATATGGGAAATCTGATCACTTCAGCTTCCTGGGGTACATCTTTTTCCAGTGATGGATCCTGAACGGCAAATGATGGATTTTCCGGTGTAAAGACGTGCGGCTCCCAGTCGTAGGCAGGAAGGTACTTCACAAACTTAAGCCAGCGCTGAACCCCGCTCCCACCGCTGGGGGGCCAGTAATATGTTATGATCAGCACTTTATTCATGTCAGTGGTCAGTGGTGAGTGTCAGGCTCAAAACTTTTCAACATTCGCGTATTTTGTGGCTTATTCCTCCTTCTGTTTTGCTATCGTCGTCAGTTATCGTGAAACGTGAGTGTCTGTTATCATAGCTTTCCGCCCTTAGCTGATCTGTACTTATTTCCTTATACACCTATACACCTATATACTTATTCCCTATCCCTTATGCCCCTTATTCCCCTATGCCCTTATTTCCCCTCAATGTAGTCAATAACACCATTGAGGTCCCGGGGATTGAACCACGCAAACTCCGCATCTTTTTTAAACCAGGTAAGCTGGCGTTTCGCGTACCTTCTGGAATTTCTTTTTAAAAGTCTGATGCATTCGTCAAGATCGTATTGATTGTCTATGAATCCAAAGATTTCCTGGTAGCCCACCGTTTGCAGGGCATTGTGATGCCGCATCGGGTAAAGGCTGCGAGCTTCTTCGAACAATCCCCGGGCGATCATTTGATCCATTCGCTCGTCAATGCGCTCGTATAGTTCCGTTCGCGGCAATTCCAGTCCGATTTTGATGATATTAAAATTGTGCTGCCTTTTTTCACTTTTCCGGAAGGAGGCGATAGATTTACCGGAGTACAACTTAACTTCCAGGGCGCGTATGAGTCGGTGCGGGTTTTTGGGATCCATAGTCTGCAAGCCTTCTGGGTCAAGTTGCTGCATCCGATCGTGAAGCCACCCAATTCCCTGGCGATGATAGTTTTTAATCAGATCGCGACGGATTTCGTCGGGCACTTCAGGCATGTCATCGAAGCCTTCACAAATCCCCTTGATGTACAAACCGGATCCACCGCATAAGATCACGCTGTCTCCAAGCAGGAATAGATCCCCGATTACCTTCAGGGCATCCGATGCGTACTGGGCAGCGTCGTAATCGTCTCCAACGCTGTGGGTATCAATAAAATAATGAGGCACAGCAGCGCGTTCTGCGGGGGAGGGTTTGGCCGTGCCTATCGTCATCTCACGGTAGACCTGGCGAGAATCCGCGGAAACAACAGGCGCCTTAAAATGCAACGCCAACTGTAAGGACACGGAAGTTTTACCGACGGCAGTGGGTCCTGCAACGACAATTAATTTTTTTTCTAACATCCCGCCGTAATTTAAAAACTTCTCTGACGCCTTTATAACCGGCAGGGAAAACACAGATAAATTGTAAATATCCTTTATCTTTGAGGGGAAGACAGAATGCTATGATTAAGTACACCAATCAATTCTTAACTAAGCTCGAAGACCTGATTGCAGAATCTGATTACACACTGCGTTATGAAAAGGGCAATTTCAAATCAGGTTTTTGCTTGTTAAAAGACCAGAAAATCATTATCGTGAATAAATTTTATCCTACCGAAGGAAAAATTAACGCCTTATACGATATTCTGCGCACTGTGACACTTGATACAAGCCGGTTTACTGAAAAAAGTCAAAAACTTTACGAAGAACTTTCCCAACAATCCGCAGCGGCTTGAAAGTAACATTCCTGGGCACCGGTACTTCACAGGGTGTGCCAGTGATTGGCTGCACTTGTGAGGTATGCCGCTCGATCGATTTCCGCGATAAGCGCTTGCGCACTTCCATCCTCATAGAGATCCGGGACCAAAGTTTCATCATCGACACGGGGCCTGACTTCCGGCAACAAATGTTGCGTGAACAGGTAAAACGGATTGACGCCGTAATCTTTACCCACGCCCATCGTGACCATACCGCGGGCCTCGATGATGTTCGCGCCTATAACTTCATGCAGGAAATGG
>JBBDXJ010000340.1:0-59430 GCA_040902445.1 Cyclobacteriaceae bacterium | reverse complement strand
CACACGTTTGAGTAAAAACGTGCTCACCAATAACGGGTTTATTGTTGGGCACTCCAATGCCTGAAAAAACTTCTACAAGCTTGCTCACATTGTACAGCATGGTTTCGTCAACGGAAGATTCCGCGTGCAGGTGATCCCTTAACAATGCGACGATACTGGAAAGCGGGGCATTGCCTGCCCTCTCACCCAGGCCGTTTACGGTGACATGAAGCGCGGAAGCTCCCGCCTTTACAGCGGCAAAACAATTCGCCACAGAAAGATCGTAATCGTTGTGCGCGTGGAAGTCGAATCTCTTTCCTGGAAATTTCTCAATCATTTCTTTTACAAAACGAAAAGTCTCATCCGGGTTTAAAACGCCCAGGGTATCGGGAAGCATGAACCTTTCAATGGTTTCATCCTGCAGGGCGCTGATAAGAAAGTGCACGTAGTCCGGTGAGTGACGCATGCCGTTTGACCAGTCCTCAAAATATACATTGACCTTAATGCCGGACTTTTTCGCATAAGCCAGGGTCTTCTTTATATCACTGAGATGTTCTTCGGGTTTTTTTCGCAACTGCCCCTGTACATGTTTTAAGGATCCCTTGCAAAGCAGGTTGATCACTTTTCCGCCGGCCTTTTGGATCCAGTCAAGCGATCGGTTGTCATCAACAAAACCGAGGATCTCAATCTTCTCCAAAAAATCATTTTCCTCTGCCCATTTGATGATCTTGCTGGCGCCTTCGAACTCCCCGTCTGAAATGCGGGCAGAGGCGACTTCCACCCTGTCAACCTTAACTTCTTCCAGCAGCATTTTGGCGATATTCAGCTTCTCGGTGGCCGTGTAAGACACCCCCGAAGTTTGCTCCCCGTCACGCAGGGTGGTATCCATGATTTCTATATACATACGACTTTATGAGTAGAATTCAGCAAAAAGCAGGAATAAAGCCCAATTTTGATGGTTTTAAACTGCAAATTACTGCAAGTTCAGCCATTAGGGCAAATTTTATCGTACGATCGGTAATAAGAGTTTATTTGGCAGAACCACAACCAACGACTTTCAAACGGCGGGCCGGCCTTAAATCGAGGGACCACCCGGGTTAATGTAATTCCCTCGCGGGGCACTCGGCGGCCTGTGACTTCTCCAGTACCACATCAGCAAGAAGCCAATGATTGCTCCGCCCACATGTCCAAAATGTGCTATACCACCGCCAAAAATAGAAAAGCCTGTTACGCCTGAAAAAAGATCCAGCGCTATGAGAGCCGGGATAAAATACTTTGCTGCAATGGGGACAGGCAAAAATATCAGGAAGAGTTTTGCATTTGGAAATAGAATACCGAACGCCACCAGCACACCATAAATTGCACCTGATGCACCCACAACCGGAATATTGAATATATTGTAAAGCTCCATGAGTTTTTCAGGAACCGAATCCAGGTTTTCTCTTGGTCTATCCAATGATCTATTGATCCCTTCCGGAGTCATCCCCGTGCTGACAAGTGTATCATACAACGTTTGAAACCTGAAATAATTCACAAGAGTGTAGATGACAGCCGCGCCTATTCCGGATAAAAAAAAGAAGAGAAAAAACTTATCCCTACCCCATATTTGTTCGAGGGGCGAACCAAATGCCCACAACGCATACATATTGAAAAAAATATGCGCGAATCCCCCGTGCATAAACATGTTGCTGATAAACTGCCAATACCCGAAATTCTCATTTTTGGGAAAGTACAAGGCAAGCCACGGAAAGATCTCCGGCATCATCAACGTGCCGATAAACAAAATGATGCAGACAACCATCAATATTTTTATCGCACTTGCAGATCTATCCATGGCCGCTTTTTAAACAGCCGAAATATACATCTTCCGGGAAACATTAGTGTGTAGATTATTCGGTCCGCAGGATCTTTGCCGGATTAATGTTTGCGCCGCGGAAAATCTGAAGACTTACGGTGCCCAGGGCAAGCAACGTCGTGGTGAAAGCCGCAAAAGGGAAAATCATGATGTTTTTAACGAACTTATATAGAATGTGTCACCAGAAGGAATATTTCAAAAAGAAAAACAGTGGTGAAGCCTTAAAGCCGGAAACGTTGAACCCATGGGCATACTACATCGGGCAGATTTTAAATATTGAACTTTGAACTTAATTTGACTTGAGATTTAATCTGCGCTACCCAGTCTTTTCAAATGCATCAGGTGGGATGCGATAGCCTGGAACATTGACCGGTATTCGATATAGGCTACGTTGGATTCCCGGCAAGCTTCCTTCACAAAACCGCTGACCTGCGGATAATGCACGTGGCTGATCCTGGGAAAGAGATGATGTTCGATTTGAAAATTCAAACCACCGAGCAACCAATGAAGGGATCTGCTACCAGTGGCGAAGTTCGCCGTTGAGTTGAGCTGATGGATAGCCCATTCCTGTTTGTTTGTTTCGTCCTGTTGCCTGGGTGAATGAAACTGTGTATGTTCCACGACGTGGGCTAACTGGAAAACAATACTGATGGAAAGACCAGTTACGAAGGCGATGATAAAGAATCCAATCAGCGTAGGCAACCATCCCACCATGATGACAGGCACCACAATGTAAACGATCACATACATTATTTTCGTGAACCAAAAAATAAAATGTTCTTTCCAGTCAAGTTTTTTTGGAGTGGAGTTGGCAGAATGCCTGCCGGTAAAATATTTTTCGAAATCTTCATAAAAAATCCAGACAATATATGATATCCCATACAGCACCACCCAGTAAATGTGTTGAAAACGGTGGAACCAATAGCGTGGTTGTTCCGCGTGCATGCGCATGAACGGCTTGGCGTCAATATCCGAATCCATGCCATCAATGTTGGTGAAAGTATGGTGATTGACGTTGTGTTTTATTTTCCAGAAGTATGAGACGCCGCCAAGCATATTCAATGAATAGGCGGAGGCCTTATTGATCCACGGATATTTTGAAAAACTCTGGTGGCCTCCCTCGTGCATGACATTAAAACCGATCACACCAAGGTTTAGTCCCAGTAGAAAGCACAACGGTATCGCTATCATCGCAGGAGGTGTAAAAAAAACGAGAAGGGTGTAGAGGACAGCCGCTGTAAATAGTTGAATGCCGCCTTTAACATACAACCTGCCGTTTCCTGCCGGATCGATTTTCTTTTCAGCAAAATATTCGTCAACTCTCGTTTTCAGTTTTTTAAAAAATGCACTTTGACTATTATCGAACGTGAATTTCAGCATTATCAGAATATGTTATTCATTAGCAACCTCATTCCTGGGTTATTCGTTCTGCGCCCTCGCATATTATAGCGTAATATAACACTTCCTGACGTAATATAGACTACCTTGTTCGCTAGTCGGCAATAGAGGGCTTGCTTGCTCCCGATGGACAAAAGCGGCTGTTACTGAAAGTCGTTGAACAATTGCGCGGCCGGCGAGGTTTGAGTCATGAGATCGGTAATCCTGATCTAAAATTCCTCCCTCCAAAGTCAGGGGCCCTGGAAAAATTTTTTGGCCACCATAATAAAAGAAACAGCAGTTCCAATAAGGATGAGTATACTTCTAATTAGCCTAATTAGTCTTATCACTATCACATGCGTGTGGCTATTCTACCGTATATTTTATGTGAAGCGAAAATCCGGAAAACTTGCCGCACAAAAATTAAAGAGCTTTGAAGGACTTATCCGCAAGCTTTCAGCAAAAGAACCGATCGGTGAAGAAGACATTAGAAGCCTCGCCGTAAACGCCTCCACGCGCCATGCATTGTTTGGGATCCTTGATGGTTTTGGCAGGAAAGAACTTTTTCCCGGCGAATATTTTACCCTGGAAAAAAGCGCAGAAAGTTTTCTCGTAAACTGGCTCGAATTTCCCACTGAACTAAACGCCACTCCGGATACCATAGAATTGTTCACCAAAATTACCCTGCAGGAAAATGATCACGCGATTGAATATTTTGTTTTTAAATACAAAAAAACTCCGCCACCATCCGGGCTTCCCAATGGTTGGATGCTGGGTGTAACCGGACCATTCGGATCTGACAGCAAGCCGTACGATATTCCTGAAAAGGTCTTTAGCAGGTTCAACGAACTGGGTAGTATCTCCACTACCGACGAAGTGCGATGGGTACACGCAAATATCAACCGGAAATAAACAGTTCCCGGTTGCCGGTTACAAGTTGCCACGCATACCCGATGCGTTAGAGTGATCGATCGCTGAAGTCTAATCGTTCCCATAGCAAGATCAAGTTACGGTTGTAGCAGCGATTTTAATCCGTTCGTGAAGTTGAGCAGTCTTTCACCCGGGAAACCGTTTCTCTCATCGAAAAATACCGACGGTTTTACTATCTTTACCAGACCCGAATATTTTTATGTACTCAATTTCATGGCTACTGTTTTCTTGCTTTATGCTTCATACAGGCAGTGTTGCCTTCGGCCAGACCCTTACCGGTAAGGAAGCGCAACTGCGCATCCGCCATACCGAAGATTTTGAGATCAGCGGTGAGGGAAAAGATCCGGCCTGGAATACGGCTGACTGGATAACGCTGTCCAGGATAAAGGGATCGTCACCGTATGAAACAAAAGTAAAACTCCTCTATTCTGATAAAGGTATCTACGCGCTCTATCGCTGTGAAGACAAAAAGATCACTGCCACTCTGCAGGAGGATTTTGTCGGTCTTTGGAGGGAAGATGTGATCGAGGCCTTCTTCTGGCCGGATGAATCATTTCCCATCTATCTTGAATATGAATTGTCACCACTCAACTATGAATTGGCTATCCTCGTTCCCAACCTGAATGGACAAAGCTCGGGATGGATGCCCTGGAATTACCGCGGACAGAAAAAAACGCGCAAGGGCACTCATATCCTGCTGGATGAAAAAGAAAATCCCACGGCTTGGATAGGGGAATTTTTTATTCCGTATGCCCTCATGAGACCGCTCCAGAATGTTCCGCCAAAAAAAGGAACGCAGTGGCGCGCCAACATTTACCGCATAGATTACGATGAACCTGAATCTTCCTATTGGTCATGGCAACCTGTCAACAATAATTTTCACGAGTTCCAGAAATACGGAACCTTGGTTTTTGACTGACGCTTGTTAGCTGGAACGATTGTCATTCTCCTTTTGGAATCTAAACCTGGCAACAATCAATCTATGAAAAACAAAAATAAATCAACGCACGCCCCACTCACAACTCACCACTGACCACTCACAATTTGAAAACCCTCATATTCATGTTTCTCCTTGCATTTGCTTCCTGCGCACCAGGCCAAAAAAAGGAAAGCCCCGCCGCCCCTTCCGCGTTTGATGATGACGTTGCCTTCCTGAAAAACTACTCCGGAGTAATTGAGTTGCGTGACGTGGATGGCAAATCAAAAATTGCCATCATGCCCGGACTTCAGGCAAGGGTAATGACAAGCACGGCCGGCCCTCCGGAAAATCTGAGTTATGGCTGGATAAACAAAGGCCTTTTCGAATCCGGTGACACATCCATTCACATGAATGCCTTCGGAGGAGAAGAACGGATATGGCTTGGGCCGGAGGGCGGACAGTTTTCCATTTTCTTTGGAAAAGACAGCGCATTTACTTTTGAAAACTGGCGGACACCAAAGCTCATCGACCTGGATGCCTATGATGTTGTCTCACAAACAACCCAGACAGCAAGGTTCACTAAATCCGCCACGCTGACGAATTATTCAGGCACTGTCTTCGACATCAGGATAAACCGCGAGATTAAAGTGCTAAGCACGGAAGACGCGTTCCGGCAGCTCGGCATAACACGCGATACAACTTTGATCTCTGTGGCATACCAAACTATAAACACTCTCGAAAACGCGGGCGAATCCGCCTGGAGCAAGAAAACAGGCGTGTTATCCATCTGGCTATTGGGAATGTTTAATCCCTCTGCAAATCTCACGATGGTAATTCCATTTGTCGAAGGACCGGTTGAATCGCTGGGGCCGATAGTGAATGACGATTATTTTGGAAAGATTCCGGCTGAGAGGCTTAAGGTCGGCAAAAACATTCTCTATTTCAAAGGAGACGGAGAATACCGCAGCAAGATCGGATTAAGTCCGGCGCGCGCAAAGGATGTGATGGGTAGTTATGATTCTGAAAGCAAGACCCTGACGATGGTGAAATACAGCAAGGGGGAACCTTCGGATGAATATGTGAATTCAAAGTGGGAGATTCAAAAGTCACCTTTTAAGGGCGACGTTGTGAACGCTTACAACGACGGCCCGCCTTCTCCGGGTGCAAAACCTATGGGACCTTTTTATGAACTTGAAAGCTCCTCTCCTGCAAAAGAATTGAAGCCAGGAGAAAGTGTAGTGCACACTCAGACCACTTTTCATTTTCAGGGTGACGAAGAGGCGCTGGATGGTTTGGCGGCGGAGATACTGGGCGCGTCTATTGCTGAAATTGAGGCGGCGTTCGATTGAGTATAAAAATATGCTCGCAAAGGCGGAGAGAAGGGCATAAGGTATAAGGGTATAAGGGAGAGATGATCAATCCTGGAGAATGTTGCGCACCGAAGTGCTTCGGTACACAGGTATTGTCGCAAAAAGATAGCAATAAATTTAAGTATAGAGCACATCAATTGCCTCCACCTTTAGGTGGTGGACTCAAGAATGAGCGAATGAAGGGGCTTTAGCCCAAATCGATAGTGTGATGATGAGGGCGAGTCCAGCGCGCGCAAAGCAAGGAGAAGTTTGAAAAGTCTGAAAAGTTTTGATTCAACTGTTCAAATCCCGGCTATCCTCTAATCCATTAATCCCGGTTCAAACAATGCGTCTTTGCGTGACAAATTTATTTCGCGCCTATCTGTTTTACATGTATCCGATTGTAATCGATAGCCTCATAGCTAGTGCCATCAAACCCGGCGAGGTAATCCCAAAGTACATCGCTGGAAGGATAACCCGCGGAGATCAGCAATAAGGGCTTGCCATTCATTTTAATCGGTAAAGGCAAAATATTGAGGAAATGATAGTTGTCCTCCTCCTTATTCAGAATTCTAACCTGATTATTTTCCAGGGACGTCAGGTAAGATGAGGTTTCACTGGTGGTCATCGAATAATAAGAAATGATTGACAATGTTGTCTCAGGCGGAGCAATTTTGTAATGTCGCATGTCCCATTCCAGATGTTTGTTGATCTTGAGTTTTTTCACCAGATAATCATTGAGATGGGTGTCATTTATCTCCTCCGCTGAAAACGGCGAGGGATGCATTGGAGAATAATTCGAACTGATCCCATACAATTCTTCTGTTTGCTCGAAGAATTTACCGTCTGACTGAAACACAGCTATGAAATAATTCTCCAGCCCATTCCAAAGATATTCAACGCGGACCAGTGGGGACCGACAAACCAGTTGGTGGCTTCGCGTGTAAATAGAGATCGTGTCCAGGCCCGCCAATACCAGTAACTTTCTCGCTTCTTCAATTGGCAACCGCTCACGACCCCAGTCATCATCCAGTATGATAACTGAATCAAGTTTGGATTCGAGAAGCTCTTCATCGGGATATTCGTGGCCTTCCTTGTAAAAAACGGAGGTATAGAATTCCCGGGTTTCAGGAAAATAGTCGACGTATCCAACAAAAAAAGTTGAGTCCGAACTGGATTCGGGATTTTTAAGATCTTCCTTTTCGGGAGAGTTACTTCGTCCGGTTGATTTGATAAGGCCTTTGCCAGCGTCTTTATGCGCACAGGACAGGACAAGCGCAATCAGGCACAATGCCACGAAGATTCGCATCATAAAATCAGGTAGTGTAGTGAGGTAAACGTCCAAAAATCTTCTTGCGCGCGAAAACAACAAACACATCGCCATTAAACCCGGAAATCAGGGACAAGTAACCTGCTATCAACCCTTATTACCTGCTGCCCGACGGCTAAAAAATTGCTTTGGACGTTCCCCTTAGGGGTTCAGTATTTGTCTAAATCCCAGAATCTTGATTCTCCACTCAATTTTACGCTCTACTGGTATAAAATATACTTAAGTACACTTAAAACCCGGAAACTGCTTCGCCCGCCGACCTGTCCGCCGAAACGCAAGTGTAGGCGGAAGCTTCAGCGTAGGAGGGGTAACTGCCTGCCCGCCGACGTTTTAGCGCAGGAGGGGCAACCAATTTTCATTTTTCCAGATTCCCATTGACCAGCCTCCAGATCTTCAGGGGATTTTCGTCCTTCAGTTCATCCGGTAAGATTGACTTCGGAAAATTCTGGTAACAGACGGGGCGGGAAAACCTTTTGATGGCGTCCGTTCCAACCGAGGTGGTGCGGCTATCGGTGGTGGCGGGATACGGACCCCCGTGAACCATGGCATGGGTAACCTCAACGCCAGTAGGGTAACCGTTGATAATCATCCGTCCGACTTTTTGTTCAAGAATCGAGATCAGTTCTGCATATTCCTCAAGGTCATTCTCCGTCGCATGCAGGGTGGCGGTAAGGTGTCCCCCGAGGCGAGTAGCAATCCGCAGAAGTTGTGTCTTGTCATCCACCGTTATCGCCAGCGTGGATGGGCCAAACACTTCTTCTTCGAGCGAGTGATCCTTCAAAAAAACATCTCCTGTAGATTGAAACAAATATGCCGGGCCAAAACAACCGTTGCCCGCAGGTTTTCCTTTCAAAAGGGTACTTACGCCTTTAGTGCCTGCAAGCTTTTCAACTCCTGCCATGTAAGCTTCCTGAATATTGGATGTAAGCATCACACCGGGGGCGCTCTCTTCCAGGGTCTTTGAAAAAGATTCAGCGAAGTCTGTTTTCTGATCGGGATGATAAAAGATCAGACCGGGGTTGGTACAAAATTGTCCTACACCAAGCGTTACAGACGCCGCCAGATCTTTGGCAATTGCTTCCTTTCTTTCGCGCATAGCTTCCGGAAGAATAAACACAGGGTTTGTACTGCCCATCTCCGCGTATACGGGAATAGGAACGGGACGGCTATTGGCCACATCAAACAGCGCTTTGCCTCCGCGATAGGAACCCGTAAAGCCTATCGCCTTTACCAAAGGATGCCGGACAATAGCCAGGCCCACAACGGTGGATTTGCCGTGAACCATTGAGAAAGTGCCCTCCGGCATACCAGTTTTTTTCGCGGCTTTGGCAATGGCCGTGCCCACCATTTCACACGTCCCGGGATGGGCAGGATGCGCTTTAAACACTACCGTGCACCCGGCAGCCAGGGCAGAGGTTGTATCACCCCCGGCCACTGAAAATGCCAGGGGAAAATTGCTTGCGCCAAAGATACCAACCGGACCAAGGGCTTTTTGCATACTCCGGATGTCAGCTTTCGGGGGCGTTCGTGCCGGATCCGCCTTGTCGATACGGGCATCTACCCACGAACCATCGCGCAGGTAAGTGGCAAAAAGTTTCAGTTGCGTTACTGTCCTGCCGCGTTCGCCTTTCAGCCTGGCTTCGGGCAAACCTGTTTCTTCCATGCAGCGGTGGATGAGATCATCACCAAGGGCTGTGATCTCTTCGGCGATCGATTCCAGAAAATCAGCTTTTTGCTTTCCGCTTTTGTTGCGGTAGTGCTGAAAAGCCGATGCAGCTTTTTCAACCGCCAGGCGGATCTCTTTTTCCGACGCCTCGTGAAAACCCGGTTCCAGTTTGTTTCGGTTCGCGGGATTTTCAGCGTAAAAAATAATTTTTCCTTCACCAGCGAGCGAATCGCCAATTATGTTTTTTCCTGAGAATGTCATCATAGTTAAAAGGCTTTTAAACACTTATTCAACAAAATTAATCAGCGTACCGATTGAATCTATCGCAATCCGGATCTCATCATTCTTTTGCAAAGTAAAATCATTTGGCGGAACGATTCCTGTGCCCGTCATCAATAGACTGCCATGCGGAAAAGTAGTCTCCTTAAAAAGGTAAGCTACCAATTCCTTAAAGCTGCGTTTGATCTGGTTTATACCTGTACGACCTTCGAATACTTTTACCCGGCGGTAGATCTCCAGACTGATCGAAGTATCTTCGGGTAAAGGTTTGTCCGTAACAAAAATGCAAGGCCCTATTGCGGCGCTTTTGTCGTAGCATTTTGCCTGCGGAAGGTACAAAGGATTTTCACCCTCTATACTTCTCGAGCTCATGTCATTGCCAATGGTATAACCCACAATTTTTCCGGACGACGTGATCACCAGGGTAAGTTCAGGTTCAGGAACATCCCATGAAGAATCTTTGCGGATCCTGACTTTATCGCCTGGCCCCACCGCTCTGTATGCAGGGCTTTTAAAAAATAATTCAGGGCGTTCCGCTTCGTAAACGCGCGCGTAAAAATCGCCACCACCGGATGTTTTCGATTCCTCCTGCCGGCCGACCTTACTCCTGTAATAGGTAACCCCCGCCGCCCAGATCTCCTGTTTCCCGATTGGCGCAAGTATGCCATTTTCCAAAAGACCACTTTGCGATTGATTGCCGTTCGCAACCTTCAACATTTTGGCGTAAAGGCCATCATCGTTGACAAACGTATCCCAGTCTTCGTTTTGCAAAAGGAAATGATCGTTATCCTGGGCAACGACAATGCCCCTGGAAGTTTTGTAAAGTTTCATTTTGAGATAGTTTATGGAAAGTTAAGTCAGTTTTCTTTCCTGCGCTTAAAGATAGAATATTCACTGTTTATAAATTATGCCAGGCCCAAAGGGAAATGGTCGAGTTACTTCCCGACCGGTTGGGTCCAAGCAGTTTCGAAATCGCCATCCTGGAATGGGTTTTCCTGCACTTTATCGGAGATAATTTTCGCGCGAACAAAAATATAGCTGTCTAAAAGTTCGATGCTTGCATTGGTAGCGTTAACCGATTTTAAAACGCGCGTATTCTGGTCCTGTGCCGTGGCTCCGATAAACCGGATCTCGTATTTCACCCCAGGTTCTTCATTTACTTTCACATGCAGGGCATCAAGCGCTATCTTAACTTCATCCAGTATCACACCCGTAGTTGCGTAAAAATTTCCTGCCTCCATGGCTTGGATAAGTGAGGCCGGGGAAAGAGAATCAGCAAGCACCATCACCCATCCCCTGCCTGCATTGCTGTACTCACCGCCAAACAGGTGGTAATTGTGACTATCGTCCGTAGCCAGCCCGTATAAAAAAGGCTGATTCTTGCGGTGATAGGCAATGTTGATCATATCCCACATATATTCGGTCCCTGGCCGGGTGCTATCGCCATAGTTATGCACTTGCGGATGCCCGTTGTAAACTTCAAAAAAACGTTCGCCCCGCAAGTCGATGATATCCTGGATCGTAACCGCATAGTGAAAGTTGGGGTGGTTTAGGTGCGGGAACATGGGAATGCCCGTTGATTCCCGCTGTTGTAACACTGCATCCACATTGCGTTGCATGACCTGTGTCACACTCTCTCCCCCTTGAGGCGTGATCAAGGTTTTTAAATTAGTCGCATTCATGTGGACAGGTTTTCCATCAAACTTATCCGAGATTTCTTCTGATTGGATGATGAGGAAACCTTCATCTTCAAACATGGTTTTGTATTCTGCATAGGTTTTTAACTTTACCTGTATGCGACCCGTGTCATTTTTATAAGTCACCCACTGTTCACCATATTTGTCCAGGTATTTCTGAAACGCATCTTCATATATCCTGCCCTTTCGCACCGTTATCCATTTTTCTCCTTCCGCAAGGATGTTATGATCAGTGAGGGCGACAAAATCGTAATCTCTGGTTTTATACCAGTCCATGACCATCTCCGGGAATTCATCGCCATCGCTCCAGTAAGAGTGGGTGTGAAGGTTTCCTTTATACCATTTCCGGTTATCGCTTTCTTGTTCAGCGCACGATACCAGTAACAGAACCAAACCAAACACATGGATTATCGATGTGATTTTTCTCATGGAATAAAAGTACAAATTTTATTCTATTTGAGTACCGGTCCATCGTCCATAGTCCATAGCAGGGTGCCCGCCACTTCAATTCCGCATTCAATCCACCTCAGCGTGGTTTTCGATGCCTCTCCCCTGCCGTGGAAATTCGTTACACCAAATGCCAAAAAAGTAGTACTTTCGGCGCGTAAAATTCAGATGAAAAATTCCAACGACGCTTACCTACCGCATCCGTCAATCCAAGCCAACGTCGAAACCCCTGGATACGCAGGAGTAGTGAGTTGTGAGACCTCATCTCTGAGAAATGGTTCGATAAATTAATAACATTCGTCTCCGCGGAGTCTCCTGTCTCAGGGACTCCGCGGTTTAAGTGCACTCATTGTTCGATAATCGGAGTTGTTTTGAAATTTGATCTTCGAAGCCGCAGCGTCAACGAAACGTGAGACAATGCGGAGACTGTAAATCTGATCAACCCTGCCAAAAAATAGGTCCTGACATTGATCTAATCTGTACCTGACCAGCACCATTGAAGAATGAATTTTTTTTATTTTATGGATGCAGAAATTTCTGATGGCTCAGGGTGAAGCGGCAGGAGTCAATCAGACTCAAAACATTGATCAGCACCCTGAACCAAGGAACCGCCGGAACCCGATTCAGCAATAACTTTACAGGCACAGTTTTAATCCCTTCGTTATTTTTAAGACTTACCAATGGAGCCAACAAAGCTGAATCTGTCCGCTACAGAGATCAAAGAAGGCACGCTTGATCACCAAAAACCATCTGATCTTCTTCCCCGTGCAGTTCTTAGGTCAAATGCGTACATTCTGCTGGACGGAGAGTGGAAATTTTCTCTTGATCCGAATGATGAAGGATTGCGTAAGGGCTGGAACTTAAAACACGATTACCAGCACACTGCACGGTGGCCTGGTTCTGTAGAAGCCCATATGGCGCAGGCAAAGGGCGAAAGCCAGGATGGGGCATGGCGTGATACCGTTGTGGTTTGGTATGAACGCACGTTTGAATTGCCCGTGCGGGGAAACGACCAGGCTCATCTGATGTTTCAACTTACCTTCGGCGCCTGTGGTTACGATACGCGTGTGTGGCTTAATGGTTATCCACTAAAAACTATCGAAGGTGAGGAAGTGCATTATGGTGAATATACTTCTTTCTCATATGAGCTCGAGGAGGAAATCCTGTTACCGGTTAACAGGATCACGGTGAGGATCGCCGACACGATGGATGGCGAAATACCAAGAGGAAAACAGGAATCTCATGTTTACAAACGGGGTGGAATATGGTATCAGACCTATACAGGTGCCGTTCGAAGTGTTTGGCTGGAAACCGTGGAGCGCAACCGGCTGCGCTCCCGCGTGAGTGTACTGAGTATTGTGGAAGATCAGCTTGTTCGTTTCAACGTCACCACCCGTATTCACGATGCGGGAAAATATACTATCCGGTTGTCGGTATTTGAATTGAATGAACCTGATAACAATCCCATCTCCACTTCCGATTATCCCTTGTACCTGGATGCGGGACAGAAAGATCAACGTTTGGTCCTCGAGGTGCCTGGTGCAATGCTGTGGTCTCCTGACGGGCCTTATCGCTATCGTTTAGTGGCACAACTTATTCACGCCGATGGATACGCCGCAGAAATTCAGGCGCACTTCGGGCTGCGGAAGATCGAAGCAAGGGGCCGTTACATTTATCTCAACAACAAGCCCATATACCTGGATGGAATTCTCTATCAGCCCGGCACCGCCAGTTACGAAGAAATGAAACAGCATATGCGCAGCATGAAAGCGCTGGGCTGCAACCTGGTGCGCGTTCACATCGCCGGCATTGATCCAAGAATATATAATCTCGCCGATGAGCTCGGATTGATGCTTTGGGTCGAAGTGCCGAGTCCACATAGCTCCAGTAAGCAAAGCCGTCAAAATCACCGCGAAGAATTGTTCCGGATGTTGGCGCTCATCGGCACTAACCCTTCGATTGTCATCTGGAGTCTCTACAACGAAGATTGGGGCGCACAGGATATTGCAACGAATCCTGAAACCAGGCAATACATTATTGACACTTACCATTTCATGAAGATATTTCATCCGCAGTTTCTTGTGGTCGACAACGACGGATGGCGTCACATTTCACTGGAAGGGAAACTAAAATCTGATTTGCTAACCGTTCACATTTACACTCCGGAAACGAGTCGATGGAAGGAACTGCTGGACAAGCTGTCTCAGGGGGACATGGAAGACGTCGCAGCGTTCCCCCTGATCGTGGGCGATCCGTTCTTTTATCGGGGACAAGTTCCAATTGTTGTCAGCGAATGGGGAGGATTTGGTTTTTCAGATTATGGTGGCCCTCAGGATCTGATCGCCCGTGCAGAAAGAATAAAGCTTTTCAAGACAGAATTGAGCAATTACCGCATCGCAGGAGATATCTACACCCAGGCCGCGAACATCGAAGATGAACGCAACGGACTTATTGATTCACAGACCGGAGAGTTGTCAGTGACTCCAGGGTTGTTGAGCAGCGGATCGTGAGTGGTCAGTGGTGAATGGTGAGTGGTGTCCGCGTCTTACTATTTTCCATTCCATTGCTGAGGTTCTGCAAATACATTCGTCAAGCGTGAGTCGTGAATCGTGAGTGGGCTCGTGCTTCTTATATTTTTTATATTTATCGCTAAAGGCGCACGCATGACAGTTCGTGGTCAATAAGTGTCCCTGATCTGTTATTGAGACTGCATCAAGTGCTTCCTGCTTTAGCTGTAGGATCAGAAGGAGATATTGATATGGCTTTAGCCGAAAAGAGACCTCGCACCAACTAAGGGACGAAGGCAACACTCAATGATCGCACGCTCTCATTCACAATTCACCACTCACCACTCACGGTTCTACCCTCGTGAACATAAGCAGTCGAAAATCCATTACCTGTGACCCCGGAATATCCAGGGCTTTCAGTGTAAGCGGGCCTTTTCCCTTTTCAAAACGCATAATGCCGAGCTTTAAAGGTTTAAAATCTTTAACATACGATTCCATTCGTTCTACGCGGTCGTGTTCCATACCACGGAGGGGAGGATCATGGCCCTCGGTAACCTTACCTGTAATCTTAGAATTGCCAAAACTTAATTCAACGGTTGATCCTGCATCTTTCTGAGGGCAGGTGTAATACAATAGCACTTCAAAGTTTCCGCTGGCGACAACATCTATCTCCCATTTGATCCTGTCTTCCGTGCTCAACCAATTGGTAAAAAAAGAGGAATTGGGAAATCGGTTCGAACGTTTGATATTGCCGTGCGGCTTCCCATCACGGGCAGGGATCTGATAATATTTACCATCAGGATGTCCAAACGAAAATAGTCTGCCATCAACTTTTGGAAGTTCCGATAAGACTTCTTTCTCCCATCGCTCCACGTCTTTTTTATATGTTTCAGCTATTGCAAATCGCTGATTTGAAATATCCTGAAGTTGGCCGGGATCATTCTGCATATCGTAAAGCCATCCCAGGTGGTCCAGGCGATATTGCTGGGTGCGCATACTCGTGCGACCATTCCAGTGAGTGAATATTGGCCGGTCGTTCCACGACGGGTTCTTGTCTAAAAGAAGTGGTTTTAAGCTTAGTCCATCCGTGGGTTTGTTAGCTGAATGATCAATTCCAGCCAGGTCGGCTAAGGTGGGAAACAGGTCGATTGCTGCGGCAATGTGCTTGACCTCTTTTCCGGCTTCAATTTTCCCCGGCCAACGGACAAATAAAGGTGAACGCACTCCGCCCTCATCAGTTGATCCTTTTCTGCCCTTCATGCCACCATTCCAACGAAAACTGTTCGGGCCATTATCGTGAAAGTAAATTACGATAGTATTTTCTTCAAGACGAAGTTCCTTAAGTTTGTCCATGACCCGGCCGACGTTCCAGTCGATATTTTCGCACATCGCCAACGCCGCCCTGGTGAATTGAATGTCTTCGGTTTTATCACCTGAAAGCATTTCCAGCTTTTTATCTTTGAATTTATTCCACCACCTGTCCGGAACCTGCATGGGTGAATGGGGAGTGTTGTAAGGAAGGTAAAGGAAAAAAGATTTTTCTTTATTGCTTTCGATATGCTGAAGCGCTTTGTCGGTCAGGTCGTCGATAATAAAACCTTTTCCTTCGACCAATGCTCCGTTGTGTTCGAGCTGAGGATTGAAATAATCTCCCCAATGTCCGGAACAGAATCCATAAAAATCGTCAAAGCCGCGGGCATTGGGATGGTAGGGATATTGCATGCCGTTGTGCCATTTCCCATAGGCGGCGGTCGTATACCCAGCGGATTTAAAAGCCTGCGCAATGGTTGTCTCATCCAGGTCAAGTCTTTCTCCTCCCGCCGACGTGTCATAAACTCCTCCACGGACATGGTATCTTCCCGTCAGAAACTCTGCGCGTGTGGGCGAACAAACCGGCGACACAAAAAAATGGCTGAAACGGGCACCTGCTTTCGCCAACCCGTCAATGTTGGGAGTATTGAGATTAATATTTCCGTTTATACTGAGATCACCCCAACCCTGGTCATCAGTGAGAATAATAATAATATTGGGTTTGGTGGTTGAGGTTTGGGCATGGAGGCCCGCCGTCCAAAACATCAAGATCGAGCACAGAAAAATTTTTGTCATTTTTAATAATGGTGTGGAAAAATAGGATCATCAAAATAGCTTAAAATATGGAAAGGGAAAAATGATGTCAGACATCTCAGTATTACTTTCTGAAAGTTTTGGAACTTTCAGAAAGTTGTATTGGCGGCCCGATTATTGGAACCCACACCTATAAAATCCAAAAAAAATTTCGCCCCGACGTCCAATTCCTTAAATTCCATTTGTTATTGGGCTGTAATCAATTATCCAATAACAATTAAACTTACGACTATGGATGAATTTATTTTAATTTTCAGACATCAGGATGGCAAAAAGCTCGCTTCCCCGGAGCAGATCCAAATCTGGATGAAACAAACCATGGATTGGATTGGAGGAATCGCCGCCCAAAACAAATTCAGCGGAGGCAACGGACTTCCGTTTGATGATGCCAAAGTAGTATGGCAAAAACATACTTTGAAAAAGCCTATGCTCTGGCGAGAACAAAGGCCGATAAACAGACCATTCTGAAGAAAATTCGTCAATCGGAAGGTCGATAAGCCACCAACATTCACTGACTTCCAAAACCAAACTTCCACAAATTCCTCCTATTAGCGCGCTGCAATGCAAGCTCCATCCTGTTAAGCTGATAATCGGACAGGGTCCAACTCATGGGATATCCTTCTTCGTAATCGCCCGTGGTTTTTGCGGCATCCCAGGTTTCGTCGTACAGGCTGTAGACGATCATGGCATTGGCCGTATCGGTGTTGAATTGTTTGAACGCGTTGACAAGAATGCCGTCTCCAATACTCGTGCTGGAACCTTGCATACCGGCAAGCGTAAGCACAGGCGAAAACAAATCGTTCGTGAGTGGATGAATATCTTTTGAAGGCCGTCGCACAATCTCCGAGTTGGTAATGTGAAGGATGTGGAAGGTAAATCGTTTTCTGTATCTCATGATCGACTGCTGTGTGCTGTCAGTCATAAACTGATTCAGTGCCTGGATGAACTCCAACACTGTTCCGGCGCCGGAATTATCAAAATAACCTCCATCAACGTAGTAGCGGTCGAACACTTTTCCCGCGGGAGAAACATAGGGAAACCGCGAACTGAGCACGGCCGCCGTGCTGAGCCGAAGATCTCCTTTACTTGAATGAACACCCATGCTATCCACCAGAGAGAGCACATCCTGGCGTTGAGAATTCTCCGGCAGCAAAACCGAGCTTATTACCCCAGGCATACCGTTATCCACCTGGGTGGTATTGATAAACAGAATAGGTAAAGCACCCGTAGTATCAAATACTTCGGTAACGGGCTTTTCAAAATATTTATTGAGCAATTCGTCCGCTGATCCATTGCCGATCACTTTTTCCAGGGCGTCGGCGCGGTTGTCAAGCGGGATATTGAAAGGTAGGAGATGCCGAAAGATATCAGGACCAAGAAGTCGCGCAAGTGTAAACGTCAGAAAATCCGTTTCAAAAAAAGAATCCGTATGATAGCTGAATTCATCGGGCTTGATCTCACCCTCGTGGGATGCCTTCAGGAGACTGTAAAACGCGCAATTTCCCACTGAGCCGCCCGAAGCGCCCGCGATGCAAAGGACATGATCCTTGAAACTATCCTGTGCATCACTTTGATAACTGGTGTCCTGAAGGTGACTTAAAACACTGCTCGTCCACTTGCCCGCTCTGGAAGCGCCACCATTGGAAAGGACAATGTAGACTGGAAAATTCTTTGTTGTGTCACGGGCATTGATCATAGGCAAGCGCTGTTCAAACCACTTCGCGAGGTAAGTTTTGGTGTCGGGCCGGTTCGCAAACGCCGGAACGTTTTCGTTCTCCACAAAACGCACCGGGTAGGGATCGCGGTACTGTCCAAAGAGAAAGGCCATCGCAAAAAGAATGATCATCACATTAAAAGAACTCCTGATGCTGATCAGCGTAATAAGATTTGAACATCCTGTCAACACACCGAGGGCAAGCAACGTGAATGCAAGCGGACCCATCAGGCTGGAAAATGGCATGACAAAGATCGCTGTAAGATAAATCGTCGCGGCAACTGCTGCGGTTCCGTTCAAGAGGTGGAAATAAGGGGTTTCAGCGGCGTTGAATGCGGGGTTGAAACCGAGGATCGCCAGTAAGCGTGAAGGTTTTAAGGCAGGATCCTTTCGTCGCGCATCGATGCTTCTGCGACGCTGGATAAAGAAGAAGACAATAAGTATTTGCAGTAAGAACATTGACAGGGCGATCAGACTCAACCAGCATTTGTGGCGCAGCGGATGCTGAACAAGATCAATCCCTCTTGCCCCTTCCATTATCCGGTAAATTAAGAAAGTGCAGTAGCCGGCAATAATAGCGCTGTTGATAGTGCCCAGAACATTTCTGGTTCGAGATGTTGTAGCACTTCGAAACCATTTAACTAACAGAAAATAAAATATATTGTGTGCCACAACCACACAAAATATAATCCACCCTGACCAGGCAAAAAAAGTCGGAAGATGAAAGATCGCCACCTGGACACTCACAAAACAATTGTATGCGAGCATGCGCGGAATATGCTGATAAAGATTTGACGGGATGCAGTACTTTTTGTACAACATTGCTGAAGTCACATCCCCGGCCGTTTTCTTTGAGAAGATCTCATCGTCCTTGTGCTGCTTTATATAACTGAGTGTGCGGGAACTGTACCAGACAAGAAAGGACCAGAAGAAAACGGCGAGAACACTTAAAATTCCTGAATCCAGCAACTCACCGCTTTGGATCACGACATCAACGCCCTGTTCCACACCGATGAGCAGATAATAAATGATCAAAACGGCAATCACTCCCGCTATGAAGAGCCAAATGGCTTTCAAGAGTTTAGACAACCAGTTAAAGAAGTCAAGTAATAGGATCATTGACCATCCTGTTTCATCCGTTTCAGATTCTTTTACCGGGATGAATATAATCAATTCAGCAGTTGACAGGCGACAATATTTCGCAATGCCCCACTTGAGTGCTAAGTACTTAGTCCGGAGTCATCCTTTGCATTACATTCAGAGGGTTGCCAATATCTTTATCCCTGGATTTATCTTGTAAAGCAATCAGATGGACGCTGAAAATTATTTCTTCGGAAGGTAGTGCATAAAATATTTTCACTCCACTTCAATATCCACCTCTGCTACAATTTCATTTTCAAATTTATTTTTGTCCCACACACGCATTTTCACGTGGTAGGTTTCACCGCTTCGCATCGGATTGCCTGCAGTTACCGTTCCTCTTAAGATTGCTGCATCCGTTGGTGCGAAACCATCGTAATTCTTCAGCAGGTCCTGCTCATCCAATACTGCATTTCCTTTGTCATCTGTAACCGTTAGCATGAGACCCGGATAAGCCTTGCCATTTTTTATGGAATAGTTTTCAATTCCTTCGACCACAATGGCAATCGTGCTGTTCATGGGCACTTTGTTGTCGGCCTTTTTGGTGTTGTCCGGACCCACCAGATAACTTTCGCCAATTGTAAAACCATCGTTGCTGACCGACAATCCGGTGTTAAAGTCCTTCTTTTTCCCGGCGCTAAACTCGCAAGAGCACCATACGAGGGCACTCAACGCAAGAAATAATACGGTTTGTGTTTTCATCTAGGTTGGTTGATGTATTGATATTACGAAAATTCCGACGAAAATCAATGAATTGTCAACAATTGCGTTGCCTACGCTAAGGCCTCATCAAGTCTCAAAAGGGACGACCTTATGGCGAAAAATAAAGTTAACCAATAAACAATTTGAACCTCCGCATTTAGTCATCCTACCCATTTTATTTAGAAAGAATTGTCAATTGCAGAATTGTCAATTGCCCAATTGATTTAGGCCTGGCAAGGATTTTTTATATACAACTCCCCGGAGTGATACAAACTTCTACGGGAGAAAAATGTGATGATGAAAAGAGGAAGAACACTGGTTTTAATGATCGTTTCAGCGTTATTGGTTTTATGGAGCAGCTGT
The DNA here is from genome assembly GCA_040902445.1 of Cyclobacteriaceae bacterium. GTDB lineage: Bacteria > Bacteroidota > Bacteroidia > Cytophagales > Cyclobacteriaceae > Chryseosolibacter. The sequence goes on along the minus strand of JBBDXJ010000340.1, from coordinate 39,052 downwards.
ACGGATGAAGAACACTCTTTGGGGACTGCCCGGGTCGAAGCAACATTTGGACTTAATTCCCGTTCAGCTATGGCGGGTAAAATTACAGTTGAGGAAGCGTTTCTGAAGCTTGATCGAATCCAGATTCTGGGCAGCCTGGGAGGTAATAATAACACCAACGTAACCCATACCATAGCTCCGGATGAACCTCCATATAATCTGACCAGGGCTGATTCAAGCCACGCAGATTTCAATCTCACATCACGCGTCTACGACCAATTGGATTTTCATCTCTTCATGTTTCAGGATCAATACGAATTGAAGTTTATAGATGCGGGCCCCATCGAGGTGCCCGAACCTGAAGATGACGGTAGTGGTGGCGGGAACGGCGATCAGGATGATGACACCGATAGTGATGATGACGGAGAGAACGACTCGGATGATGACGACGGCAACCACGATGAGGACGATGATGATCAGGAAGAAGGCGACAGAGATGAGGACGATGACGACAATGATGATTATAGCAATAACAAGGACGATGATAAGGAGGATAAAGGCGGTGATAAAGGTGACAAAGACAAGAATAAAAATAAGAATAAGGGTAAAGGAGATAAAGGCGACGGCGATGATGATGATGATGACGATGACAAAGGCGGTGACAAAGATGATGATGATGATGATGATGATCGCGACAATGATGACGGTAGAACTTCAGACGAGAACAATAGTCAGGTTGTAGACCTCGATCATTTTTTTCAGAACGCCAAACCCGGAATGGCTGTCTTCGGCATTTATGAAAACAATGGAAAAGTCATTAATATTATTTTTATCGGATCGGGAATTGAAAAATTTAATGTCAGGGCTAAACAAAACGATGCTGACGCGATTGTTCTTGGGGAAAAGAACATAGCGCGGATGACTTTCGACCCGGATCGCTGGTTTGAATCCATCACTGCTGCAGCTATTGAATCAGCGCGCTTGCAGGTATATCAGCAACAAACCGTGCTGTTCGTCCACAAAGATTACAACACAGAATTGTTTCAGATGCTGGCTCCGCGCATCGAAGGATCCGCCAACATGAATATCACAGCTGGCCCCTAAATCCCCTGAAGGGGACTTGCCTCCCTTTAGGGGAGGTTGGAGGGGCTGCTCAATCCTCATTGAAGGTATCGAGGTAAAGGTCCTCGACTTTTTTTCGCGCCCAGGGCGTTTTGCGCAGAAAAGTCAAACTTGATTTAATACTCGGATTACTGATAAAACAATTAACGGGGATATGCCGGCCCAATTCTTCCCATCCATAAAGCCTTTGGAGATCGGTAACGATCATTTCCAGTGTTTTACCGTGAAGCGGATTATTGGTTTGGGTTTCTGCCATAAGTAGCGACAAAGGTACGCGTCTTAAAACATTTCGCCACAATGACCTGTCTTTGTGGCTATTTCCGCCGCGATTTGTAAATTGTCGGCTCATCTAAATGCAACCACATGAAACTCATTGCCCGCTTTTTTGTTCTCCTGCTTTTTGCACCGGCTTTTCTCCATGCACAGAAGTCCTCCGGAAAAGCAGACGCGCTAGTGATCAAACATACCAACAATTTTGATATATCGGGTGAAGGAAGTGCTTCTGAATGGAACTCCGCAGACTGGATCCCGATGGTCAAGCGGAAAGGCGCGGCGAATTATGACACACGGGCAAAGCTCTTGTATTCCGACACTGGCATCTATGGTTTGTTCTCCTGCCAGGATGAAAAAATTACTGCTACCATGAAAGAAGATTTTGCCAACCTGTGGACTGAAGATGTAGTTGAAATTTTCTTATGGACCGATGAGCGTATGCCGATCTATTTTGAATATGAACTTTCACCGCTCAACTATGAACTTTCCATTCTTGTGCCCAACATGGATGGTGATTTTCTGGGGTGGAGGCCATGGAATTACGATGGGCCGCGCAAAACTCGTCATGCAACAAAGATGTTGGAAGATAAGGACGGCAAAACCATGGAATGGGTCGCTGAGTTCTTTATTCCCTATGCATTGCTAAAACCACTTCGCAATGTTCCGCCAAAAAAGGGAACAGAGTGGCGGATAAATATGTATCGCGTCGATTATGATCAGCAATACACGTCGTGGTCGTGGAAACCGGTAGAAAAGAATTTTCACGACTATGAAAAATTCGGATTGATCAGGTTTGAATAACCAACTTGAACTTAGAACACTTCTTAAATCTTCCCCTAAATGAGGCCCCAATAATAAATTTCCAACATCATTCTAAAAATGATTGCCTGATCTTCATAACTGCGTTTCGTGCCAGGAAATTGCTATGCACAGATTTTATTTTGTGCGTGGCACGACGCCGGGTTTCTTTAACCCAGGCTACCTATATTTCGTCCCTAAAGGGACTTGCTGAAATACCCCTGCAGGCCATCCATTTAGGGATGGAATATCGGTAGCACAAATTGGTCTTGACGGGCCGGTGTGTCGATTACAAAAAATCTATGAAAAAGAAAATTGAATCCGACACGCAAGGGCACACCTAAGCCAAAGGTTATGTGCCTCGAACAGGAATCGCACACAGCTGGAGATTCCCCGGACACCACTGACTTAAAACTTACAACTTCTTTCAGTATCGCGCTTCAATTCCAAATACCTTGCTGAAATATTTTTCAAGTGATCTTGTTTTTTGTTTTGGAAACCCCGGTTCTTCTATGGTTATGACGAACTCGTCATCGTCAGATCTTGTGATTATGTAGGTTGTATCTTCCGTGTAAGCTCTGACAGACCGGGCTCCTTCCTGAAAGTGCCCAATCGTCTCTTCCATAAGATTCATCCATTCGCTCATAAATCAAAGGTAGCATATTCTCACCAAAGAGCAGTCGATTTAATGATCCCTTCCGACGAAGCATTCGCGCAGAGGAGGTAACGTTTTGCACAAAATTAAGCGATGGAAAGAAACAGAAAAAGGCGCACAAACTCATTCACCACTCACGAAAAGTCCTGGCACAAATTAAGCGATGGAATCAAAAACGTAGGGCCGCACGCCCCCACTCACGACTCACGATTACTGATGATTGTCCGCAGTATTTCCCCTCAGCCTCTTCACGCTATTTTCCATCGAACGGTACTGGTGATAACAAGCCTTCCAGATATGTCCTTTAAGTGAGGTTTTGAATTGGGGTTGTTTGTCAAGACCACCTGAATACCATTCTCCGTGTTCGTGGTCGATGAGATATTTGTCGATATAGTCCCACATCATGCTGAACTTTTGAAAATATCGCTGCTCATCATCCGGAAAAAGATCGGCCATCATTAACAACGTGTTCAGTCCTTCCGCCTGGGCCCACCAGTTTTTTGTGTCGCGTGTGATTGTGATTCCATCCCTGCCACTGAAATAGTAACCCTCGTCATAAAATCCGCCTGCCACAGAATCCCATCCATTCATCAGGGCGTGATCCACCATCTTTTTGGCTATACGCAAAGTAGTAGTGTCATTTTTTATACCGGCAACATGGGAAGCTTCGAGTAACAAGTACGCCGTCTCGACATCATGACCAAAAGAAACGTGATCAAGGTTATGATGCTTCAGGATTACTTCTTCGGAGGAATCCCGGAATGACACAGGTGTCCAGTCTGGTTGAAGAAAAAGGGTCAGACTACCCTTGTCGTCGGTAATGGTATCGCGAATGAGCATCAGCATTTCTTTGAGGCGTTCGGCTACTAAAGGATCCGGCCACACCTGATAGAGTTCTGTAAAAGCCTCAAGAAGATGGATGGAACTGTTCTGATCTTTATATCCAAGGTCATCGGTCGAGGGAACACTTGCATCCCTTCTGACGACCGAACCATCTCTTTTCATGTGTTGAAAGTATCCTTTTTGAATGGGGTCATGGCTGTGTTCTTCCAGCCATAGAAATGCTTTTTTCGCAAGCGACAGTGCGGCGGTATCCCTTGAAGCCATGGCATAGGCCGCCAAACCATAAATTCCGAATGCATTTCCGTAGGCGGTTTTTTCGTCATCGGGGTTTGAGATCACATTGCCCTGGCGGTCAACGTGTGTATGAAACCCGCCGTACGTTTTATCCCACATCACATTCTTAAGGAATTCAACACCATGTGCTGACGCTGGTAAAAAATAATCTACCTCGGGATAAGCCATGGAAGCTTTCGCCGTGGTCCAAACATGCCGGGCCTGAGAAACGATCATTTTGTTTTGATCGCCGGTAGGTTTGAAATCAAAGGTGAAGGAGCTCAGGAATCCGCCATAAACGGTGTCCATAGCCTGGGGATACCATTTGTTTAACAACTCAGTCTGAATCGAGTGTTCAATTTCATCGGCAAGCTCCAGACGTTCCTGATTTATCTCAGGAGACCGGCAGTTCGCAAGTATTGCCAGCAGTACCAGGCAGTGGAGGAATGGGTTGCTTCGCATAGATCGGGTTATTTAAAGGTCTAATACAGGTTAAAATACCAGGTGAAATGCAAGTTAAAATGCAGGTCTAATGCAGGTTAAATACCGGGTTCAAAGTCACGTTTAGATTACTGACCTTTCTTTTTTGTTCTTATTCAATTATCTGAATGCCGGAATTATTTTTTCTGTCCGAGCATAGGAAACAATTTCTTCAAGTCCTCTTCTGATGGCCTGGAACCATACTCGCAAACTTCAAACGCTTCCGCATATTTTATCTCGGAAGCGCGTGAACCATACCATTTTTCCAGAGATGTTCGTACGGCGGGATTTATCCTTCCCGATCTGTTGCCCGCAAGCCATTTTTTGCGTTCGTTTTTGTCTTTAGGCACTTCATTCAGATATCCTCCAATCCAGGGAAGCCATTCGTAAAATTGTGATTCATGTGCATCCATCGCATGAACTTTCTGATCGAAAACAGAAGTGATATCGATGGCCACGTCCGGACGGAAGGGATTAGGTCTCTGAAAATTGTCCTGGAAATAAAGGAACACGGGATTTTTCTTTAATGGAGGTGTATCGGATGCGACGTTGGGCACGCCTACCATATACGCAGCGTCCTGTACGAGCACACCTGTATACCGGTGGTCTGGATGGTAGTCATTGGGCCTCGGCGCGATCACGATATCGGCATTCCATTCCCTGATCTTGCGAATAACCTGAAGGCGTACGTCAAGGGATGGAACCAATTCGCCATCGTGATTGGAGAGAACATCATATTCAACGCCAAAACGTTTACCCGCTTCCTTAGCCTCCGCCAGTCTCCTGGCCGCCAAAATCCCGCCACCCATGTCCTGATGGCCGGCATCTCCATTCGTGACAGAAACAAATTTTACAGGGTACCCCATTTTCGCAAAAAGAATGGCAGTACCCCCGGCATCCTGGTCACAATCATCCGGATGCGCTCCAATCATAATGATCCGCAGAGGCGCATTTTGTCCAAACGATGGAAAACTAAAAAGGAAACAAAGGGCAAAAACTGGGAGGATGTATTTTTTCATAATACTTGGAATATTTAAATGGTTTTCGAGTAGGAAGATAGTAAAAAAGTGGTAAGTAGTAAGTGATAAGTTGTAAGAACGGGGGGCATAAACCCTGGACCGAAGAGTTAAGGAGCTAGCAGGATAAATTTTTAGTTGAAAAAAACCTCCGGAGAGTTCCGGAGGTTTGAATATTAGTTAAGAAAGTTCCAGCCGAGGGAAACAAGAAAAATCCGGCTGCGGGCCTCATCGCCATTGGCTTCATTATTGATGTCTTTAACACCGATGTTATACCTCACATCGAGGCCTAATCCGAAACCGAAGTCATAACCGCCGCCCACTGAAACGGAGACATCGCTTTTCTTATAGTATTCAGTGATATCCTGGGAACCGCTGCCCAAAAATGAATCATACTTACGCTCACCATCTAAAAGAAATCCGAACTGAGGACCCAGCTGAATGTTGAATCCGCCGATAGGATAAAATTTGAAGATCAGCGGAATACTCAGATAGGTGAACCTTTCCTGTGCTGTACCGAACAGAGAACTTTTGATATCTCCATTCTGAGTAAATAGTAAGATCTCAGGTTGAATGCCAATATTAGCAAATCGCCCGCGAAGAAAAATCCCTGCGTGAAAACCGGTGCGTGAATCATAAGATAATTCAGGATCTTTTACATTCAATGTTGTAAGGTTCAGGCCACCCTTTATTCCAAAACCTACCTGGGCCGAAGCTGAAAAGGCTCCAAATAAAACTGAGATCAATAATACTGAGACAATTGCTTTCATAGTTTCCTTTTTTTACGGGTTATTATTCCTCAAAAAAGCAAAAAGTAAACCGGTGGAAAAATTCAATTGCCGCTATTCGACTTCCAGCCCGGCATCTGGCAATATTTTCCTTTGAATGAACCATGATTAAGCCACATTTGTTGAGTACAGCGGTGCCTTTATGGTTCTTCTATCGGCTTGAACCCAAAAAACAAGACTGAGGCATCTGTTAAACATTTTCGTCCTATTAAAGATCTCATGAAAAAGTTTTTGTTGCTTACCCTGGCCCTCCTGGCCGTGATCATCATTTTGTATGCCGGTCTGAACGGTATAATGAAAGATCACGCTTATGGTTCTATTTTTACTTTTATCGGCGGCCTCACTACCATCGGGTTGGGTATAGACGTAGTGAATCATCTAAAAATTTACGAAAGAAAAGCCAACGTGCGCAAACTCGGCCGGTTTTAATAGACGTTCACCCTGAAAGCGTGGTTGGAGGACTACCGCCGCGCAAACTCGCCGAACTTATTCAACAGGCGCGTATTTACAGTTTTGATTTCTATGAATGGAAAAAAGTATTCCAGCTAAAAAGCCACTGGCTCATTCAAACAAAGACAAAATGTCCGCGGTGCAATATCCCATCCTTTAAAAATACACCGGTAAAAAGCAGAGGCGCAGTTTCTCCTGCAAAAAATGCCAGATACTATATAAAATCTGATTGAAGGGAGCGTTGAGATATCTGCAAAGAATACCTACCTTTCTTTGTAACCATTTGCAGATCCCACAGTTTATTTGACTTACACCTTCCCGGATATGATTAAAAATTATCTGTCTATCGCCCTGAGGAATATCCGTCAGAATCCTCTATACGCCTTCATCAACATTGCAAGCCTGGCCATTGGATTGGCCGCATGCCTTGTCATTTACCTGTTTATAGCAGGCGAACGGAGTTTTGACGCTTTTCATTCAAAAAAGGAAAACATTTACCGGCTCGATGAAGTACAGAATTTACCTGTTGTTGAAATTTGCATCTTCACGGGTGACAGTTGTTTTTCTGCTGGGAGGAGGTTTAGCGCTTTTCATCGCGCTTGCAACAATCAGTTACCATACCATTCGGTTCGCCCGGGAAAACCCGGTGAAAGCGCTGAGGTACAAATAGTGAATGGTGAGTGCTCAGTGGTGAGTGGGGGTGTGCGGCTCAGGGGTTTGCTCTTCATCGCAACGATTGTATGATCTTGTGAATAGTGAATGGTGAATGCGCTCGTGCGTTTCCAAAATTTTTGCTTTCGGCCTGAAACCGTCAAGTCGCACGACCTACCCACAACTCACAACTGACCACTCACCAAGCTTTATTTAGCGCAGTATAGTCCTTTCTAGCTAAAAGTCATAGAGCCGCAGGAGCCCATTCACAATTCACTATTCACCATTCACCCCCTGCCGGTTCAGGCACAAGATTTTATAGTCCTGATCGGAAGCTTATAACGTGTTTAACAGCCAAACGGAAATTGTGGGTCTAACGGCGGGGATTTGTACCTCCATCTCCCTGTTACCGCAATTGATCAAGCTTTTTAAACATAAGAAAGCGGAGGATATCTCACTTTTTTATCTCTGCATTTTGTTTATCGGATTGGCATTGTGGCTCTGGTATGGCATTCTGCGGGATGATATTCCCATCCTGGTTACCAACGGGTTCTCCCTGGTAATCAATGGTATCATTATTGTTTTAGGAGTGAAGTATAAAAGAGATCAAAAGGAAAATAAAAAATGAAAATTGTTGAAACGTCTTCCGAAGTGGCCTGCATCCAAGTAAGATTTATCATAAAATAGTATGTTGAAAAAACCCGCCTGAGTGAACTGAAACCGCATTATCTTTCGTTATATCAACAGTATGTTACCCTATAAGATTTATACCAGGAAAAAAATATTTAATTATTATACCGGATTATCGTTTTTTATTTTCATCTGGATAACCCGTCAGCCCAGCGATCAGACGCAGCTTGTGCGCCACGAAAAGATACATTTCTGGCAACAGGTGGAAATGCTTTTTATATTCCACTGGGTCTGTTACGGTGTTTTTTATGTGCTGGGAAGAATGAATGGTCAGTGTCATTACATCGCCTACCGCTACAATCCATTTGAACTGGAGGCTTTTACCAACGATCCCGATGCCAATTACCTGAAAAAAAGACGCCCCTTTGCCTGGACGGGATTTGTAAAACCATTTTTTGATTCGCTTGGTAAAGACCACTCCCGGAATATCCCCGACGGTAAGAAGATCATCTGGTATCGCTCACCGCGATGATAAGTTTTTCCAGGCAATCGCTGATATAATCGCCGGTTCCCGGCGCATACCAATTCATCAGTTGAGTTTCATAGTGGTCGACTTCGTAATATTTTCCGGGGGTCACGTAACCAATATATCCACCGTTGAAACTGGTGACCATCGTCATGAGTCGATGTGCCTTGCCCAGGGAATCGAGCGAGGCATTGAACTCCCCGGAAAAATCGCACGGGGTCCCTAACATACTTACATCACCTATACGCAGCACCGTGAGGAATGCATCATATTCCCCAAAGGCCGACCGAAAGAGCCATGCGCGCAACTTCCAATCCTGGCTGATCTTAACCTGGGGTTCACTCAAAGTCAGTGGAATTCTTCTCATCACCAGCGTTGAGTCATGCACCGGTTTCAAAGTGTGGCGCTGCGCAAAAAACTCTGACGTAACATTCTCTGCCATCCAGGCCATACATCTCCAGTTGTTGACAGGAGCTGATCCCTTGTGACTACCAACTCCACCCGCAAGAAACATGGCAAATGAATAATCCTTTGCTTCCAGTTCATCAACAACGACCCCGGGATAATCTCCCGACAGTTCAAGTGTCCCTTGAGAAAGACAGGTAGCGTGCGCAGCAAAAGTTACCAAAACCAGTTTCGAACTGTCGCGCCTGTGTACTTCGATGACCCGTAAATACGGGTCATCATTTCCTCCATCTATTAATCTGTTCTCCACCGCATCCGGTATGGCAATGGCTCCGCTCTTGAGGGTTGATGGCAACAGGTTTTCTGTTGCCTGCCGGATGCTGCTTATGATACCCCGTGCAATAAACTGAACTACCGAATCTTCATAGGAGCCATAAATAAATCTCGTTGCACCTTCGCCCCAGTTGCCAATGCTGTTATGAGAATGTGTTGCGCTCAAGTAGGTATTGTCCAGACTGAAACCGATGGTTCCAAGTTCCTTCTCAAGCACTTGCGTTACCGTGGGCGGCATTATGAGCAGATCCGCTGTAACAATTGCCACACGCTCTATACCATTGTCAAGAACCAGGGCACGGACATAAATAGAGTCGTGAACGATAAGGTATTGTTTTGCTTTCCGTTTTCCATAGCCCGCGGTCGCAATGGGCTCAGATGGCGTGATATTTGATTTTCCAAATCCAACAGAAAAACCGGTACGGCCTTTCCGAACATCTATGTCCATGGTGTCAAGGCGATTCATCATTAATTGATAGGCAGGCAATTCCTGTGCAGGAGTTCGATCAACCGGTCCCACGGATAAAGCCGCGAAAATTATCAGAAAGCTGATGATGCCAATAACGGTGAGAAGCAAATACCGCAGAAACGTTTTCCATACCATGAGATGGCAAGATAAAGATTCCGGCGTCAATTAAAATGTGTTCCAAAACTGCGCTGTCGTGCGTTTGAAAAACTTTCTGAAAGTTCTAAAACTTTCAGAAAGTTGTGGGTTGGAACGGCTCCTCAAAGCAGAAAAACCCACCTATCACGTGTTAGCTTAATCCGGGGCTAATCCGTAATTTTACACTCCTTTATATAATACAGTAACATGGGTACCGAAACGGTCAGCGCGGAAAAAAAAGACAAGCAATCACAACTGGCGGGGCACAAGGCTCCTGATCCGTACAAGCCGAAAAACAAGGTGCGCATTGTAACGGCAGCCAGCCTTTTCGATGGTCATGACGCTGCTATCAACATCATGCGCCGGATCATCCAGGCAACAGGTTGCGAAGTAGTCCACCTCGGTCATGACCGCAGTGTAGAGGAAGTCGTCAACACTGCGATCCAGGAAGATGTCCAGGCCATTGCCATGACCAGCTACCAGGGAGGTCACAATGAATATTTTAAGTACATGTAGGATCTGCTCCAGCAAAAAGGTGCGGGTCACATCCGGATCTTCGGTGGAGGTGGCGGGGTCATCCTTCCCGAAGAAATCAAAGAGCTGATGGACTATGGCATCACACGGATCTACACCCCGGATGACGGACGCGCGATGGGCCTTCAGGGTATGATCAACGACCTGGTGGAGAAAAGTGATTTTCCCACGGGGGAAAACGGCTTACCTGATCCAGGCGTGCTGACCACCGTCAACGCCCCTGCTATTGCCCGTATCATTTCCGGAGCAGAAAATTTTTATGAAAAGCACAAGCCTGTTCTTGAAAAGGTTAAAGCAAAAGCGCAAACCGCGAGAACACCCGTGCTTGGGATTACCGGGACTGGCGGATCAGGGAAATCCTCGATGGTGGATGAAATAGTAAGAAGATTCCTGCAGGATTTCAAAGACAAAAGCATAGGCATCGTTTCAGTCGATCCATCCAAACGCAAAACGGGCGGAGCACTGTTGGGAGACCGCATTCGCATGAATGCCATCAATAATTCACGTGTGTACATGCGGTCATTGGCTACGCGGCAAAGCAACCTGGCGTTATCATTACATGTGCGTGAGGCCGTGCAGGTTCTGAAAGCTGCCGGCTTTGATCTTATTATATTAGAGACATCCGGGATTGGCCAGAGCGATACTGAGATCACCGACCATTGCGATGTTTCCCTTTATGTAATGACTCCTGAATACGGGGCAGCCACACAGCTCGAAAAAATTGATATGCTGGATTTCGCCGATATCATCGCTCTTAACAAGTTTGATAAACGCGGCGCGATGGATGCATTGCGCGATGTTAAAAAACAATATCAGCGAAATCATCAGTTGTGGACCTCTTCCATTGAAGACATGCCGGTATTTGGCACTATTGCATCCCAGTTCAACGACCCTGGGACAAATCAATTGTATAAAAGAATAGTGCAGACCCTTTCTTCAAAGACAGGCGCGGATTTAAAATCGAATTTTTCAATATCCGGAGAAATGTCTGAGAAAATTTTTGTCATCCCTCCTCATCGCACGCGTTACCTCAGTGAAATTTCCGAAAGCAACAGGAATTATGATGAATGGGCAAAAGAACAAAAGGAAGTGGCACAGAGAATGTACAGCCTTCAAAAATCGATTGAGTCATTTAAAGAAACTTCCATTGAAGACAAAGACCGGCTGACAAGTGTTCTGCAGGAACAATACGACAGATTAAAATTAAACCTCGACCCGCAGAACCTGAAAACCGTTGAGGCGTGGACCGACAAAACAAAACTCTACCGCGAGCCTCTGTTCAAGTTTAAGGTGCGCAACAAAGAGATCGCTATTCAAACACATAACGAGTCACTATCACACACGCAGATCCCTAAGGTTGCATTACCACGTTACGAGGCGTGGGGTGACCTGCTTTACTGGACTCTTCAGGAAAATGTTCCGGGCGAGTTCCCCTACACGGCGGGAATTTATCCCTTCAAGCGCGAAGGTGAGGATCCCACCCGGATGTTTGCGGGTGAAGGTGGTCCCGAGCGCACGAACAGGCGTTTTCACTATGTGAGTTTCGCTACGCCAGCGAAACGACTATCTACCGCCTTTGACTCCGTTACATTATACGGCCACGATCCGGATTATCGTCCGGATATTTACGGCAAAATAGGCAACTCGGGAGTAAGCATTTGTTGCCTTGACGATGCCAAAAAACTATACAGCGGATTTAACCTTTCCGACGCCCGGACATCGGTATCGATGACGATTAACGGACCAGCGCCGATGTTACTCGGTTATTTCATGAACGCGGCAATCGATCAGCAATGCGAGATCTACATCAAACAACACGGATTGGAAGAAGAAGTGAAGCGCAGGATCGACGAGTTTTACAAAGATGCAGAGCGACCCTCGTACCAGGGGAACCTTCCAAAAGGCAACGACGGCCTGGGGTTGATGTTACTCGGCCTGACCGGCGACCAGGTCCTGCCCCGGGAAGTGTATGAGAAGATCAAAACCACAACCCTGACACAGGTCCGTGGTACGGTGCAGGCGGATATCTTAAAAGAAGACCAGGCACAGAATACTTGTATCTTTTCCACGGAGTTTGCCCTGCGACTCATGGGTGATGTGCAGCAATATTTTATTGATCAGGATATCAGGAATTTTTATTCTGTATCCATTTCCGGTTATCACATTGCCGAAGCGGGGGCAAATCCTATAACGCAACTCGCCTTTACACTGGCGAATGGTTTCACTTTCGTCGAATATTATCTGAGCCGGGGTATGGACATCAATGCGTTCGCACCCAACCTTTCCTTTTTCTTCAGCAATGGAATAGACCCGGAATACGCCGTCATCGGAAGGGTAGCCCGACGGTTGTGGGCAAAAGCGCTGAAAAATAAATACGGTGCCAATGCCCGGAGCCAGATGTTGAAGTATCACATCCAGACATCGGGACGGTCGCTGCACGCTCAGGAAATAGATTTCAACGATATTCGCACAACACTTCAGGCGTTGTATGCGATATACGATAATTGCAATTCGCTACACACCAATGCTTATGATGAAGCTATTACGACGCCCACAGAAGAATCTGTTCGCAGGGCTATGGCCATCCAGTTGATCATCAACAAGGAACTCGGTCTCGCTAAAAATGAAAATCCTTTACAGGGATCGTTCATTATTGAGGAACTTACCGATCTTGTGGAGGAAGCTGTGCTTGCGGAATTTGACCGGATAACAGAAAGAGGTGGGGTGCTCGGCGCTATGGAAACCATGTATCAGCGGGGAAAAATCCAGGAGGAAAGTTTATATTACGAAACCCTCAAACACACGGGAGAATACCCGATAATAGGAGTGAATACTTTTCTCAGTTCCCAGGGATCACCTACCATCCTTCCACAGGAAGTTATCCGGGCAACCGCTGAAGAAAAAGAATATCAGATCCAGATGCTTCGCAAGCTCCACAAATTTCAGCAGGATAAGGAAATTAAAATGTTGGAGAAAGTGCAGCTTGCGGCAATACAGAACAAAAATATCTTTGCGGAGCTAATGGAAGCCACCAAGGTTTGTTCACTGGGACAGATCACTAAAGCGCTGTTTGAAGTCGGAGGCCAGTACCGGAGAAACATGTGATTTGCGGCGTCACGCCTTCTGGGGTATGACCGCGCACACAATTGAAAAGAAATTAATAAGTTATTGAATCACCGAACCTTTAAACTTTTTAACGGAGATTATCATCAGATATTTGTTATTTTAGTAACGTTCCCTACACATCAAATGAACACCAGCATGAAACTAAGGATTTTTATTTTAATCGCGCTGATTGCGTTTGCAGGTCCGGCGTTCAGTCAGAAGAAAAAAGCTAAAGCCCCTGATAAAAGACCTGAAACCGTTCAGGTTGAAAATAAGGTATTACTGGCGCCTCCTGTTAAGATTACAACTGTTGAAGGTATTACGGAATACCGGCTGCAGAATGGCTTGCGCGTACTTCTATTTCCGGATCAATCCAAACAAACCATTACGGTAAATGTCACTTACATGGTCGGTTCCAAGCATGAAAATTATGGTGAAACCGGAATGGCCCACTTGCTGGAACATCTTGTTTTCAAGGGCACTCCAAAACATCCAAACATACCTCAGGAATTAACCGAACATGGCGCAAGACCCAATGGCACAACGTCCGTCGACCGCACGAATTATTTCGAAACTTTTAGTTCCACCGAAGAAAATTTAAAGTGGGCCCTCGATCTGGAAGCTGATAGGATGGTGAATTCTTTTATTGCAAAAAAAGACCTTGATAGCGAGATGACCGTTGTCAGAAATGAGTTTGAAAGAGGGGAGAATAGCCCTGTGTCGGTTTTATTGCAAAGAGTCATGTCTACTGCTTATCTGTGGCATAACTACGGCAAGTCTACTATTGGTTCGAGGGCAGATCTTGAAAACGTACCCATTGAAAAGTTACAGGCATTTTACCGGAAATTTTATCAGCCGGATAATGCCGTGTTAACGGTAGTGGGAAAAATAGATGAAGCCAAAACATTGGAGATGATCAATTCAGCTTTTGGCGTCATCCCCAAACCTGCACGGGTACTCGAACAAGCTTATACATTGGATCCTACTCAAGACGGAGAGCGTTCCGTAGTTTTGAAACGGGTTGGGGATACACAGGTAGCTATAACGGCCTATCATATTCCTGCCGGGTCGCATCCCGACTTTGCAGCCATCAGGGTGCTGACAGAGATCCTGGGATCTGAACCCTCGGGGAGGCTTTACAAATCAATGGTAGATTCCAAAAAGGCCAGCGCGATCGGAGCCGTTGCATTTGAACGGAAGGAACCGGGCTTGCTTATTACCTATGCACAGGTACTAAAGGAAAAATCCCTGGACGATGCGATGGCTACCATGCGAAAAACACTGGATGAAATTAAGGACAACCCACCTACGCAGGAGGAGGTAGACCGCGCCAAAAATGAAATTGTGAAATACATTGAGCTCATGTTGAATTCCTCCGAACAAATTGGCTTAACTCTAAGTGAATCTATCGGCGCCGGTGACTGGAGACTATTATTCCTGAACCGTGATAGGATAAAAAATGTTAAGGTAGAAGATGTAAAACGAGTCGCCGATCAATATTTGAAGGCCGACAACCGGACTACAGGAATGTTTTTGCCGACGGAGAAGCCTGAAAGAACCGAAATCCCAAAAACACCTGATGTAGAGGCGCTGGTGAAAGATTACAAGGGAAATCAGGACGTCGCTGCCGGAGAGGAATTTGATCCCGCTCCTGCCAATATTGAATCAAGGACCATGAGGAGCGAAGCCCCAAACGGGATGAAGCTTGCACTGCTTCCAAAGAAAACGCGTGGCCAGTCCGTTGAAGCGCGGATAACCCTCCGGTTTGGTGACGAAAAATCGCTGGCTAACATGGCATCTGCCGGGCAGTTCGCCGCTTCCATGCTCGATAAGGGCACCTCAAAACATACACGGCAGCAGATCAAAGACGAATTTGACCGACTCAAAGCAAATGTTTCTATCGGAGGCAGCGCCACGCAGGCCTCCATCAACATCACAACGACAAGACCTAATCTTCCCGATGTCCTTAAACTGGTGGAAGAAGTATTAAAGGAAGCCAATTTTCCGGCTGACGAATTCGAGAAATTAAAGAATGAAAGATTGTCATCCATTGAAACACAACGAAGCGATCCACAGGCAATTGCCTATAACCAAATTCAGCGGCATATTTATCCTTTCTCTAAAAGTGATCCGCGTTACGTTCAAACTTTTGATGAATCTGTATCGGAAATAAAATCCATCACCCTGGATAAAGTAAAAAAATTCCACAAGGATTTCTACGGCTCGTCCTATGGAACAATGTCGGTGGTGGGAGATTATGATCCCGAAGAAATGAAAGGACTTGTTACTTCACTCTTCGGAAACTGGAAAAATGCTTCTCCTTATAAAAGAATTGAAATGACAGCGATGCCGGTAAAAACAATTAATCAGTCCTTTGAAACGCCCGACAAGTCCAATGCGATTTTTGTAGGCGCCTATAATTTTGATTTCAGGGATGATAACCCGGATTATCCCGCCCTGGTGTTGGGAAATTATATGCTGGGCGGCGGGTTTCTTAATTCCCGTCTGGCTACACGCATCCGCCAGAAAGATGGGTTGAGTTATGGCGTAAGCTCGCAGTTCACTGCCGGCTCGCTTGACCCTGTGGGAAGCTTTTTCGCTTATGCTATTTATGCTCCGGAGAATGTCGCAAAACTGGAAGCTGCATTCAAGGAAGAGATCACTAAGGTTATCACGGAAGGTTTCAGTGCCGAAGAGATCGCCGCAGCGAAATCGGGTTGGTCTCAATCGCGCAGCGTCAGCCGCGCGCAGGACGCAGGCCTTGCGGGTACACTGAATCATTACCTTTTTATAAACCGCAACCTGCATTGGGATGACGCTTTTGAAAAGAAAGTAATGGCCCTTACACCTGAACAGATCAACGCAGCGATGAAAAAGCATATCAGCCTCGACAAGATCAATATTATCAAGGCAGGAGATTTTGCCAAAGTAAAAGCGGGCCAATAACCCTTGGGCGGCAAGCGCGGTTGCTTCGCAGGGACGCATAATTATGCGTCCCTGCCACCCCCGCACGTCCGCCCCCATGATCGTCATTCGTAATTGTCTCCAGGTATAGGACATAAAAAAGGCCGGAGTACCTGGCCTTTTTTTACGCGTTCACTTTTCCGAATCGCTTGCGTTCATTTTCGTTGAGATAAACTTTTCGCAAGCGGATGGATTTGGGTGTAACCTCGACATATTCATCTGATTGAATATATTCCAGCGCTTCCTCCAGGGAAAACTTTACCGCCGGGGCTATGCGCATTTTTTCATCTGCGCCGGAAGCCCGCATATTGGTCAGCTTTTTGGTTTTTGTGATGTTGATAACAAGATCACCGCCCCTGCTGTGTTCACCGATCACCTGCCCTTCATAAACGGCGTCACCAGGTTCAACGAAAAATTTTCCGCGATCCTGCAGGTTGTGCAAACTGTAAGCGATGGCCTCCCCTTGTTCCATGACGATCAATGAGCCGCTGTCGCGCCCGGTAATTTCACCTTTATAAGGTTGGTATTCCTTGAAACGATGCGTAACGATGGCTTCACCTGCGGTTACGTTCAGTAAATAATTTCGCAGACCAATAATTCCGCGCGCCGGGATCATGAACTTCAGGATCATCCGATCGCCTTTCGGATCCATATTGGTCATTTCACCTTTGCGCTGCGACACAGTTTCTATGGCTTTGCCCGCATCCGTTTCCGGAAGATCGATGGTTAAATCTTCCATCGGCTCGCATTTTACTCCATTGATCTCCTTAAAGATTACCTGAGGCTGACCGATCTGCATCTCATATCCCTCCCGTCGCATGGTTTCAATTAATACAGACAGGTGTAATACACCGCGGCCGTAAACCATAAACGAATCCGCTGACCCCGTATCGCCTAAGCGGAGGGCAAGATTCTTTTCAAGTTCCTTCTCCAACCTTTCCTTGATGTGCCGGGAGGTGACATACTTACCTTCCTTGCCGTAGAAGGGGGAATTGTTAATGGTAAACAACATGCTCATCGTAGGTTCATCGATGGCGATGGTTTTCATGCCTTCCGGTTTTTCCGCGTCGGCAACCGTATCCCCTATTTCAAATCCTTCCAGACCGACAATAGCACAGATCTCACCGGATTTTACGTCGTCAACCTTTAGCTTTTCAAAGCCTTCAAAAATATAAAGGTCTTTTACTCTGGATTTCACAATCGCCTTTGTATCGCGTTTTACAAGTGCAATTGGCTGCCCGCTTTTAATCGTGCCGCGGTGCATTCTTCCAATCGCCACTCGGCCGATGTAAGAAGAGTATTCAAGAGATGTGATCAGCATTTGTGTTGAACCCTGCTCAATTGCAGGTGCGGGAATGTATTCGAGGATACCTTCCAGCAATGGAACAATGTCGGTAGTAGGTTCTCTCCAGTCGGAACTCATCCAGCCTTGTTTGGCCGAGCCATAAAACGTGGGGAAGTTTAACTGATCCTCCGTGGCATCCAGCTGATACATTAACTCGAATACCTGCTCATGCACTTCGTCAGGCGTACAGTTTTTCTTGTCTACCTTATTAATAACAACAATAGGTTTCAACCCAAGATGAAGTGCTTTTTGCAATACAAAACGCGTTTGCGGCATTGGTCCTTCAAACGCATCTACCAGCAACAGACAGCCATCCGCCATATTCAACACCCGCTCAACTTCACCGCCAAAGTCGCTGTGGCCGGGGGTATCAATCACATTGATTTTGTAATCTTTATACCTCACCGAAACGTTCTTGGCAAGAATGGTTATACCGCGTTCCTTTTCCAGGTCATTGCTGTCCATGATAAGCTCGCCGGGTTTTTCGTGGTCCTTAAATAGCTTACCGGCCATGAGTAACTTATCCACTAAAGTGGTCTTTCCATGGTCAACGTGGGCAATAATCGCAATGTTCCTGATCTTATTAACGTCCATAAGTGGTCAAAATCCTCTTAAATTCAATAATTGAGGCGCAAAGGTACGACTATTTGACGAATTGTTTATGCCCGTTTCAAAAATTGGAAACGCAGCTCCATAAAGAGCAGGTTCAAGCCAATGCAGTTTAGATTTTAATTTGCGGGCAAAGCCCAGCTCTCCATCAGAATAGTCTGGTATTGTTTACGCCTGGAATCTCAAAAACGTTCCCATCGGCAAATCCCGGTTGTTGGCGGACTTCAGAAAAAATTCGCCTGCTTCAATTTTCGCCTCATCCAGGTATGTCTTGACGACATTAAGTCCTACAGTAGAAGGCAGCCCAACGGCGTACATACTGAGAATAAAAAAACAGTTTTTCGTTTCCAGCAATTGGCTGCAGAGTCTGACAAATTCATCCAACTGTTCCTGGAGATTCCATTTTTCACCTTCCGGCCCGCGGCCATAAGGAGGAGGGTCCATAATAATCCCATGATACTGGTTTCCCCGTTTGACTTCCCGTTTTACAAACTTAAATGCATCTTCATATACCCAGCGGATATCTGCCAGCTTGTTGAGTTGCATGTTCTGGTTGGCCCAGTTCAAGCCTGGTCGGGAGGCGTCGCAATGTACCACTTCCGCACCAGCTGCCCGAGCCACAATTGAAGCCGCTCCTGTGTAGGCAAAAAGATTCAGGATCTTAGGTTTTGGAATATTCCAGCCGCGGACGGAATCATAAATAAAATTCCAGTTGGTGCCTTGCTCGGGAAAAACGCCCACATGCCCGAAGCCAGTAAGCGCCAGGCGCAAGGTCATCTTCAAACTTTCATATTGGTATGCTACCTCCCAGCTTTCAGGCATATGAGGTTGCTTTGACCACCCACCCTTTACATCATCTGTATACCTGAATTTATCCGTTTGCTCGCGGACAAATTTGGCATGAGCCATCTTTTTCCATTCCTCCTCGCTTAATACTTTTTTCCAGATTGCCTGAGGCTCAGGCCTGATAAGTATATATTTTCCAAAGCGCTCGAGTTTTTCGAAATCACCGGCGTCAATCAGTTCGTAATCTTTCCAGGAAAATGGGTGTTGGAGTTCCAGATTCAAAGTTCAAAGTTTAAAGGTGCCAGTTTCCAGTTGCCGGTTACCAGTTGCAAGATTCAGTGAGTTGGATTCTTAATTCAATCCACTGATAGTTTAAAGTTCAAGGTTTAAAGTTTAAGTTTAAAGCCAGATTGATTTAACCCGGCAAGCTCCATCAAAGACCGGTCAATTTAAGTTTAAAATTGTTTACAACAATTCAACCGTAATGAATTTAGGAAACTCGTTGATCTCATATCCGGATTGCCTATGGAAAAGCCCAAGATTGGCTAAACCGAAACGTCGTATTAGAAAGGAATTGTCAACTGCCCAATTGCCTGCCCGACGAAGCTTTAGCGCAGGCGGGTCAACTGCCAACTGATTTAAACTGTTAACTGATTTGCATTTTACCATCACCAGTACTCAGAACCCAAAGATCAAGAATCTGCTAGCTCTGGAAAAGCCCAGGGAAAGGAGAATGCAGGGTTTATTCGTTGTAGAGGGAAGAAAGGAGATCAGGCTCGCCCTTGATGCAGGTTATAAAATTGGAAATTTATTTTTTTGTGAAGACCTGATCTCAAGAGACGAATTGGAAACGTTCGGTCCTTCGGATAAGCTCCTTGTACCTGTGTCGAAGGAAGTTTTTGAGAAGGTGGCCATTCGCGAAAACTCGGGGGGGGTACTGGCAGTTGCTGAACAAAAGACCCACCGGTTGGACTCAATCCGGCTCAGCGCCAATCCATTGCTCCTTGTGCTTGAGTCAGTAGAAAAACCCGGCAATCTCGGAGCGATCCTTCGCACAGCAGATGCAGCCGGGCTGGACGCGGTAATCATTTGTGATCCGAAAACCGACTTTTACAATCCAAATGTTATCCGGTCGAGTGTGGGATGTATTTTTACCAATCAGGTGGCATCGGGCACCTCCGAAGAGACCTTGTCTTGGCTGAAGAAAAATAATATTGTTCCTTACAGCACTTATTTAAAAGCCTCCCGGCCATACCACACCGTTGATTTTACGAAACCCAGCGCAATTGTAATGGGTACGGAAGCTACCGGTTTATCGGATATCTGGACATCGGAAATACGGAACCCTATCATTATCCCTATGGGCGGGCGCATCGATTCCATGAATGTATCCACCGCAGCCGCGGTAATAATATTTGAGGCCCGGCGCCAGCGGGGATTCGTTTAATTATTACATGCTCTGTTACGCTATCCCAATTTTATTTAACTTACGCTTAGATAGATTCCATTCATGCAGAATCATTCGTTACCTGAAAAAGATATCCAGGAAGGAAAATCTTTACATGCTCAGGCTGAAGCTTTCAGGCTTCAGGAATCGCTTCTGAACGCTGCGGGGTTGGGAATCATTACGACCACCCCCGACGGAGTGATCAGCACTTTTAATCCCGCTGCAGAAAACCTTCTGGGATATAGCGCCTCAGAAGTTGTCGGCAAAGCCACACCCTTGATATTTCATGACCCGGATGAAGTAGTAAGACGGGCGGATGAAACATCCAAATCATCAGGAAAGAATATAGAACCCGCGTTTGCTGTCTTAATTATCAACGCTGCCAGTCAAAAAGTTGCAGACCGCAATGAATGGACCTTTGTCCGAAAAAACGGATCGCGATTTCCCGCCAGCCTTTCCGTAATAGCCTTGCGCGATGATCAGGACAATATCACTGGCTTTGCAGGAATTATTGATTCCAAATCCAACCTGGAAGAAGCTACACTTCAGTTGCAGGAACAAAACCGAAAGCTGGATGAATTTGCCCACATCATCTCTCACAACCTGCGCGCACCAGTAAGCAATATTCAGGCTTTGATCAATCTCCTCGACGAAAAAAGCGAGATCACGGATTATAAACTGATCTTTGACAAGCTTAAAAATGTGGCCAAGAACCTCAGTGAAACAATGAATGAACTGATGGACACCCTGAAGGCCAAAACGCAGCCTGACGTTGATCGCACAGAAATTCGCTTCAAGGAATTGCTGGACAAAGTTGTACAATCACTGGAAGGTGAACTCATCGTCGCCCAGGCTTCCGTGACATTCGATTTCAACGAAGCATCCGCCATCCACTATTCAAAGCCTTACCTGGAAAGCATTTTTCAGAATCTGCTTACCAATGCCATAAAATATAGATCACCCAACAGGAAACCATTGATCCATTTCAGATCGTCGATGGTCGACAACCACCTGGAGTTAAAAGTGACAGACAACGGACAGGGTATCGATATGGAGCGGTTCGGCGACAAAGTTTTCGGACTCCACAAAACGTTTCACGAGCATCAGGAAGCCAGGGGTGTGGGATTGTTTCTCATCAAAACCCAGATTGAAGCCCTGGGCGGAAAGATTGCGATAACCAGTGAGGTTGATAAAGGTACAACCTTCACCATTCGCTTTAATTAATGGCAATTACCTGTTGGCCAGAACTCCCCCGCAATCCTTAACTTATAACTTATAACTTATAACTTAGAACTTACTCGTCTCTCAGAGATTTCACTGGGTTAGCCGATGCGGCACGAACAACGTGAAACCCAACGGTAGTGAGTGTTATAATAAAGGCCAACAGCGCGGATACAGCGAAGGTCGGCCATTCTCCTTCGAGTTCAATTCTATAGGCAAAATTCTGCAACCAGTCACTGGTAAAATACCATGCAATGGGAAATGCGAGGATCATACCGATGGATACAAGAATGAAAAACTCCTTTGACACCAGCATCACAAGATTTTGCACACTGGCGCCTATAACTTTCCGCACGCCAATTTCCTTGGTGCGTTGTTCTGTCGTAAAGGCAGCAAGTCCCAGAAGGCCCAGGCAGGCGATGATAATTGTCATCCCGGAGAACGCCGTAAATATCTGGCTGCGTTTTTCATCTGCTTTATACTGCGAATTAAAGTCCGCATCCAGGAAGTCATACTCAAAAGTAAATGTGGGAAAAATTTCCTTCCACGCCTTCTCGATGGCGGCGAGGGATTGCCTGACATCTCCTTCTTCAGTGCGAACAAAGATGTTACCGTTATCGCGATTCAGGATGATCATCAGCGGTTCGATCGGGTCGTAAAGTGAATTCTGGTGATAATCCTTCACAACTCCAACCACCCTTTTTTCAATATCCGTATCGTTGGGGCCACCCCTCTCAAAGACAAATTTTTTACCGAGGGGCTCATCCCAGGACATACGTTTAACCATCGATTCGTTTACCAGTACCGCATACGTGGTATCGGAAGGTATGTCGCGCGAAAAGTCGCGGCCCGTAACAATTTCCATCCCCATGGTTTTTATAAAATCGTGATCTGCGAAAAAAAGATCCACACCGCGGTCTGTCATTTTTCCGTCATTATCTTCGACTTTTAACAAATTTTTTCCAATGCCCTGGCCCGGTCCGCTGGAAGCCATACCCACTCCGGCAACTTCCGGAGCCTGTTTCAACCGGTCAATCAACACCTGGGATTTTTCACTCATTTCTCTTTCATTCAGAGAGAGCCTGATCACACGCTCCTTTTCAAACCCCAGGTCTTTATTCCTCATGTACTGGAGCTGCTCGAACACGATCAGGGTTGATATCAGCATGAAAATTGAAATGGCAAACTGAAATACTACGAGGAATTTCCGGAACAGGGCGCTGCCCCCGCGAGCTGTAAGCTTTCCTTTTAAAACATTAACAGGATTAAAACCCGAAAGGTAAAAAGCGGGATAACTACCGCCAACAATTCCAACAAAAAAGACAATTCCCAGCAAGCTCACGATCACAGGTTCCTGCAGAATGAAGGAGAACGGAAGTGATTTATTCGCAAGGAGATTAAAGGCGGGCAATAAGGCGTAGATCAATATTATGCTAAAGATCAGTGCGATGAGGGCGATAACCACTGACTCCGTGATAAACTGTGCAATGAGTTGCCTTCGCTGGGACCCCATTACTTTTCTCACACCGACTTCACGGGCGCGATTGACTGAACGGGCCGTTGCAAGGTTCATATAATTGATACAGGCAATGATCAGCATGAAAGCCGCAACTGAAGCAAAAATATAGATATAGGAAATATCACCTCCCTCTTCAGCCTCATCCTGGATCTTTGAATAGAGGTGTATATCGAGGATAGGTTGCAGCTGATATTTAATTTTAACTCCGTATTCCTCGAAGATCGGATCCACTCTTTCCTTAATAACTTTATCAAGACTGGCGTACATCTTGGACAGATCGTATCCCTCCGGCAGATGTATATAAGTGAAAACGCCAAAGTTACCCCAGCTACCCTGAAAACCGGGACGCGTACTTCGCGAGATAAGTGCATCGAAAATAAAATGAGAATTCAGGGGAACATCTTCAATGATACCTGTAACCTTGAATTCTTCGCCCTGCTGATTTTGAATAGATTGGCCTACTGCTGCGGAAACATCCTCAAAATATTTTTGCGCAATCTTCTCCGTCAACACAATAGAAAAGGAATTGTCCAGGGCTGTGGCCTGATCCCCGTGAATGAACTTGTAAGTGAACATATCAAACACTGTGGAATCCGCCAGAAAAAACTCTTCTTCGTAAAATTGCTTCTCGTCGTTCTTATATAAAGTGCGGCCGGTTTGGAAAAAACGAACCACATTCTTCACCTCCGGATAGTTATCGCGCAGTTCTTCACCCAGTGGGATCTGAGCCACCGCCCAGGTAAATGCATTGTCGGTTTCTTTGATATCGGAAACCACGCGATAAATATTCGGCGCGTTTTCGTGATAACGATCATAGCTTACTTCATGAAGGATATACATCAGCAAAAACAAACTGCAGGTAATGCCAATGGTCAAGCCGGTGATGTTGATAAGACTATAGGTCTTGTCCTTCAGAATGGTGCGGAAGGAGATTTTCAGAAGATTCTTAAACATAGTAGCTGGATAACTTAATTGGGATGAATCTGCCGTGTCAAAAGTTTAGTAAAACAAGAAAAAGGCTCAATCCACCATTAACCTAAACCCGCAAGAGTTTATGGATTGAGCCCTGGGCTGTACAGGGGCAATTTGTGTGCCGGGGGAAAACAATTGTTTTGAACCGGTTTTTAGTGCTTCCCGGTGTCCGGAAATCGAATAAAATGTTCACGAACGAACATCTGGTCGCAATTTTGGCAATTGGACAATTGTTCAATTGCCAAAATTGATTAGGCGTTTCCTTAGAATGGCTGCGCTTAGCAATGTAATGACAATCCCAACGGGAAGGATCTCCATTAATGTCATTCCAAACCGGATGAAAGTATTCTTGTATAACCGGCCCAAATCTTCCATTTCCGTTCGCATGGAACTGATCTCCTCATCACTGGCGCCTTCGTTTTTCATTTTTTCCACGTAATGCGTTGCGTATTTCTCCATGAAATCACTTGCGGATACTCTGTAATAAATGTCCCATGTAATTGCATACATAACAGAAGCAATCAGGGTGATGAGAAGGCCAACTTTACAGGCCTGTCCAAAGGAAATAACTCCCTTCAGCACCTGATCGCGGTAGGTTTTAATCCCGACAAAAACCATTGAGAGAGCCAGGACCATCGTGGCATAGCCGACAAGCATGCCGTTGTCGTAATTAATGGTGCCATTTTCTACCAAAGGATGAGTGATCAGCATGAGGACGGAAACAATCGCACCAGCGATCCCGCCATTGATAAGAATAATTTTTTTCATAGCATTATTTTTTTTTCGAAATCACAGACATGTCACCGATCCATCCTTCACCCGAAAGTATGAATGAACTAAAATTAGACCGGGATTAATGGATTAATGGATTTTCCGGGATGAATACAGTCATAAAGCTGTTAACTGGCAGTTTGTGAAAATTCTTTGCGTCAGGGAATCAGCCGCAGTTCTTTGGCTCTCTGTATTGCTTGTGTACGTCTTTTAACATCTAATTTTAAAAAAAGGTTGGATGAATGGGTTTTTACGGTGTTTAGGGAAACGAAAAGTTTATCGGCTATTTCCTGGTTTGAAAATCCCAGGGCCATGAGCGCGAGGACCTCGTGCTCACGCTTGCTAATGCCAAAGGACCTCAAGGTCTGCTCATCAATTTCAAAAGGGGTATCAGATCCCGGTGCTATTTTTTTCCTCGTTAGCCTGTTGCCTGTCCATATCCCCACCACGGTAAACAAAACGGCCACTACCCCCAGGTAAAATTCCAATGAAAGATCCCGAACCAAAAACCGGTACTCAATGAATTTCAAAACAAAGATCAAAACCGCCAGGGCAACTCCGTAAATTAATATCGTACGAAACATAAAAGCAATTTTGGCAGTTGACAATTGGGCAATTGACAATTTCTTCCTAACTCAGTTTGCAGGTTTCCGCTAACCTTACACTTTAAAAGTTTCATCAAGTATTTAACTCGGAATGGCGATGACAACAATCCACAACAAACATGAATTTACACAACTTTAAACTTCGAACTTTAACCCAGTCCAGCAAACAAGCCGAACATACTCACAACCGGCAACTTGAAACTGGCAACCGGCAACTAATTCACCCCGCCCACCCTTCCCGATCCAGGCTTCGATATTGGATCGCCTCGGCCAGATGCTCTGCTTTGATATCCGCTGATCCTGCCAGGTCGGCGATGGTGCGCGACACTTTGAGGATGCGGTCGTAAGCGCGGGCCGACAATCCGATCCTTTCCATGGCGGTCTTCAGCAGGCTGTTGCCGGCGTCATCTACCAAACAAATTTTCTTCACCATATTCGACGGCATCATGGCGTTGCAATAAATATTCTTTTGCGCTACAAATCGCGCGGTTTGAATCTCCCGCGCCCGCACGACGCGCGCACGAATGCTTTCACTGTTTTCCACTTTCCGGTTTGCCGTCATCTCGTCAAAACTCACCGGCACCACTTCGACGTGAAGGTCGATGCGATCCAGCAGCGGACCGCTGATTTTGCTGAGGTAACGCTGCACAATACCCGGCCCGCACACACAATTTTTTTCAGGGTGATTATAATATCCGCACGGACAGGGATTCATGCTCGCCACCAGCATAAAGTTGGCGGGATATTCAATGGAGACTTTTGCACGCGAGATAGTGACACGTCTTTCCTCCATAGGTTGCCGCATTACCTCGAGTACCGTTCTTTTAAACTCCGGAAGTTCATCAAGAAAAAGTACGCCGTTGTGCGCCAAAGAAATTTCTCCGGGTTGTGGATTCCCTCCGCCACCGACGAGGGCGACATCCGAAATTGTGTGATGTGGTGATCTGTAAGGACGCATGGTAAGCAACCCCGTCTCGCGCGAAAGTTTTCCTGCAACGGAATGGATTTTCGTCGTTTCAAGCGCTTCATTCAGCGTGAGTGGCGGCAGGATCGTCGGCAACCGCTTGGCTAACATCGTTTTTCCCGCACCCGGCGGACCGATCATGATAACGTTATGGCCACCTGCCGCGGCGATCTCCAGAGCGCGCTTGATGTTTTCCTGTCCCTGAACATCTTTGAAATCCGAATCATAAGAATTTGATTTCGTTTCAAAGATCTCGCGGGCATTTATTTTGAGCGGTTGTATCCTGGCAGTATTGTCAAGAAAACTGATTGATTGCAGCAATGTCTTTACAGGAAAAACATCCAGTCCATCCACGACCGCGGCTTCCCGGGCGTTTGCTTCAGGAACGACCATTCCCTTAAACTTTTCCTTGCGCGCCTGGATAGCAATGGGCAATACACCTTTTATCGGCCGTAGTACACCGTCCAAGGCAAGTTCACCCATGATCAGATACTGGTCCAGATTAGGACACTTGATCTGACCGGAGGCTTTAAGGACACACAAGGCGATGGGAAGGTCGTAAGCCGAACCTTCCTTGCGGATATCAGCTGGCGCGAGATTGACGACTGTTTTTTTCCGCGGCATGAAAAATCCGCAATTTTTGAGGGAGGATTCAATGCGATGCTGACTTTCTTTTAAAGCATTATCCGGAAGGCCACTCATATAGAACCTGGTGCCCTGGCCGACGTTGACCTCGACCATGATGGTTCTGGCGTCAACGCCGTGAACTGCACTGCCAAAAGTTTTGGCCAGCATAAAAATTAATTTAGGTTGAGAGGGTAAACCTACCGGCGCTGATCATCCCTTTGTATTATGAGAATATCAAAGGAAAAAACCGCTCCGACTACAATCAATTTGGTATGCCCAAAACGTATCATAGAAACGCGCTTGGGCGAACACACTGGTAATATAAAATAAAAGTGATACAAAAAGAACAGGTCTGTTGAATTTCGCTTCAGTCTCATCCAATCAGGAGGAGAATCAACTTACCTCGAAAGTAAAAGCAATGGACTAAGGCTGCGTCGGCGGATTTATAGGACGCGGGGTTGTGGTTTTTTTTCCGAGATCTTCCTGCAAATCGAAGAGTTTTGCCTTCAGGGTATTGACCTCCTGGAACAAAGCCGTCCTTTCACGGGCGCTCTCTTTAACCTGAATCCAGGACCAGATAAAATCTACCCCCACGAGAATTACGCCGATTAATGTTACCCACTTAAAATAAGGCACCCAGCTGAACATGCTCATCAGGAATGTCGAACTGTTGCCAAGCGCCACCGTGAATATAAAAGCCCCGATATGAAACAAGGCAAATATCAAATAGAAAATAAGTCTGTTTTTGTTCATGTGAGGTTTTTTATGTAGAGTCAATGGTCCATGGCCGATAGTCCATGGTAATCCCGCCAATCGGCTATGGACTAGTACAAGTCTAAAGGTAATTTAAAATAAAAAACCCTCAAAACCCCTAGGCCTTCTGAATTTCATTAAGCTTTTTATACAACCCGCTTTGAAGGATCAGGTCCTCGTGGCGCCCGCGCTCTGCAATGCGGCCACCCTGAACTACAATGATCTCATCAGCATGCTGGATGGTGCTCAGCCTGTGAGCAATAACAATAGAGGTCCGGTTTTGCATGAGATTATTCAATGCCTCCTGTACAAGCTTTTCTGATTCTGAATCCAATGCAGATGTAGCTTCATCCAGGATCAGGATCGGCGGATTCTTTAATACTGCCCGCGCAATGCTTAGACGTTGCCGCTGACCCCCTGACAACTTTCCGCCCCTTTCGCCAATGGTGGTTTGGTAACCATTTTCGGTCTGCATGATGAAGTCATGGGCGTTGGCAACTTTGGCGGCGTGGATAACATCCTCTTCGCGCATGTTTTCCATACCAAAGGCAATGTTGTTGAAGATAGTGTCATTGAAAAGGATAGACTCCTGCGTTACCACACCCATGACTTTACGCAATGAATCCAGATCATAATCTGTGAGCGGAATGCCATCCAGCTTCACCACTCCTGTTGACGGGTCGTAGAAACGCGGCACAAGGTCGGCCAATGTAGACTTACCGCCACCAGAGGGTCCAACCAAAGCAATGGTCTTTCCTTTTTCAATCTTTAAATTGACATTCTCCAACACATGATCCTGATCATAGGCAAAGCTTACATTTTGAAATTCAATTGAACTATTAAAATCCTTCAGAGAAATCGCGCCGGGTTTATTCTTTATTGCGGGCTCCAGATCGGTCAGGGCAAAAATACGCCTGGCTGAAATTGTGCCTTTCTGAAGAGAAGTAATTCCGTTGGAAAAGCTTTTTGCAGGCTGGATCATATTCGCGTATATCGTGAGGAACACCAGGAAAACGGAAGGTTTTAGGGTCTGGTCACCTCCGCCCAAAACCAGATGGCCTCCATAATACAAGATCCCCGCAACCACCAGCACTCCCAGAAATTCAGATATCGGCGAGGCCAGCTCGTTCTTTTTCGAGATCGAAAGATTCACCTTCTTGTGAAAGGTGGTTTCCTGATCTATCTTTTTCAAAAGAAAATTCCTGGCGTTAAATGCATTGATCACCCTCATGCCGCTAAAGGTCTCATCAAGTATGTTCACGATCCTGCCCATGGCCTCCTGACTTAACTTTGCTTTTTTCTTCAGACGCCTGACAATTTCAGAGATGATCCCTCCGGTGATCGGCAGTATGATCAGGGTAAATAACGTCAGCTTTACACTGATGGTGAAAAGGATGATCATGAAGACAATCAACGTGATCGGTTCTTTAAAAACAGATTTCAAACCATTGACCACCGCGCCCTCCACTTCAGACACATCGTTGGTGAACCGGGAGATCAAGTCACCTTTCCGCTGGTCATTGAAAAATCCGATGTGCATCAGCGAAACTTTTTCAAATATCTGCATCCGCATATTTTTCACCACGTCTACTTTCAGCTTTGAAGCTGTCATCCTTTCGAAGTATCGGAATACATTGGAGAGAAAAACAAAAAAAACGATGAGGATACAAATGAATAACAGCGCATCCAGCGGACCATACTCAATGAAGATATTCATGAAATGGTACTGAAAAAAGGACGTTAAAAAATCAATTGAGACAGAAAGCTCGGGATACGGCACTGCCCTGATCGTGGATTCCCTGAAAAGAATATCTATGAGCGGTCCGAGCAGTCCAAGGTATACTGCATTGAAAAGAACACCGAGCACGGCAAAGATGAAAAATTGCACCAGCCTGGTATTGCGATTGTGAGCATATCGAAGTATCCTAAAAAAAATTTTCATGAACTAAAATTCGTAAAGCCGTTGCGGGATATTCCAGCGCAAAGCTAAGGAAGTTATGGACGTATTGTTGTCATAAAAGGCGACGGCACTTTTGCTTTTTCGGAGAATAATTGCGGCGTCAATAAAAACATTGTGTTTCAACTGCCATGAGGCTGTGAAACTCCCAAACAAAATGTCATTCGACACCCCCTGGGCTACAGTATTATTATATTCCTGTTCGCGGGTGCGGTAACTTTTTAGAATATCCCCACCCCAGTTCACCCCGGTGGTATCACGGCCAACAGTCGTAAACACGAGTTTGCCCGTCAGGTTCAACCGCGGCAGGGGCTGATAGCGAAGAATGCCCACCATCTCCTTCAGGTTGGCCCCCAATGGATGCGCTATGGGTTGCCTGTAGCTTGAATAACTTCCATACGCTGTGTGGTGCGAGTAGGTATAAGGCCTTATCAAATTGATTTCCCCCTGAAGGTCGAGATTTTGCAAACCAAACGCATCCACATATTTTCCGCCCACCTGAACACCAAATTTGTTTGCCCACCATCCATTGCCTTCCCGGATGTTGTCGATCACAAATTCGTCCAGCATAAACTGTCCGTAAAAAGATAATTGCCTTACGGCATTCCATTTAAAATCCAACCCGAGGAGTACATTATCACTGCTTCCGTTTTGCTGTTCAATGGCGCGATAAAAAATAATCGGATTGAGATATTCCAATCTGAAATGATCTGTTCCAACTGAGTCATCCGGACTAAATATCACTGATTCAAAAATACCTACATTCAATTTTTTACCGATGTTGATACTCAGGTGATGAAGCGCCACAAATTTATTGGGATAACTCCTGGAAACTCCGCCAGACACCGCCCTGTTGTCCGCAGTCATTTGATTCAGTAAAAACAGGTAGTTGAGTTTCCACACCTTTACATTACCTTTCAGGAAAAGCGACGGAGGGGAAAAGTCGGAGAAGATAAGGGACCGGTAGCCATTGCCGATAAAAAAACGGTCGTGGCCAAACTGAACATTAATACTTTTTGTCGCTTCAAAAGTGATGTACCCCCGTGCCTGAAGAAAATCAACGCCCTCTCCTTCTTTGTACTCTTTCCAGAATCCTTCATGTGGAACAACTCCTGTGGCGCTCATCTGGTCGGCAACATACGAAGGCAATAGTGCCTGGTTATCGGTGAGGTAGGTGTAAAAACCAACTTTCTTATCCACCATGCCGCGCACCTCCACACCCCGCGTGTTGATAAAGAGCATGTCGTCCCGTCTAGAATCTTTACCCACGCCAAGGTAAGTGACTGGGTTCACGTGAAGATCAAAATCCCTCGTGCTAACCGAATAAAAGTCAGATTTCTTTTTGTAGAAATGCCTCAGTAATGGGCGCTGACTCTCGTTGGTCGTGGAGCCGGACCATTCCCAGTTGTCGTTGCTGAGATACTCATAGTTAAACAGGTCTTCAGAAGAACTGAACACGCCGGACTCTTTCAGCGAATCAATGTATCCGATGATCGCCGACCGTTTATACGGCTTTATAGCAGTAAAAATTTCGGGTACGATCTGTCCCGTTTTAATTTCGTAGCGGTCGACCCAATGATAATAGTCTTCGTTGAGGGGTGCATAATTGCTTTGGGCATGCGCCTGAAACATTTTCAGGAAAAAAAACAGAAGAAAAAAAATGCGGATCTGACTCATTGTCGCGTTGCAATAAATTTTAATGGGTCGATAGCGATGTCAGGGAAGGTTCGCAGTATCTGGGAATCAAAAGTAACTAAGGGCACCGATGTGATTTTTGCAACGTGAACAAATTCGCAATCATATGCTGTGCAGCCAGATTCCAAAACCAACTTCATGATTTCTTCAGAGTTAACCTGAAGTTCATTGCCCTTCATTTGGTTCTCAGCCCGTTCGATAGATTCCATAGCAACCTTGAATGAAACACCGCGCCTGAGATATAAGGATACGACATTTCTGAATTCTGAACGCCATAGAAGCGGAGCGACCCAATCTGGGTCCGCATAATGGATCTTTTCGGCGATTGCTGATTTGTCGGATGGCAGCCAGAAATAAACCAACACATTAGTATCAACCGCAATCAGTTACGCCCAGATCTTTTCGCTTCATTGATATCTTGCTCGGATAAAGCGACGTTTATCTTATTGCGGAATTCTCGGGCTTGTCGGATAACGTCCTCACTATCAGCATTTT
This sequence comes from Cyclobacteriaceae bacterium, assembly GCA_040902445.1. Taxonomy (GTDB): domain Bacteria; phylum Bacteroidota; class Bacteroidia; order Cytophagales; family Cyclobacteriaceae; genus Chryseosolibacter. Next base: position 6,857 of record JBBDXJ010000340.1, on the reverse strand, counting down.
CACGAAATCCCAGCACCTTTTTTAAAGTAAAAATGATCTCACTATTAATGCTCCTGTGATTCACTTTGGCCTGGTGTTTTAACATTTCGTATAATTCGCCGGGAATGTTCTTAATCGTAAGATTGGCCATAACGGTTCCATTTTGGAACCAAAATTACCCAAACTTCGGTTTCCTCACAAATTGTTAATGGACAGATTGGATTTTGGAATCCGATCCCTATCTTTGCAGTCCTTTTAGGAGAAAACGCAATAATTGACATGAAAAAAGGCATTCATCCGGATTACAAAGAAGTGGTTTTTTGGGATACATCCAGCGATCACAAGTTCGTCACCCGTTCAACCCACGCTCCGAAGGAGACCATTAAATGGGAAGACGGCAAGGAGTATCCCCTGGTTAAAGTGGAGGTTAGTTCAGCTTCCCATCCTTTTTTCACCGGCAAAAAGCTGTTTGTGGATACAGCTGGTCGTGTGGAGAAATTTAAGAACAAGTATCAAAAGAAAGCTTAATTATTCTTCAAATAAGCACTGTGAAAAGGTCTTCGTCCTGAAGACCTTTTTTATTTTTGCTTCGGTAGAGACAGGGCCTGCCCTGTCTCTACCCTGAACGAAATTTTGAACATAAACAAACGGAATGAATCCGATTCTCTTCGATGACCCGATAATCAGGATAAACCTTTTACCCTTCACCTATACCCGTCCTATCGGCAATATCAGGGTCGGCATTCTTACCATCAATGAAAAATGGGAAAAATGGCTGGGTGTAAAACCATCGTTTCAGACAGCCGGATACCTCGAAAAAAAGTTTCCCAAAAAAAACACAAACGACAACCTTCTGATTAATGGTGCTGTTTGCCCTGACCAGCAGTTGGTAGATGCCATTAAAGCGCTTCCCTCTCAATATTTTCTCGTTCAGGACCAATTGCTCATCGCCGCCAGATCTCCTGAAGGAGCCATGAACAGGGGCAATACAATTGATTATGAGCACCCCCTGACGGCTATTGACCGGCCCTGGAAGATTTTCCGGGAGAATGGTGCGCAAATAAAAGTGGATTTCCGCCTTATTACTGCCGGCAGGACTTCAGCAGGTATCGGCGACAAACACTCTATTGTTTATGGATCACATAACCTATTCGTTGAAGAAGGGGTGTCGGTAAAAGCAGCGATTATCAATGCAGAGAACGGTCCGGTTTACCTGGGCAAAAACAGTTTTATTGACGAGGGCGCGATCATTCGCGGTACCTTTGCCCTGTGTGAAGGCGCCCATATCAATATGGGTGCTAAAATGAGGGGCGACACAACAGTAGGGCCGTACTGCAAAGTCGGCGGTGAAGTAAGTAATTCAGTACTTTTCTCCTACAGCAATAAAGCGCACGATGGATTTTTAGGTTGCTCCGTTATCGGGGAATGGTGCAATCTCGGAGCGGATACTAATACGTCGAATCTGAAAAATACATTCGACGAAGTAAAACTCTGGAGCCACGCTGAAAATACTTTTATCAATACCGGGTTGCAATTCTGCGGCCTGATGATGGGCGATCACAGCAAGTGCAGCATCAACAGTATGTTTAATACCGGTACGGTCATCGATGTGTCTTCAAATGTTTTTGGCGTAGGTTTCCCCAGAAATTACATCCCATCGTTTGCATGGGGCGGCACCGGCGGCATCACCACATACAATCTTGAAAAGGCATTTCTAACAGCTGGAAAAGCTATGGAACGACGCGACAAAACACTCGATGAAGTTGAAAAAAATATTCTGGAGCACGTGTACCACATGACCGCCTTACACCGCGTATGGGAACACAAAACCACTGTCTGAGCACATGAAGTTCGAAGAAATTCCCGGCATCGCCGAAGTAAAAAAGATGCTGACAGAGGCTGTGAAAACCAATCACAGTGCCCATGCTCAATTGTTTGTGGGCGCAGAGGGAGCCCTGAACCTTCCGCTGGCGCTGGCGTACGCAACCTATTTACATTGCGAAAATAAAGGCGCTGATGATTCGTGTGGTGCGTGTCCCGCCTGTTCAAAAAATGCAAAATACATTCACCCCGATACTCACTTTGTGTTTCCACTGAGCAATGTAAAAGGCGAAAAAGATGAAGAGCGGCTAAGAGCCGAGATCACCAAATCCTGGAGGGCTTTCCTCCTTGATCAACCTTTCGGAAATCTGGACGACTGGTGCAATTATTACGGAGGAGAAGACAAACTGGCGATCATATCAAAAGATGCGAGCCGTGAAATCATCAAAACCCTTTCACTGAAACCATTTGAAAGCACGAACAAGGTGATGATCATCTGGCTGCCTGAATCGATGCACCCTTTCGCCGCCAACGGCATTCTGAAAATCCTGGAGGAACCATCACCCAACACCTTTTTTATTCTCGTCACCAATGCCGCGGATCAACTGATCCCCACCATTATCTCGCGGACACAAATTATTACCGTGCCTTTATTACAGGACGAAGAACTTGAAAGGTTCCTGAAGGACAAACACGGCGTGAAGGATGCGTCGGCGCGCAAAATTGTTCAGCTTGCGGATGGGAATATCAACCTTGCGCTGAAACTCATCGATCAGGAGCAGGACAACAGCACCGCATTCTTTACGGAATGGATGCGGGCATGCTTTGCGAATAAATATGCTGCCCTCGTTACCATGGCCGAAGAATACCATGCCCTCGACAAGCTGAGTCAGAAAAATATGATCTCCTACAGCATGAATATGATGCGGGAGACACTGCTGCATACTTCGGGCGCGGAAGCAATAAACCGAACACGTGGGGAAGAGCTTGAGTTTGTTCAAAGATTCAGCAAAGTACTGGATGTGGATAAAATAGAAAGATCATTCAAGCTCCTTAACGATGCAAGCTTTCACCTGGAAAGAAATGGCAGCGCTAAAATGATCTTCCTGGATCTTTCGTTGAACATTGCTAAAACATTTAAAGTGTGAAATTCAAAGTCTATAATATAAGTTAAGGAGCGCATGATGAAAGTAGCTAACCGTAACTTCCATATAAGATGGTATCTTATTGATTTTCAGACCCATACCTTCTTGCCATTTTCAACCTCGTGTAAGACGGCGGGCTCCCCTATGACAACATATGCATCTCGCAAAGGCGCAAAGAATTGGCTGCATGGTGCTCAATGCGGAAGATCTCACCACTCACCACTCACAACTCGACTCACGATATGAACCAAACCATCCGTATTGGAACCCGCGGCAGCAAGCTGGCTCTATGGCAGGCGCAACACGTAGCTGATCTCATCAAGCCATCTGGTTTCCGAACGGAGATCGTGCCCATAGAAACAAAGGGCGATAAGATCCTCGATGTCTCTATTGCCAAAATCGGAAGCAAGGGTGTTTTTACCGAAGAGATTGAAGACAAGCTCCTGGAAGGAAGTATCGACATTGCCGTGCACAGCGCGAAGGATCTTTCTTCATCTATTCCCGATGAGCTCGAACTGATCGCTTTTACGGAAAGGGAGATTGTGAATGACGTGGTCATCAGCACAAACAAAAGTTTTAGTTTGAAAAATGAAAATATCACGATAGGGACTTCTTCCACCCGCAGAGTTGCTTTTGTGAAACATTTTTATCCCCAGGCAAAAACTGTTTCCATCCGGGGAAACCTTCAAACCCGGCTGGCAAAACTTGAAGCGGGCCAATGCGACGCACTGATCCTTGCCTACGCGGGCGTCCATCGCATGGGATTCGACCATCTGATCACAGAAAGAATTGAAACCAGTTATTTTGTGCCGCCTGTCGGACAGGGAAGCATCGCTGTCGAATGCCACAAAAAACTTAGCTTTGAAAAAAAGGAGATGATCCAACGCTGGGTCAACCACGTTGTGACGGAAGATTGTATCCGCGCAGAGCGTGCATTCTTAAAAACACTGGAAGGAGGTTGCAGCATACCCTCATTTGGATACGCTTGGATGGATGGACCCCTTATCACATTAAAGGCAGGGATCATCTCGCTGGATGGACAGAAGGTTATCAAAATAAAAAGATCTTCTTCCGTTGAAGATGCGAAAGAACTCGGCAAGGGCATTGCAAATGAAGTGCTGGCGAAAGGAGGCGATACCATTCTTCAGGAGATCAGGCGATCGGTGGAAAAGTTGTAAGTTTAAAGTTTAAAGTTTAAAGTTTTTTTCATGCAAAAATTGTTTTTAATTCTTCTGGCGATTTCATCATTTCTCGTGACTGGCTGCGCACAGAAAACAGATCATCTTGTTACGATCAAAACCAAATACGGAGAGATGGCCGCCATATTATATGATGAAACTCCCAAACACAAGGAAAACTTCCTGAAGCTTGTCAGGGAAAAGTATTACGACAGCTTGCTATTCCACAGGGTGATAGATGGCTTTATGATCCAGGGCGGAGATCCAGACTCAAAAAGATCAGCACAAGATCAAAGGTTAGGTAATGGAGGACCGGGTTATACCATAGAGGCTGAATTCAAGCCAAGGTTTTTTCACGAAAAAGGTGCGTTGTCGGCAGCGCGGTTAGGCGATGCGATGAATCCTCAAAAAGCTTCCAGCGGAAGTCAGTTTTACATCGTACAGGGCACAAAACATCCGGAATCACAAATTAAACTCGACCAGCAAAAATACGATCAGGCCCTGCAGCAGTTTTTTCAAAAACCTGAGAATAAGGTTTACTACGATTCCATCAATGCTTTCTTTCAGGCACGGGATGAAAAAGGATATGAAGCCTATCTTGTAAAACTCAAACCGGTTGTGGAAAAGCAATTGGGCATCTCCGTGGAAAAAGATGTTTCTCCCGAGCTGGTGAAAGCCTACACAACCGTCGGCGGAACGCCGCAACTCGATGGGCAGTACACCGTTTTTGGCAAAGTGATCAAAGGGCTGGATGTGATCGATAAGATCGCCGCTCAACCGAAGGATCCGAATGATCGTCCTCTGGATGATGTCCGGATGGAAATAACGGTAGAAGAAATGCCGAGAAGGAAAATAGAAAAACTTCACGGATACACATATCCGGAAAATTAGAACTCAAGCGCGATGAGAATATTAGTGACGGGGTCCAATGGTTTGCTTGGACAAAAACTCACTGGCCTTTTACAGGAGGATGAGGAGGCATATCTGATTGCCACGGCCAGGGGAAAATCCGCACTCAGGATAGGTCGCGGAGAATACCATTCGATGGATATTTCCGGCGCGGAGAACGTAGAGCGTGTCTTAAGGCTTACCAAACCCGAGGTCATAATCAATACCGCGGCCATGACCCAGGTCGACGACTGTGAAACCCAACGCGAGGCCTGCTGGAAGGCGAATGTTACCGCCGTGGAGAACCTGGTGCGCTGTTGCGAGGTGTTGCATATTCACCTGGTGCATGTGTCTACGGATTTTATTTTTGACGGCAGTCATGGTCCGCTCGATGAAAACGAAGCGCCGAGGCCGGTAAACTATTACGGTGAAAGCAAACTTGCAGCGGAAAAAGTGATCCAAAACAGTTCGGCATCCTGGGCGATCCTTCGCACCGTGCTCGTATTTGGCATCACCAATGACATGAGCCGGTCAAACATAGTGCTATGGGTCAAGAGAAGTCTGGAGCAACAAAAGTCCATACAGGTAGTTAACGATCAATGGCGTACCCCCACGCTGGCGGAAGACCTTGCCCGGGGTTGTTATCTCGCCGCTAAAAAAAGAGCCAGAGGTATTTATAATATTTCGGGAAAAGATTTCCTGTCGCCCTATGACATCGCCATAAAAACTGCGGAATTTTTCAGACTGGATAAATCGTTGATCAAACCCACAGATTCCACTCAGTTTGTTCAACCCGCCAAACGACCCTTAACCACCGGCTTCATCATCGACAAAGCCCGCAAGGAACTCGGATATGAACCACGTTCGTTTGAAGAGGGACTGAAGGTTATTGCATCACAGATCTGAGACAGTTACCAGTTGCCAGTTACCGGTTGCCAGGTTCGCCGGTTAACGTGCAGTGTAAGGTACGTCCACAGAAAACATTTTCAGAAAGTTGTTGGTTGGATCGGAATCGCTTCCATCTATTTTTAAATTGGGAAATACGGCACCAGCATCCCGAACTTGCCAAATATTTACCCATCGAGCAATATTGACCAGTCTCTAACTGCTCGTAATTGTTAAAAAACTTAGTTTGGTGAACCATGGTTCTTCCTTTCCCTTTAACAGCAGAAAATGGATAAGTGAACCCCAGAGTGATCACGTCCATAAATTTACCTTCTACCCTCTTACAGTAAACAAATCCAAGAAATCTATCTTCTCCTTCTCTCGTAGGAACAAAGTCAAATTTATATAGAGATTCATGATCAGGATGAATAATAGCAATTGTATCGGTAACAGTTATGTGTCCGGATTCACCCTGAATGAGGGTATTTGTTAGGATCAAATTGCCGGCAGATATTAAAGAATCAGAAATGTTTACTAATTTAATATAAAGTGTGTGTTTGGCATGTAAGGTTAAAGTATCGCTTAGCTCAGGTGAATTGATATAGATGTAAGGATAAGGTTTTAAGTCTCTCTCACCATTGGGAAGGTACCTTCTAACGTCCACAATATGTCCTAACGAATCATATAGTTGAATCTGACAATTGTACTATCCTGGTTATAATAAATCCATTCCCCATACCTTTTGTTTTCCTTATACGTTCCTTCCCTTGAGATTGAATTAGTCGAATAATAATCAATAAATTTCCCATTTAATTTACCATGTTCCCAGTGCTGTTCAGATCCAAGATTGCCATTCTCGAAAAATTCACGGGAAACTCCATGTTTTAAACCATTCCTGATTTCTATCTCATTCTTTATTTTACCGTTAGCGTGATACTCATATTTATAACGTTCGATACAA
>JBBDXJ010000339.1:0-10816 GCA_040902445.1 Cyclobacteriaceae bacterium | reverse complement strand
TTTATGCAACAAAGGTAAACACAGGGAAACAAAAAACTACGAAATTAGGGTAAATAATAAAGGTGGGTTTCCTGATATTTCACATGGCGCGCCCCTGTCTCTCCGCCTTCACCCGCCGAAGTTTTTAGCCTAGGCGGGCTTCGTGTTTATTGAGGGTGTCCGTTCTTAGAGCTTTCTGTTGCTGGATTCTGCCGGGCTTCGGCGGACGCAGTCCGCAAATTCAAATCATGCCAGGCGCAGCGGGCATTTTTGTTTTTTGAGCGTTGCCAGGCCTGCCTGAGCAAAAGTGAGAAAAACAAAAAGCCTTGTGAGCGTGGCGAACCCGGCATTAGTTGAAGTTAAAGCCCCTCCCATAGGTATCACTGAAAGTAATCCCTGTCTCTCCAGGCCAGGCGGAGATAGAAAGCCTTTCTTTATCCAATTTCTATTTAAATCCTTCCTTAGTTACCTTTTAGCTGATGTTAGCATTAATCGCCACAAGCCAAAGTCATCTGACTTTTCTGCAAATAACTTTTCTGGAGAGGTAATAAAAAGGAATCATACTGCCACAGGTTTCCCTCACCTTTGGTAACAGAATAGAAATGTAATTTTTGACGTGTCAAGGTGTTTCCTTCGCCCGTAATAATGCGACTCATACTTTGAATGATCTTTTGTTTAGCCATTTAAATTTTATGGGAATAATTATCGAAAATTCTAAATCCGGCAATCCTGCTAAAGAAAAAATAATGGAAAAATACACATCGAAACTCTTAAATAAGGACGGCACTTATAATCTTAATACCGTAAAACAAATTGCAATAGCCTCCGGCCTGGAAAAGGCTGATATAGGCAGAAGTTTTTTTGGCAGTCTGTTGAGTATTAACGGTGAATGGTTACCTCCTCACGGCGTTGATTCTAAACGCAAAGTGGAATCAATTTACAATTTCTGTGTTGGCAAAAAGTAAAAGGACCACTAACCACCCGAAGTTTGAACTACTTTTTGGCCTCGAACCAATCCTCTGGTTTGGGAAACACCAATTCGTATTCCGCGTAATCAAAGTTAAGGCAGGTGCTGTCGATAGCAAAGATTTCGGGGAGAATAGCAATGCTGGTGATCTTTCCCAGGGGTATGTCCAAACAATCACCACTATCAAGCATGGATTTTAAGATCTCATCGCCTTCTTTTTTTCGAACCACGATGTGCGGGTGCACAACCAGCCTATTGCCGTTGTCCATACGGATCTTGATCTTGCGAGAATCTATTATTGCCGGGGTGATTTGCTGGATCAATGTCTTCATGTGGAGTTTTAAAAAATAAAATTAAGACAATTGTTTCGAATTAGAAGCGGCACTAACAAAAAAACCAGGAGTGCTTTCGGAACCGGGTTTCAATTTCAATACAAAAAGTATCCGACTATATCTTCAAAATCTTGCTGAGGGCTTTCAGAATGGGGTTACCAAATTTTGACGCAAACAAACAGACACCTTCGATTTCTGTTAAACGGATGGTGTTGGTTTCCAAAATATGTCCCGTGAAATCATAACCCTTCAATATTACGACGGTATTCTCATGGCCGTCACCGACGAGAATGTCGTCAACTCCCGTTACAAACATACCTTTACCGAGGATCTTCGCCTTAATTCCAATGGCCATGCCCTGATCCTTGCTGTTAAGCAATGCTTTGAATATATCATTTGAATCCTTTATGAAATCAAATGGCGGGTTAAGCGTATAATAATCCATCGTTAGTATCTATGGTTTGCTTATGAGGTCTGATAAAATAACGATGGAATGGAATAAATTGCTCACAGGGTTGATCAAGTTCAAATCCACTTACCTGTTTCAGGTCAGGTATATGTACAACAGTGCTTGTAGGCATGTGCATTAACAGAATGGCATGTTTGGAGAACACGAGTACACTCGCGAAATGGTCCATCCATTCATTATCGTTTAATTGAAGGCGTATAGAAATGTCCTTTTTCTGGTTGACCAGGTTTTGAAGCAGATCTTTTAGCTGATTCAGATCGCGTGTGCTTTTGCTTACGAGGGTTTGAACTTCCCGCATGGCTGTTTGTATTTAATTATCCGATACCTGGTAATGACAGTTAGGTTCATACGTGTAAAACTTATCGTCCAATTCAAACTGGATAATGATTGAAAAATCAGGAAGCGATATCAGCCTTTTCCGCGTTTCATCGTGGAAGAGGACACGTTTTTCTTGAACGATCTTGATGGTGCGCATGAAGTTCGGGTACCACAACTGACCTATGGTTCTGTAACGGATACACACTTGATTTTCCTGATGAGTAAGTGACAGGAGGAGTCTTTTCAAGTCACTCACTGAAATCACTGATATTGTTGCCTCCATGCTTTGGGTATTTGGGTAAATAAGCTGCTGGGAGACAAAAACCATGCCCGTGAAAAAATCTTTAAAAACCCCTTTATCTTATATGATAAAGGGGTTTTTTTGGGAAATTATTCCACAAATTCCAGTGATTTTTAGAGAATTCACCCTGGTATTTAACCGCGGTCTGTTGAAATTCTGCTGGAAAAAGTCGAATGAAATACCCGGCGTACTTCACAACTTTATGGGTATGCGCAAAACTTGCCAGGTAAGTGTCTTTCATTGACTTACATCATAAACCTTTTTAAAGAGAACAGGCTATAACGTTATGGCTATTCGCATACATTTACGCAATCTCTACTCAACAGATATTCGACGAAGCTGTTTTTATACCGTTAATTCGCCAGCGATGGCTTCGGCGATCAGAGTTTTGGTTTTTTCCACTCCGAATTCCCCGAGTAAAACCATCAGCTTGGTAACAGCAGCTTCCGTTGTCATGTCCGCGCCCCCAATGACACCGATCGTTTGCAATTCACGGCTCGTTTCATACCTGCCCTGCATAACCCGGCCACCGGGACATTGGGAGATATTGAGCACAAGCATTCCCGATTCGACCGCATGCTGCAATTGTTTCAGCAGGCCTGACGATGTGGGGGCGTTGCCTGATCCATAGGTCTCAATGATCAGGGCTTTTAATGCCGGTGTTTGCAGGATAGAGCGAATGGTCGATTCCTGGATACCCGGGAATAATTTCAGGATTGAAATGTTTGTATCGATTCTTGAAAACAACTGAAGGACCTTGCTTCCGGGCGGCCGGATGACAGCGAAATTGTAGTCTATTTTTACCCCCGCTTTTGCCAGTGCCGGATAATTACCGGAATCAAAGGCGTCGAACTGCATGCTTTCAACTTTTTTAGACCGGTTACCACGAAGTAATTCATAGTTGAAATAGATACACACTTCCGGAACCAAAGGCATTCCATTTTTTTTGGCGGACGCTACTTCAAGCGCGGTGATCAGATTTTCACGGGCATCCGAACGCGGTTCGCTGATGGGCAGCTGCGCGCCCGTAAACACCACAGGCTTGCTGAGTCCGTCCAGCATAAAACTCAGTGCGGAAGCTGTATACGCCATCGTATCTGTCCCGTGCAACACTACAAATCCGTCGTGTGTGTCATAATGCTCCATGATTAACCTGGACAGTACCTGCCAATGCTCGGGCTGAATGTTGGATGAATCAATCGGCTTATCAAATGAAATAACCGTGAGCTCGAGCGCAAGATTTTTAAGAGTAGGGAGATGATCCAGGATCAAACTGAAGTCAAATGGTGTTAGAACTCCTTGCGGGTCATAGGTCATACCAAACGTTCCACCCGTATAGAGTATGAGAATATGTTCCCGGGCCTTTTGCGGCGAAGCTGTGTTGATTGTTATGCTTCTCATGTTAATCGGTAATCAGTAATCAGTAATAGTATTAATCATCAAGGTTTGGGCAGGAAGTGCGGCTGCATCGCAGGGACGCATGATTATGCCCGCCCGAACTGACTTGCATAAAGATTAGGTTAAAACGATACCTAAAGTCTTTACATCAATACTTGTCAGTACGGTCGGGCGGGCGTCCGTACCACTCCGCGCGTCCTTCCCATGTTTCCAACACCTGCCAACATTCTAAATCTGGAAAATCTTTAATGCGTTTTCTGTTGTTTGTTTTTGCAGTTCTTCCAAAGGAATCTTCTTTATCCCGGCAACTTTTTGGGCGATGAGTGGAATGTAGGATGGCTCGTTTCGCTTGCCGCGGTGCGGCACGGGAGCAAGATAGGGACTATCGGTTTCCAGCACAATCCGGTCCGGCGAAACCTCAGGCAGAATTAAATCCAGCCCTCCTTTTTTAAAAGTTGCCACTCCCCCGATACCCAAACAGAAATTAAGTTTGATAATTTTTTCCGCCTGCGCGGCCGTACCCGTAAAGCAGTGAAAAATACCCGTGAGCCTTCCGTCCTGCAACTGCTCGACGAGATCAATGGTTTCGTCTAAACTTTCGCGGCAGTGAATAACTACCGGAAGACCGGATTTCTTCGCCCAGTTCACCTGAATTGTGAATGCTTCACATTGCTGGTCCCAGAAAGTTTTGTCCCAGTAAAGATCGGTACCGATCTCTCCCACTGCTGCAAATTTTCGCCTGGAAAGCCATTCCTCCACAACATAAAGTTCGCGGTCAAAATCTTTTTTTACGGAACAGGGATGGAGTCCCATCATTGCATAACAACCCTCCGACCGGCTTTCAAGTTCCAGCATCGCATCGATCGTGCTATGATCAACGTTTGGCATGAAGATCCGGCCCACTTTATTTTCCAGAGCGCGCTGGAGCATATCCTGACGGTCATTGTCAAACTCTTTCGCATAAATATGGGCGTGCGTATCAATCCAATGGCTGATCATTTTCTTTTATTATCATATTTGTGGCGGTCTTGATATTAAATGTCAGGATAGTTTTCTAACCGGTCTGACCGCTCAAAGCTGTCGGACCGGTATATTCGTACTAAACGTTATTAAGTTACCCACCAGACTTTTATTTCAGGTTCAAATATCGAATAGACCTTTGAATTAAGAGATACATGGGCAGATTTTTTTATATTTATAATTAACAATATTGACAATCCATTTCTCATGAGTTCAAGAAGGAAGTTCATCAAAAATTCGGGTTCACTGCTAACGGGAGCCGCACTTACACCCCTGATTTCAGAACGATTGAAAGCGCAGGTTGGGCCTGCCAGTCGAAGCTTTAGCGCAGTCGGGGCCAATGATAAATTGAATGTAGCGCTGATCGGCTGTAAGGGTATGGGCATGTATAACTTAACAGACCACCTTAAACAGCCCGGTATCGAGTGCGTTGCGCTCTGTGATGTAGATAACAATATTTTACAGGAGCGCGCAAAAACCATCACCGAACTCAAGGGAAAAACTCCGAAACTATATAAAGATTACCGTCACATTATTGATGATAAACAGATTGATATTGTAATTATTGGCACGCCTGATCACTGGCATTGCCTTCCCGCCGTTCACGCGTGTGAAGCAGGGAAGGATGTGTATGTAGAGAAGCCACTTGCCAACTCCATCGCCGAGTGCCAGATCATGTTGAAGGCGGCGCGGAAGCACAACCGCATAGTTCAGGTGGGCCAGCAACAGCGCAGCGGTCAGCACTGGCAGGATGTAGTTTCGCTGGTGAGATCGGGAAAATTGGGAACGATCAGAAAAATAAAAACATGGGGTTACTTTGGATACGGAAAAGGAAGTCCAAAAGTGCCGGATTCACCCGTGCCTGAAGGTGTTGATTACAATACATGGCTTGGGCCTTCGCCAGAGCACCCCTTCAATAAAAATCGCTTTCACGGCAGCTGGAGACATTTCTGGGATCACGGGGGAGGTTTGCTCACCGACTGGGGCGTACACCTTCTTGATATTCCGCTATGGGCCATGGAAGTAAAGTTTCCGAAAGCTGTAATGGCCTCCGGGGGAACTTATGCCTACCCGGAAAATGCAATTGAAACACCTGACACACTTAATGTCTTATACGACTTCGGGACTTTTACACTCGAATGGGATCATGCCGGTGGACTGTCCAAAGGTTTGTACGGACGTAATTATGGTGTAGCTTTTATCGGCAACAATGGTACGCTGGTCGTTACTCGCGAAGGCTGGGAGGTTATAGCAGAGAATGAAAACAATATGGATAAAACTGAAATCATCCCGTTGCAGCCAGGCGACAACCTGGCGCATGAAAAACATGTGAATAATTTTATTGAGTGTGTCAAATCCAGAAAAAATCCCATATGTGAAATTGAATCAGGTCACAACGTGGCACTGGTGGCGCACATGGGCAATATCGCCTTCCGCACCGGAAATAAATTATTCTGGGATGAGTCAAAAGGAAAGTTCAGTGACGATGCAAAAGCAAATGCTTTTTTGAAACCGGAATACCGCGCGCCCTGGAAGTTTCCGACGGCTTAGAAGGTGAATGGTGAGTTGTGAATGGTGAATGATTCGTGCGTTTTCTTATCTGGCAGTAAACAAATGTCGGGTGCTACTGAAAGGAATTCCTATTTATAAAAGGTATTGTCTAAAAACAATAATTCCAATGATCAGGGCAATGACGGATGCGAATAAGACTGCGCCTGCGGCGAGGTCCTTTACTTTTCCTGCAAGTGGTTTGCGTTCCTGGGTTACCAGGTCAACGAGATCTTCAACCGCACTGTTCATGATCTCAAGACCTATAACCAATGCGATGGCGAATAAGATCAGGCACCATTCCAGCCAGGTGATCTGAAAATAAAATCCTGCACCGACGGTAATGAGGGCAATCAGCGCCTGGACTTTTAAATTGCGTTGCTCGCGCACTGCGGCCCCAATACCATTTACCGCATAGATAAAGCTTTTAAGAAATTCTTTCATTACGTCCCTTGCGCGCTTGTATTTAAATTCATGGCGAAGGTAGACATAAATTATAAATTTGATTTCGACGAGTGATCAGGTTATACTCTGCCTGAATCCATCACATCACACAATCCATTTGGGCTAAAGCCCCTCTGCAAACCATCCTTATCCACCACCTAAAGGTGGAGGCAATTGATGTGCTAAACCCTGGGTTGATCCTCTCAGTTATTCCCTTAATCCTTTATGCCCTTATTCCCTTATGCCCTTATGTGCCTCTCATACTGATCGCTTTCGCAACAGCTGCTTGCAATAAGTTATTTTTCGGAAAGGCACCGAAACCGGAAAAATTCTTCGCTTGATCCAGGGCGGTTTTGAGATGAAACTCATTTTGTTTCATATAGAAGGCTATTCCTTTTTCCATAAACCGTTTCGCCAGGTATTCCTGTTCGGTCTGGCCCGGCGTGGGAACAAACACAACCTTCCTGTTAAGCGCATACATATCCATCACCGTGCTGTATCCGCTCCGGGCTACGATCAGGTCAGCACCTTCAATATCAGCTTGCAATTCCCGCGACGGAAGAAAATTTACTATCGATTTGTCTTGCTCCGGACTGTTAAGCCCCGGTAGTCCACGCACGACTCGGTATTTCAGACCCGAGGGTTTTAATTGAGGCACGACAATATTTTCCAGTATCGTGCGCTGTGGTTCAGGCCCCGAGAATATAGCCGCGATATCATACTTATGAAAGGAATTTTTTTGCTTTTCCCCACCGGGGCAAGCGAAACGCGACAACCATCCGATGTATTCCACTTCTATTTTCAGGGGAGAATCTCCGGAAGAGTGCATATCACCAGCCAGGGAATCATCACCTGGAAAATCGGGGATCCAACATACATTGAAACGATTGATCATACGGATGTTTGCCCGTCTCACCGGATATTGAAGCCAGCCAAATCGTTTTGGCATGAGGATATTGCTTTGGTGAGTGATAAATACGCTGGGGATCGCGGGTGACCGGCATCCATACCGGTTATCCGAAATAATCAAATCCGGTTTTTCGATTTCAGTGATCTTATTAATTGCGCGGTGTTCAGCGGAGATCACGCGCAAAAAGCCGGGCAGCTGCAAAGCCATCGTCAGGACCATAGAGCCGTGGGCTGGATAACGCGGTTGGTATCCGGGTATGGCAAAAGATCTCAATTGTTGAAATTCTTTTTGAAGCAATTGCAGCGAGTCACCGCTTCCCGCGATAACCACCTCGCAACCTTGACGCTGCAGTTCGCCGATCACGGGAATACACCGCGTGGCATGACCCAAACCCCAATCTAACGGCGCTATCAGAACTTTCATTAAAGTTGTAAGTTATAAGTAGTTATAAGTTATAAGTTCAGCACGTCCAATTTAACCTGCATTAAACCTGTCTTTCGACCCGCATTTAAACCTCACCCTATCTACGCGTGTACGTTGCTTCATCGCGTGTGCATCCCTCTCCTGAAGGAGCAGGGAAACTTCTCTTATCAGGCTCCCCTCGTATCCGCTCAGCAATGAGGTTAACTTTAAGTTTCAGTACGCGCATTGGTGTGGCATTCATTTACTTTCAGACTTCCCGGGCTTCTCAAACTTTTTAGACCATTTTACTTGCACTTCGACCTGCATTAAACCTGTATTAAACTTGCATTTAAACCTGAATTAAACCTGAATTAAACCTGCCTTTCAACCCAACTACGCCCCTCGCTAAACCCTTGCGAGCTTCGTCGGGCAACGCCTGAATTCACCCAATCCCCTGAAAACTAAAACCCTTATCCGAGAAATGGTCAATCAATCTGGGAAGGGCGTATTCCATATTCTTTTGTGATCTATAACTATCGTGAAAAACAATGATCGATCCAGGGCTGCAGGCCTGGATCGTTCTGCGCAAACACCGCTCAGAAGAAAGGTGGTGATCATAATCCTGTGAAAGAACGTCCCACATAATGATGTGATATCCGGAAAGTGTTTTGATCTGTTTTCGTGTGATGCGACCATAGGGAGGGCGGAACAAATGCGAGGGTTGAGGCTGGCCAACTTCCGCGGCAATGGAATCAAATTCTTTCACGTTTGCGAGATATTTTTCAGGAGATGTTTTCCAGCCATTAAGATGATTCACCGTATGGTTTCCCACGGTGTGGCCATCCGCCTGGATGCGCCTGAAAATTCCCGGATGCTTTCGGATATTGTCGCCTATGCAAAAAAAAGTGGCGGGAATAGAATTCCGCCCAAGCAGGTCGAGCACAAATTCAGTAGGCCCAGTTACGGGACCATCGTCGAAGGTGAGGTAAAGTTTTTTTTCATCAGTCTGTATCTTCCACGTAAGGGCCGGATAGAGCAGAGGCAAAAAAAAAGGTGTTTTATGCGGGATCATCCTACCCTGCAGGAAAGAATGGTAATATCATCATGGTATCCTTTATTGCCTTTAAACTCATCAAGGGAAACAATGATATCCTGATGGATGGTCTTCAGGTCCTTGGTATAGGTGTGATCCTGGTTAAAGTACTCGATGACCTTCTCAACACCATATTCCTCGCCCTGTTCATTGACCGTTTCAGTCAGGCCATCTGTATAACAGAAAAGCAGAAAGTCATCAAGGCCTGTGATAAATCCTTCATTGACAAAAGGAAGAGGGTGCATAGCGCCCAGAACCGTCGAACCATCTTCGAGCATCCTGAGCCCTGACCGTTTATCCAAGAGTATAGGGGGATTGTGGCCCGCGTTCACAAACACCATTGTCTTGAGTCTGACATCATAAATGGCGGCAAAGCAGGTAATAAATTTTTCTCCTTTCGTATTTTCCAGAACCTGGAAATTGAGCGCCTCAATGATATCGGTGAGATTAGGTGTTTGTCGCAACAGTGTTCTCAGCGAAGCCTGAAAATTTGACATCATCAGCGCTGCGGCGATACCTTTTCCACTAACATCAGCAATGCAGATCAGGAATTGATTTTTGTTGATGGGAATGTAATCGTAGTAATCACCGCCCACTATATCATGAGGCAGGTAGCTGGCTTCCACCTTCAGGATATCGGTATTCGGCAGGGTTTCGGGGAAAAGAAATTGCTGCACATCGCTGGCGATCTCGAGTTCCTTCCTGAAGGCTTCCTGGGCAAGCTGTTTGTTGGCGAGCTTTTTATTTTCAATGGCAACGATGATGATATTGCTCAATGCCTGAATAAACCGGATGCCATGTTCATAAACAAAGCCCTTTTCATTTTTGTCCAATCCGCCGGCAAAAACCAATGCAAGGGTATTGCTCTTATGGGTGACAGGAATGACGATATCAAACTCAGTAAACTCGCAATTATCGAATTCCTTCAGATGGGTGATATCCTGAATTGTTTTAAAAGCAGGAAGAAGTTTAACCGAATGGAACTGGTGCTCAGTGCCGAAGCTCGCCTTACAGTTCCATTCATCGTCCAGAACAAACAGCGCCAGCTTTTTGATCTTGAGATTTGAACGCAGTGTGAAATTGTAAATCTTATACAAAGATGCAGCAGGCAGGTTGCTGTTAATAGCCTGCGTAATTTCCAACAGAGCGTTCAGCTCCAGTTCCTTAATCTCCAATTGTTTCTTAAGATCTTCTTGCGACATAGTGTTAGGAGCAAAGGTAGAAATTAAATAAAAACATGGCACGAAAAGAATACCTCAGTCGGCAGACGGAAAGGAAACGCTAATAAGGTTTAAAGAAGCGGTTCTTCCATTCAAAAGGCACGAAAAACGAAGCGATGGCAACGACGACTACATATAACGGATAAAGGATCTGTAAACCAAAGAAGGCCAGCCAGTTCCAGTGTGTTCCCAAAAACCGGCACACCTGCAACAAAAAGGCTGCTTCAAGGATCATTTTGACTACCATCAAAAAAAGAGCCTGTAAGATCAGGGGTGTGAAGGCATAAAACCAGTTAATAATGAAACAAACCTGCATAGCCAGCACCAGGACCGCGAGGCTTTTGGCAAGCAAGGAGGAATTGTGCCGCCATTTGGAAGCCCACCTTATCCGTTGATTGACAAATGCCTGGGGGGT
>JBBDXJ010000338.1:0-1608 GCA_040902445.1 Cyclobacteriaceae bacterium | reverse complement strand
CGGCCCACCTGCGCTAAAGCTTCGGTGGGCGAGGCCCGGGCTTTCGCTACTCGCCGGCCTGCGCACGTGCCACTTCGGGCTCAGACATGCCGCTCAATCCCTAACGCGGGAGCGTGTAAGGATTAGATGCGGGAAATGGTCGTGGGTCACCTTAGAATTGTGCGCATCCGTGAGGAAGAAAACCTATGATCCCAATAATCATGATTTTTGTGCGTGTGGAATATTAGGTTGTGTTACCTTTATAGGTGGCGCGTGTTCAACCACCCCGATCATGTCCTTGCGGACGGATCGGCCCTCCTTGAAAAAAGGATGGTAATTCGCACATATGTGGGAGGCAGTCGGGTTAACTGATTAAAATTTTTAATAACGGAGTCATGAGCAAGTCAGAATACAACGATATGGATACCAGTCGGAGGACGTTTTTGAAAACATCGGCGCTTGCCGCAACGGCGTCGCTGGGTGTTGGAGATCTTGGTTCGGTTGAAGCAAAGCCTTTCGCCGGGAAAGCAGATCAAGCGAATACGCCCTGGTATCGGCGAGTAACGCGATGGGGACAAATTAATATCACAGAAAAAGACCCCATGCAATACGATATCGCATGGTGGCGGAAATTCTGGAAACAAACTGGAACTCAGGGAGTGGTGATCAACGCCGGGGGAATTGTGGCTTATTATCCCACCCGGATTCCCCTTCACCGCCGGGCGACATACCTCCAGGACCGTGATCTCTTTGGCGAACTGTGTCGCGCGGCGCATGAAGATGGCATCGCCGTTTTTGCGCGCATGGATTCAAATCGGGCGCATGAGGAATTTTATATTGCACATCCCGATTGGTTCGCCATCGACGCATCCGGCAAACCATATAAGGCGGGAGAACTTTTTATTTCCTGCATTAACAGTCCCTATTATCAAGTACATATTCCATCCGTGCTGACAGAAATTGCAGCTATGTATCACCCGGAAGGTTTTACCGACAACAGCTGGAGCGGGCTAGGGCGCGATTCAATATGCTACTGTAATAACTGCAGGAAGAGTTTTAAAGATAAAACGGGGAGTGATATTCCACTCGTGAAAAACTGGGATGACCCCGTCTACAGAAAATGGATCCGCTGGAACTACGACCGCAGACTTGAGATCTGGGACCTGAATAACAAAACTACCAAAGCCGCGGGGGGCGCGAATTGCATTTGGGCAGGCATGAACAGCGGATCTATCAGTGGTCAGAGCAGGAGCTTCCGCGACTTAAAGGAAATCTGCAGCAGGGCCGACATGATCATGCTCGATCACCAAGCCCGCAACGATGCAAGCGGATTTCAACACAATGGTGAGACCGGAAAAGTAATCCACGGACTTTTGGGATGGGACAAGCTCATTCCTGAAAGTATGGCGATGTACCAGGCTGGGCGACCGACATTCCGCCTCACAAGCAAGCCCGAACCTGAGGCGCGCATGTGGGTTGTCAATGGCATCGCGGGAGGAATTCAACCATGGTGGCACATGGTGAGTGCCTATCATGAAGACCGCCGTATGTATAAAACAGTCGAACCTCTTTTGCAATGGCATAAAGCCAACGAAGAATTTTTAATCAACAGGCGTCCCGTTGCGACCG
>JBBDXJ010000337.1:0-10915 GCA_040902445.1 Cyclobacteriaceae bacterium | reverse complement strand
GAACTGATAGCGGTGGCCGACTACCTGATTGATCTTCATGGTGGTGGCACTGTGTATGAAATTGATCCGTTGAGTGGCTACGTATTACACAAGGCCGCTGACGTTTTGGAAAAGCAACGCAAAATGGCCCGCGCATTTAATTTAAAAACAATTTGGGGTACAAGTGATAAACTAAATGGCCGTACGCTTTCGGTTGCCCGCGACTATAATGTTCCCGCTATTTATACCGAATTTGGTGGTGGTGGAGGTTTTAAGAAAGGTATTGTGAAGGAATATATCCAGGGATGTTTGAATGTTATCAAAATGCTGGGGATGTCTGGAGGTTCTATGGCCCCTGATCGATGTGAATACGAGGTGGAGGATCACCGTGATGAAAGTGGTCATTTGCAGCGCATGCTTCCTGCTTCCTGTGATGGTTTTTTCGAAGCAGAGGTCAGCCTGGGAGAGTTTGTTAAAAAGGAACAGGTAATAGGAACCATTTCCAATCCTTTTATCCAGAAAAGTATTCCCGTTTATGCAGATGCGGATGGAATGGTTTTCCTCCTGCGCGCAGTTCCATCCGTTTTAAAAGGCGATGCTTTAGGTGGCATTATACCCGCAAAAAAATCCGGCAGGGTTACTATTATATGAAGGAAAAGCCAGTTGTTATCATCACCGGTGCTGCAAATGGTATAGGCAAGGCAACCGCAGTAAAATTTGCTTCCAAGGGGTATGCGCTTGCTTTGGTCGATATTGACTCAAAGGGTTTGGATGATCTGACGAAAGCACCGGAAATCGCAGGGTGTGAATTTTTGTGCATTCATGGCGATCTGCAGAATCCGGATTTCAGTCGTGTCATCGTGGAAACCACTGTTAAAAAGTGGGAAAGAATTGACGTTCTTATCAATAATGCAGCGTGGAGAACCATTGAAACCATGCGCAGTATTTCGCTGGAGACCTGGGAAAAGACCCTGAGAATAAATTTAACTGCGCCGGCATTTTTAGCGAAGCACACGGCAGCGGTTATGGAGGAAAAAAATATTGCGGGTGTTATCATCAATATTTCGAGCGTCATGTCGCAGAGAGCTGGCGGAATCAGCCCGGCCTATATTGCGTGCAAGGGCGGTATCGAGAGCCTTACCTATGAGTTGGCGGTATTATACGGCCCGAGAGGGATTCGGGTAATTGCTATTAATCCGGGTAATATAGAAACCAACCTGAGCAGTGACTATATAGATGCAAAAGGTAATAACGTCAGCGAAACGCTTGTCAATTATGTGAATGACATTGCGCCGCTGAAAAGAAGCGGAAATGCTGAGGAGATTGCCAATGTTTCATACTGGCTCTCGACAAAAGAAGCCTCCTTTATAACGGGCAGTTCTATTCTTGTAGATGGTGGCTTCTTTCACAGTTTCAATAGTTATCAAATGAAAAAATTACAGTTTCCCCAGGAGTTTTGAAAGGCATCTGGAAATACAGCCATTTACTTCCTTCTCTGAGGGATCGCTCCAAATTAAGTTTGGGAGAAGGCAATACGCCTTTGTTAAAGTCGAGGCGATTGGGTGTTGCGTTAGGACTTGATAATTTATATTTCAAGCTGGAGCTGTTAAATCCCTCCGGCTCCTATAAGGACCGGTTTGCCGCCAGTGCGGTTTCGGAACTCATTGATAAGGAATTGCGATTTTGCCTGGCGACTTCCAGCGGAAATACGGGCGCGGCGCTGGCTGCTTATTGCGCGGCCGCAAACATAAAATGTTTTCTAGCCATTGTTGACGGAGCACCGTCGGGCAAAATTCAACAGATGCAGGTCTATGGTTCTGAAACCATGATGGTAAAAGATTTTGGTATAAGCCCGCAGGTTAGCAGCGATGTATTTTCGGGTCTTCAGCAGATTGCCAGTAAACACGGAAGCCTCGTTCAAATCAGCGCGTACAGATATAGTCCTTTTGGCATGGCAGGGGTACAAACGATAGCGTATGAAATTGCTGAAGAGCTTCCGGATGCAGGCTGTCACGTATTTTCTCCCGCAGGTGGTGGAGGGCTGACGCTGGCGATAGCGAGGGGTTTCAACATCTGGGAAGAGAACCATCGTGGATATCAAAAGCCGAAAGTACATTGTGTTCAGCCCGCCGGGAATGATACGATGGCCACACCGTTGCGAAGCGGATTGCACGAGGCGAAGGCTGTCTCTAAAAGTACGACTTTAATAAGCGGACTGCAGGTCCCCAATGTGATTGATGGCGATGATGTTATCGCGACATGCAGGGCAAACGGGGGCACAGGCTTTAGCGTGACCGATGCATCCATTTTTGAATGTCAGAAAAATATGGCGGTTCAGGAAGGCATTTATTGCGAGCCCGCAGGAGCAGTTGCGCTGGCCGGGGTATTAAAGGCCCTGGAAAATAAGGAGATAAAGAGAGGCGATCATATTATTTGTGTTGTCACCGGACATGGTTTTAAAGATCCGGCTTCCGCAAAAAAAATTACCGGTGAAGACCGTGGCCGTTATTTTAACAGCCATGGTGAGACACTGGCATTTATTGAAACTCAATTGATATAGGGTATAAGGGGAATAGGGGGTATAAAGGACATAAGGGAATAAGGAAGACAGATGCTACTCAAATAATTCTAAGCGATTCAACATAACATCTAACAAAAAAAGACCATGAAAAAAGATTTTAAGGGCTTATGGCCGGCTATGTTAACACCTGTTAATAAACAGGGCGAGCCAGCCATGGATCAGTTGGAAAAATTGGTGGAGTTGTTGATCTCCCAGGGCATGGATGGGTTGTATCTCCTTGGCTCCACCGGGCAGGGTGTACTTTTTACGGAAGAGCAACGCAAAAAAGTTACGTCACTCGTAATCGAGGTTACGGCAAAGAGAAGCCCTGTAATGGTGCAGGTGGGCGCGCTTACAACCGATGAATCGGTACGACTTGCCAAACACGCAGAAAAGAGTGGCGCCGATGCAATATCGTCCGTCGGTCCTATATATTACGCTCCATCGGCGGCCATGGCGCTGGAACACTATAGAACAATTGCCACCGCAACATCGCTTCCGTTTATGCCCTACCAGTTGGGGGACAATTCCATTCCGGGTGAAACAATTTCCTTTGTGTCGAAGCTTTTGGAGATTCCCAATGTGGCCGGCATGAAATTAACAACCAACCAGCTACTGGAAATCAGCGCCATTCACAATTTTGCCGGCGACAGGTTAAAATTATTCAGCGGGTCGGATGAGCTATTCTGTCACGCGAGCCTTTGCGGAACGGTTGGCGCCATCGGTTCCTTTTATAACCTGTGGGGAATGGCATGCAAGCATGTGATGACAGAATTCAAAAACGGGAATTTCCAACTCGGCAAGGAGTTCATGCTTACATTCCAACAGGTCATTCGTTTGGTTTTGCCAAATATCTGGACATTCCTCCGACGCGCGATGTTGATAAAATACAATATCGACATCGGTCAGACCAAAGCGCCACTAGGCAACACCCATACCGAGTGGAAAGATGATGAGGTAATGGCGTTGTCGGAAAAATTAGAGACCATAGCATCCACCGTCAGAGTATAAAAAAATGAGCGTATTGGAAGATCTGCAGAAAATAAAAGACAGGCTTTTCTCCGCCGTTATTTGCGATGCCCTGGACAGTATTGGTTACAGAAATCAGTCACCCAGAACGCAATTTCATGCGTACACGGGTATACAAAAAATGGTCGGCCGTTGTAAAACCACGCTATGGGCTGATATCTATCATGAGGATCCCAATCCTTATGATCTTGAACTGAAGGCGGTCGACAGTTGTGAGCCCGGAAACGTTTTGATTGCCGCTGCGTCAGGGTCGGTGCGTTCCGGTATCTGGGGGGAACTGCTTTCAACGGCTGCATCCAACAGGGGTTGCGTTGGTACACTCGTACACGGCGCGGTAAGAGATGTTTCCAAAATGAAAGAAATGCACTTCCCTGTTTTCGCCATGGCCAAATGCATATACGATAGTCTGCACAGGCAAAGGGTGATCGATATGGATATCCCGGTTGAGATCGATGGTGTCATTTTTTCACCGGGGGATCTGGTTTATTGTGATGAAGATGGCGTTGTCGTGATTCCCCAGGCTGTTGAAAATGAAGTTATTGCAAAAGCATTTAAAAAGGTCAGCGCTGAAAATGTGACTCGCGATGATATAAAGAGAGGATTGAAAGCTGCCGAAGCCTATAAAAAATACGGAGTGTTATGATCAAAAAAGAAGTTATTACCGGAGAAGGAATCCCAAAATCACATTTGCCTTTTTCACCAGGAGTGATCGCTGGCGATTTTGTTTTTATTTCCGGACAGGCATCTGTTGACGAAAACGGAAAGATCGTCAACGAATCCTTTGCAGGCGAATGCAGGCGATCCTTCGAAAATGTAAGGAAGATACTCACCGCCGCCGGCCTGGATTTCCCCGATGTAGTACAGGTGCGGAACTACGTCGGCAAGCAGGAAGACCTTGCTGAATTCAATCAGATCTACCGCGAATATTTTTCCGCGCCCTTTCCGGCACGGACAACATTAATAGGTTGCCTGGGCGAATTGCTCAAGTTTGAAGTGGATGTTATAGCTATCAAAAGAAAGACCTAATGCGCGGAAAAGTTGCTTTGCTCGGACTCTACCATGAATCAAATACTTTTCTCACCACAAAAACTTCGCTGAAGGATTTCGAGAAAGGTCATTTGCTTTATGGAGACAAGATCCGCGAGGAATATAGCGAAGCTTTTCATGAGATCGGTGGGATGCTGGAAGTGCTGGATGTTTCGGCTTTTGAAGCTGTGCCGTTGGTTTTTGCCGAAGCTACTCCCGGCGGTGTGGTCACAAATGACACGCTGCAATATCTGTTTGAAAAAATATCTTTTGAGCTGCGTGAAAAAGGACCCTTTGATGGAATAATGGTGGCCCTTCATGGCGCTGCCGTATCAGAGTTGTATCCCGATATGGATGGATGGTGGTTGGAAAAGCTCAGAGCAATTGTCGGGGATGCAAAGCCGGTCATTGGCACCCTTGATCCCCACGCCAACGTCAGTCAGAAAATGATCGATGCAACCAATGCGCTGGTAGCTTATAAAACCAATCCACATGTTGATCAGCGCGCAACGGGATTGCTGGCCGCGCGGTTAATGGTGGATACGCTGGAAGGAAAGATAAGACCGCGGCAATATTTTTATCAACCGCCTGCTACTATTAGCATTGAACAGCAATATACATCCGGTTCGCCCTGCAAAGAATTGTATGCACTTGCAGAACAAGCCACCCGTGAAAGTAAAATTCTTTCTGTCAGCGTTCTGTTGGGTTTTCCTTATGCCGACGTGAAGGAAATGGGATCAGGATTTATTGTCGTGTCAGACGATGATGAAGATCTGGCCAAATCGACAGCAGAAACTTTAGGAGATTATCTGTGGGATCACAGGGCTGACTTTGTCGGCAAAAAGATTTCCGTAAAAGAGGCTGTTGATGCAGTTGAACATCATGCAAAGCCCGTGTTGTTGCTGGATATGGGTGATAATGTCGGAGGGGGATCACCCGGCGACAGCACGTTTATTTTGGAAGCGTTGGAAAGGTCGGGTAAATGGAAGTCGTTCATCTGCATTTACGATCCGGGATCAGTGACTATTGCCTATAAATTCAGTCCGGGAAGAAAAGTTTCTCTCACCATCGGTGGTAAAACTGATCCTCACCACGGCCAGCCTTATACCGTTGAAGTCACCATCAAAACAATTACCGAAGGGATTTTCAAAGAACACCAGCCGAGACATGGAGGGCAGGTGAACTTTAATATGGGCAAGATCGCGATTGTAGAAACTGAAAAAGGAACAACGATCATGCTTACTACCTTGAGGATTGCTCCTTTCAGCCTGAACCAACTGCTCTCTTTTGGAATTCAGCCTGAAGAATATGATGTAATCGTTGCCAAAGGAGTTCATGCTCCGATCGCAGCGTACAAGCCTGTGTGCAAAAGTTTTGTCCAGGTGAATACCGAGGGCGTTACTCAGGCGGATCTAACGAGGTTTTCTTTTCAAAACCGCCGTAATCCGCTTTACCCATTTGAAGACAGGATAGGGTGAAAAGAACATTCCCATTAAATCGACGCGCGGCATGAAGGTAGTATCCCTAATTGATTGCGATTATTATACAGAGGGACCTGCTGTGGATCAGGATGGGAATATCTATTTCACAACACTCACCGGAGGAAAAATAATGATGATCGACGCAAAGGGAACTTCTTCCGTCTGGGCCGAGAGTAGCTGTCCTAACGGACAAAGAATTCTTTCCAACGGCGATCACCTGGTGTGCGACAGCAAGCTGGGAAAGGTTATCCGTTTCGATGCATCGGGAAAAAAGATCGGAGATGCTGCATCCGGAACCTGCGGTGATACTACCATTCAAACTCCGAATGATCTTGTGGTTGATGAAGATGCCGGTTTTTATTTTACCGATTCATTGCGATACACCGGTTCGGTTTATTTTTTTGGTGTGGATGGTTCAAAGCGTGTCGTAGCGAGCGGACTGGATTACCCGAATGGGATTTGTCTTTCCAGGAATAAAACTAAACTGTTTATAGCAGAAAGTTATAAAAACCGGATACTGATCATTGATTTGAAAGATCCCGGAGTGCCTGCTACCGGCCCCCGTGTTTTTTGTCAGCTGCCAGCCAACGAGGAAAATTCTGAAACCGGCAATCTGCCGGATGGGATCCTGACCGATGCATCTGACAGGCTATGGGTAGCGCATTATGGCATGCAGGCGGTACAGTTAATTTCAAGCCAGGGTGATCTAATCGCCTCCTATAATACAGAGATCCCGTTGACCAGTAATTTGTGTTTTGTAAAAGATGGCGTTGAACTTGTCGTTACCGGTGGAAGAGGGGAGCCCGGCCCTGGAAATGTGAATGTGTTAATGTTTTCGAAGAATCATCAGTAAATCAATTTGCTATGTCAAACTGCTTTCCAGGGATTTTTTTGTGCGGGGTTTTAATTTCATGGATTCCGGCGGTTATGTATGGTCAGATCCAGCGTCAGCTCAATTGGGAGGAGCTGCCCTCCATACCGGACAGGGAAGGTTTCGCGGGCATGTATACAGGTGTGAGCGGCGGAGCTTTGATTTGTATGGGTGGAGCCAACTTTCCCGACGGGATGCCCTGGGAGGGAGGCAAGAAAATCTGGTACGATCATATTTATATTTTAGAAAAGGGAGCTACCTCCTGGAAGCTCTCCAACGAGAAGCTACCGCGTCCAATGGCGTATGGGGTCTCCGTTACATACAATAACCGGATCATTCTTGCAGGGGGCAGTGATGCCACAAGACATTATGCCGATGTCCTTACTGTTGCCTATGAGAACGGAACGATTCGTTTTGATACCCTGGCTTCCATGCCGTCTCCGCTTGCCAATATGACCGGAGCGTTGACGGGAGACCACTTGTTTATCGCCGGCGGTCATTCAAATGCAGAGGCTTTGCCGCTGAAGACGTTTTTATCGCTCAAGCTTTCCGGAGATCGACAAGCAAAAAAGTGGTTAAGCCTGGAACCATGGCCCGGTCCGGCGAGGATGCAGGCAGTAAGTGCTTCGCTTCAGGATAAATTTTTCCTGTTCAGTGGCATTGATCTGCGTGAAAATACCAACGGCGAAAGAGAGCGGATCATCTTAAAGGATGCCTATCAGTTTACTCCTGGCAAAAGTGATCTTGTAAAAGGTACGTGGGTCAAACTCTCCGACATGCCAAGGGGTACCGCGGCCGGAGCGAGTCCTGCGCCCACGGTGGGATCGGATCATATATTGTTCCCGGGAGGATTGGATGGCAAAACTGCACAGCACAAAGATCCTTCTACTTTTCCCGGCTTTGTCACAGATCTTCTGGCGTATCATGTGCAAAGCGATAAGTGGCTAAACTTCGGAAAACTTCCTGCCAACAGCACAAGAGTAACCGTTCCCGCGGTGAAATGGGATCAAAAGTGGGTGATCATTAACGGCGAGGTAGGACCGGGAAAAAGATCTTCAAAGGTTTTTGCATTATCCAAAACCACAGGGTTCGGCTGGTTGAACTGGTTAACGCTTGCGGCCTACCTTGCGTTGATGGTGTGGTTTGGATTTTTATTTGATAAGAAAGATCAGACGACCAGTAATTTTTTTACCGCAGGCGGGAAGATCCCCTGGTGGGCTGCAGGAATAAGTATTTACGGTACGCAGTTAAGCGCGATTACCTTTATGGCAATACCTGCCATCGTATTTGCGACAGACTGGGCTATGGCGATTGGGTCTGTTATGATCCTCGGTACAGTGCCCATTGTCGTTAAGTATTACATTCCTTTTTTCAGGAGGCTTAGCGTTACTTCTGCCTATCAGTATCTTGAATACAGATTTAACTCCATTGTTCGGACGATGGGAAGCCTTTCGTTTATTTTGTATCAACTGGGCAGAATGGGTATCGTGTTGTTCTTACCTGCTGCCGCCATCGCGTCGGTGACTGGTATTGACATCTATTCACTGATTGCGATCATGGGGGTGATTTGCATCCTCTATACGGTAATGGGGGGAATAGAAGCTGTAATATGGGCGGATGTTATTCAGGTTGTTATCCTGGTGGGCGGCGCGATCCTTTGTCTCGTTATCGGGATTTGGCATGTAGAGGGTGGGTTGGCTAGTGTCATTACAAAAGGAATGGAAGCGGACAAGTTCAACTTGTACCATTGGGGATGGGGACAGGATAGATTGTATCTCTATATCGGAATTATAGGTTTTTTCTTTTTGAACCTGATTCCATACACGTCAGACCAGACCATTGTTCAGCGATACATTACAGTAAAAGACGAAAAGGCGGTTGCAAAAAGTTTGTACACCAATGGATTGATAACCATTCCCGGGATCTTCATATTTTATGGGCTTGGAACGGTGTTGTATATTTTTTATCAGGATAACCCGGGGATTATTCCATCTGAATCCGTTGGTGAGATACTGCCTTATTTTATCATTCAGCAACTTCCGGCCGGAGTTGCGGGCCTGATCATTGCGGGAATCTTTGCAGCGAGCCAGTCCACTATGAGCAGCAGCATGAACAGCGTGGCGGCAGCCTACAACACCGACATACATTTCCGGCTGGTCTCAGGAAAAACAGATAAGCAAAAGCTGCAAACAGCAAGAATAGCTACCATCGTCGCCGGTGGCTTCGGGATAGCCAGCGCTATGCTCACCGCGTGGTTGAATATCGAATTTATTTTTAATTATTTCCAGGAAGTGCTCGGCATCTTTGGTGGTAGTCTTGCCGGCGTTTTCATATTAGGAATATTCATTAAACGGTCAAACAGCTTTGGCGCTGTGATTGGATTGCTGGCCGGGGTGGTGACAGTCTTACTAATAAAACAAATTGCCAATATCCACCCATACCTGTACGGTGCAATAAGCATTTGCACCTGTGTATTGATTGGATATTTTGCCAGCCTCTTTTTTCCTCCAAAGAAAGAATTGAAGGGCTTAACGTATGCTACTCTGAATGATGGTGATAAAGGTAATGGCCGGCAACGGACTCAAAGCATAAACGAGCCTTCAAATAATCGGGTGCAATAATGAATAGAAGATCTTTAGGTAAAACCGGAATACACGTTTCCGAAGTTGCGTTCGGCGGCGTTGAAATTGGCATACCGTATGGGATCGGTGTGGAAAGCGCTGCGGATATGATCTCTGAAGCCCAGGCGATCGATTTACTGAACGCCTCATTTGATTCAGGCATCAACTTTTATGATACAGCGCGCCAGTATGGTCAAAGTGAATCCATTATCGGCAAAGCCTTTGAAAACAAAAGAGAGCAAGTAATCATCGCCACCAAATGCAAACATTTTTTTGACGAGCATGGTGGAATTCCTGCGTACTCCGAACTTAAAAGAATTATTGAAACTTCGCTGAAAGAAAGCCTTGGGGCCCTTCGCACCGATTACGTCGATGTGTTTATGCTTCACCAGGGTTCGATGCAGTTGCTGGAAAATGAAGATGTTCAGCGGATCTTTTCCGATCTGAAAAAGATCGGAGTAATCCGGGCAACGGGTGTATCAACTTACACGCCGGAAGAAACCAGGAAATCCATTGAAACTGGAAGCTGGGATGTTATTCAATTGCCCTTTAACCTGATGGATCAACGGCAGGCAGCGCTTTTTTCGCTGGCATCCGGGGCAGGCGTTGGAATTGTTGTCCGGTCAGTTTTAATGAAGGGCCTCTTGAGTGGCCGAGGAAAAAATCTTCATCCCTCGTTAGGCGAAGTTGAGAACCATATTAGACATTGCGATGCGTTGGCGGAGCAATCAAGGATTGAGTTGTCAACCCTGGCGACAAAATTTGCCCTGGCATTTCGCGAAGTCTCTTCCATACTTGTAGGCCTGGACCGCATGGAATATTTGCACAAATGTCTCGAGGCCTGCAATGGGGATGCTTTGGATAAGAAGGTTATGGTTCGCGCCAGACAACTGGCCTATGGTCATCCGGAGTTTTTGAATTTACATACGTGGAGTGTGAAGGGGTGGTTGAAATAGGGAAAAGGTCTGAAAGGTTGAAAGGTCTTGCAAGTCTCCGCAGTGTCTCCTGTCTCAGGGACGCTGCGGCTCGGGGAGAAGGGAGGCGTGGTTGAAGGAGGTTGATTGCAAGTCTCCGCAGTGTCTCCTGTCTCAGGGACGCTGCGGCTTTCGGGGAGACATGAAGTCTGAAACTCGCACACCCCGGAGTCCCTGAGACAGGAGACTCCGGGGAGACGGTGAGGGATAACCCAACGCCATCTCCTGGCCTCAAACCCACAGGCAACAGCCGAGCAGGTGGCATTAAGGGAGGCGTGGTTGAAGGAGGTTGATTAGGTTGAAAGGTTTTGAAAGGTCTTGCAAGTCTCCGCAGTGTCTCCTGTCTCAGGGACGCTGCGGCTTCGGGGAGACAT
>JBBDXJ010000336.1:0-10927 GCA_040902445.1 Cyclobacteriaceae bacterium | reverse complement strand
GCGTGCGGAGTTCAGGTTTGGCTACTACACTGAATTGCGTGCGGGTTAAATATAGGGATCGGCTCGCTTAGAAATTTGAGTTGACCAAAGCCTCGACCTCCGAATCCTTAGCGTCCGTCGCGAGGCGCGAGTGACGCTGAGGGGGGATCGGTTCGGTCGCCAGCTGTGGTCATATTCCTATCGGAATAGTTTGGATTGTATTATCTTCGATCCCCACTTGCGGGATCATGCGCCATGAACAGCCATACCCGGAACCAAAATTGAGCGTAGCGCATATTAAAATAAATCATTGTTTAACCGCTCATCACTATTCAATAGAGTTCAAATTCCGGCAAAAAGGGTGCAGGTATTACGGAGCCTGGAATTCTACATTGCAATCGTTTACGTAAATTGATATCAGCTGTTCCTGAAGAAATGCTGATAGGTATCGCCGGGCACAAAGTCCGCCGGAAAAAGATAACCCCTTTTAAAAATGAAAATGTTTTGTTGCATTTTATTTGCCTCGGTGCTCGGACTTACCAGTTGCCGCGAAGAAGAAAAACCAGATTTCACCGAAATTATTATTGATGACCAGGCGCCAGAGCACCTGTGGATGAAAACTACCGGAGACATCAACGCGGATGGAAAAACCGATATTTTAGTGGGGGGCTGGCAAAAAGGAGGGCTTGTCGCCTATCTGGGTCCTGATTGGAAAAAAGTTGCCATCAACGATTCGCTAAAAATTTCTACCAATGCGGAGGTGTGTGACATTGATAGCAACAAAATTCCGGATGTCGTAGCCGTTGTAAACCAGGTGATCGTATGGTTTTCGGGGCCGGACTGGAAAATGCATCATATTGACTCCGTTGTTGCGCACGATGTAGAGGTTCATGATTTCGATAATGATGGCTTATTGGATGTCGTTGCCCGCAATCAGGGTGCTTTTGGTGATAAGGGCGGACACACGCTTTTTTTCTACAATCAAAAACCGTTGGGGACATGGACAAAGAATCAACGGGAGATCGCGGATGGCGAAGGTCTGAAAATGGCGGATATTAATAACGATGGAAAACAGGATATCGTCACCAACGCATATTGGTTTGAAAACACGGGGAACATGACCGAATGGACAGAACATAAATTTACGGATACCTGGACCTGGCCTAATACCTATATTGATATTGCGGATATCAACAACGACGGGCGTTTGGATATTTTGCATTCCCCCGCAGAACTCGCAAAGAACTTTTACCGCATATCCTGGTTTGAAGCGCCCGATGATGTCTCATCTATTTGGGAAGAACACATCATTGCCGATTCAATTGAAACAATAGTACATTCTATTGGCGCGGCGGATTTCGATGGTGACGGCAAAACTGATATAGTTGTAGCTGAAATGCAACAGGGCGCTGATCCGGACGAGGTGGTGATATTTTATAATTCAGATGAGGACTCGTGGGAGAAACAAGTGATCAGCACCAAGGGTTGCCATAGTATGCGCGTGTTTGACTGCGATGATGATGGTGATATGGATGTATTTGGGGCAAACTTTGCAGAGCATATTGTCAAGCTTTGGGTGAATGAAAAACAAAAGTAATTCGCCACATATACAGCTGTCCGCCAGACCATCCTTCTAACGGCCAGAACTTGAAAACAAAATTTTGATTGCAGACATACCAAAACAAAGTGAACTATGAAATTAAGTTTAGATGTAATCGGCTACGGTGGATATTTCACTGCGCCGGGCGAAAAGATCGCGCTTGAAGAAGCTATACGACGAGCCGCCAGGTTCGGATACGATGCTGCCTGTATTTATGCTCACCGTCCTTTGGGATTTCCCATGGATCTCAGTTCCGAAAGAAGGAAAAAGATTGTGGACCTGTATAAAGAACTCGATCTGGAGATGGGCGCCGTGGTTTGCTGTACGAATTTCATGCAGGGGAACCATGTTTTATTGTATCCACAGGAAAAGGAAATTTTATATGTCAAAGAATGTATAAAAATGGCTAAGGATTTAGGGTCTCCTATTGTGAGGGTCCTGTCGGCATTTTACGGATTCTTCCAAAACCCGCTTGCTGCTACCGGCTATGGTTTTCCGGCATTTGAATCCCGGTCGCGGAGGGTCTCACGCGCGGAAGACTGGCTGGAAGCGTGGAACGATGTAAAGGAGGGCCTGGCGGAAGTTTCCAAATATGCGCAAGACAATGGCATTACACTTGCGCTTCAAACCCACCCGGAAATTCTAGGAAATAATCAGGAGACGCTTGAGATGCTGGCGGAGATCAACAATCCCAGTTTGAAAGTAGGACTCGATCTTCCGTTGCTTGAATCACAAGACCCTGATTTTATCAGGAACATCGTTCGAAAAATGAAAAATTATATGGTTTACTCCCATACCATCTCTCTGGCGAAAAATCAAACGATCGGCGGCGGGCATTACAGCTGGGAGGAAGTTGCGCCCGGTTCTGAAAGGGATCCGATGCAGTGGGAAGTATTTATCCAGGCATTAAAAGAAAACAACTATAAGGGATTGCTGTCGGCAGAAATATGCTCGCCTGTTATTGTAAAGGGACATAAACTCGGAACGATAAAAACCATTGATGAAAGATATAATGAGTCGAAGGAATACCTGAAGGGGTTGTTGTTGAAATACAATTGCTACAGCGGACATAAAGGTAAGACCGCTCAAGGAAAACCTGCGAAAGAATTAACCAACTCGTGAAATTGTTGCCTGGAATTCTTTGAAAGTAACGAACGAAATAATCAAAGTGAAAAATACTTTTTACAACCGTGGCGTTGCGGTACTCGTCATTGGCATCCTGGCAGGATGTGCAGATACAAGAAGCAAAAAATCAGATTTGACTACAGCTTCTCCCCAAATAGCCTGGCAACATTTGTCCAGTAAAAACGGTGATATTCCTTCGCCGGGTCCCTCCACGCAACAAACGGCAAGTATGGTTGTGGATGTTGATATGGATGGCGTGAACGATTTTATTGTGGGAGCAAGAAAGGAATCGCCGGCACTCTCTTTTTTTCGACGCGTTGAGAATGGTTGGGAAAAATATATAATTGAACCCGAACTTTTAGCCGTGGAAGCCGGAGGTGCATTTCACGATATCGACGGTGATGGGGACATGGACATTCTTTTCGGGGGCGATGCCTCTTCTAATGAGATCTGGTGGTGGGAAAATCCCTTCCCGGAATATAGTCCGGAACGGCGCTGGCTACGCAGAACCGTAAAAAATACAGGGGGAAAGAAGCATCATGATCAAACCTTTGGCGATTTTGACGGCGATAAAAAAATCGAGCTTGCATTCTGGAATCAGCGCGACAGGGCTTTGTGCATAGCTGAAATTCCCGAAGATCCTAAAAAAGACTCACCCTGGCCATATACGAAAATTTTCACCTGGGAGGAAAGTGAAGGCGAACATGAAGGTGTGGGCAAGTCTGATATCGACGGAGATGGAATCATCGATATCATAGGTGGGGGCCGGTGGTTTAAGCATCAGACTGATGGAACCTTTAAAGCCATTGTCATTGATAAAGAGCAGGGCTTTACGCGTTCAGCGTCCGGGCAATTGAAAGAAGGGGGCGCTCCGGAAGTAGTTTTTGTCAGGGGCGACAAGATCGGACCACTTAAGTGGTATGAAGCCAACGGCGATCCCGAAAGATCCGAATCGTGGGTATCCCATCAGTTGCTGGACTCCGCTGTAGTTCACGGGCACAGCCTGCAGATCGCCGACATCAATGCCGACGGCTTTCTGGACATCTTTAATGCAGAAATGCATACTCCCGGACACGCCGGAAAAGCGGAGTGCAGGATTTTTTACGGAGACGGTAAAGGGCATTTTGATCTATCAATTGTGTCCACAGGAATCGGCAACCACGAATCGCGCATTGCAGATATGGATGGCGATGGGGACCTCGATATCTTGACCAAGCCCTATACCTGGGATACGCCGCGGCTGGATATCTGGTTAAACAACGGCACGCAAAAATCCTCCGGCAAACTCGCTCTGGATCAGTGGGAAAGGAAATTAATTGAAGAATCCTTGCCCTACCGGGCCGTATATATTACTGCCGGAGATATGGATGGTGACAATCACAAAGACATTATTTCCGGCGGCTGGTGGTATAAAAATCCCGCGAAAGCGGACGGCAAGTGGAAACGTCGGACAATAGGCACACCGTTAAATAATATGGCCGTTGTATACGACTTTGACGGCGACGGCTTTCTGGATATTCTCGGAACGAAAGGCGAAGGCGCAGATGCCAACGCTGAATTTGTCTGGGCGAAAAATGATGGCAAAGGAAACTTTAAAATATACAATAATATTCCCGCGGCTGAGGGAGATTTCCTTCAGGGTGTCGCGGTCTCGAAGTTTTCTTCAGATGGTCCCGTTGAAGTGGCATTGTCCTGGCATGCTGCCCACAAAGGTGTTCAGATGTATACGGTTCCGAAAGATCCGGTGAAAGAAAATTGGAAATGGAGAAAAATATCCGAACACTCACAGGATGAAGACCTAAGTGTTGGCGACATCAATCAAGATGGTTTTCAGGACCTGTATCTTGGCACAAGCTGGTTGCAGAATCCGGGAAATCCTTCCGCTCCATGGAAGGTTCATACGATCGGGAAAGAGACTTCCGGGTTGGCGGACAGGATATTCCTGCACGATTTTACCGGAGATGGCTCCTTAGATGCAGTGGTAGGCCTGGAGCTCGGCAGTGATATTCTCATGTTCAGCGCACCAAATGATCCGACTGCTCCCTGGTTAAGAAGGATCATGGCTACAGATGTTGGTGGAGGTTTCAGTATGGATGCCGCTGACATGAACGGAGATGGAAAAATGGACGTCGTGCTTGGCGAACACAGGGGTAAGCCCGCAAACCGGTTAATTATTTACGAAAACTCAGGCGGCATAAACTGGAGGCCACATGTAATCGATGTCGGTCGTGATGTAAAAATTGATCACCACGACGGAACGCAAGTATTTGATATGGACGGCGATGGCGATATGGATATTATTTCCATCGGATGGTATAACCCTAAAATCTGGTTGTATGAGAACAAAGCGAATTCCAATAAGCCAAAATAGCGGGGAAGCATGTATTCAATTTCTTTTACTCGAAACAGATCTGGACTATACAAATAATCTGGAATAATAAACTCTTTAATTGCGCACTAAGTAAAATGAATACAGTGAAAAAAATTATTTTGTATCCGGCAGTTGTCACGTTCGCATTCCTTTTATTTTCCTATACCTATTTGACCCGTGATCCAGAGCAGTCAAATACTTATAGCAATTTGCAAAAGGGGTTCGCCGATCCTCCAGCAATAGCGCGCCCGAAGGTTTATTGGTGGTGGCTTAACGGGAATGTCGATACCCTTCGATTAAAAGAAGAATTATTGGCGATGAAAAAAGCCGGGATTTCGGGCGTCGATATTTTCGAGATCGGTGTGCCTGCTTCAGACAGAATGATTCCGCCCGGACCGGCCTTTATGAGTCCTGAGTCCCTGAAAGCAATAAAATTCGCTATTGAGGAAGCTGGCAAACTCAACATAGATGTAGGACTAAACATGGCGAGTAGCTGGAACGCAGGTGGGAGTTGGACCCTCCCAAAACACGCAGCGAAATCTCTATACTATTCTAAGGTCCTTGTAAAAGGCGGTAATGAAAGGATCAAGGTCATTATACCGTTGCCTGAAATTTCTAAAAAAGACCGCGCGGGCAAGGAATTGATTCCCTTTGATGCGCAAGGAAAGCCATTATATTTTGAGGAGGTAGCTGTGGTGGCATTACCGGCGAATATCGGGAAGAACACGTTAGATACCACAAGGATCATTAATATCTCCGGGTTTTTTGATGCTGCTACGGCAGTGCTTGATTGCAAGCTGCCGTCGGGTGAGTGGGAGATTCATCGGTATGTATGTTCCAATTCGGGGGAGCCGTTGATGCTGCCAAGTGCTAATTCGCATGGTCCAATCATTGATCATTTTGACTCGGCTGCTACGGAGGCTCACTTCATGTTTATGATCAATACCTTAAAACCGGTTCTCGGCGATTTTAAAAACTCGGCCTTAAAGAGTCTGTATCTCGCAAGTTATGAGGCTAGAGGATCTGTCTGGACATCTTCGCTTCCTGCTGAATTTAAAAAGAGAAATGGCTACGATATATCCAAACTCATTCCGGGGATATTTAACCCTGACCTTTTTGACAAGGAGACGTCTGAAATGATCCAGACCGAATTCAGAAAAATCTTGTCGGAGCTCATGATTAGGAATTTTTACAGAAAAGCTAAAAAGGTAGCCAACACTTATGGCTTAAAAATTAACTCGGAAGCGGGAGGCCCTGGCTTGCCTGTCCACAACGTCCCTGCAGAACCGTTGAAAGCTCTTGGCTCCCTGGATATTCCCAGGGGAGAATTCTGGCTTAAGAACACCCGTTATAATCAAGACAGCCTCAACGTTCTGCAAGTAATTAAGGAAGTGTCTGCCGCATCCCATATCTACGGAAGAAAAATTGTCGAGCAGGAGGCATTTACCAACCGGGAACATTGGCAATTGGGGCCACTTGATCTCAAACCGTTGGCAGATCGCGCTTTCTGTGAAGGTATGAACCGGGTCGTTGTACACGGGTTCACGCACAACCCTTCGGGTACTGGATCACCTGGATACGTATACCATGCAGGATTACATTACAACGACAAAACAGTTTGGTGGGCAAAAAATAAACCCTTCAATGATTATCTGAGCCGTATCTCATATGTGCTTCAGGAGACAGGTTTCTTTTCAGATGTTCTTTTTTACTATGGTGATAAATTGCCAATAGTTGTCGGGCCAAAAAACGCGAAATTCAAGGTAGGGCCAGGTTACGATTATGAAATGATTAATTCCGAAATTCTTGTCAGGGATTTGTCAGTCGAAAACGGCAAGCTGGTTTTGCCGAATGGACAAAAATTCAGCGTACTGGCTCTGGCAACCGAAGATGAAATGAATGCTGAGGTGTTGGTAAAACTTCATGAGCTGGCCAAAAAAGGCGCGATCATCACGGGTGATAAACCCAAAAATACATCGGGGTACAGCAAGCAACTAAAAGATAAGGGCGACGGCTCTCAACTTATAGACCAGTTGTGGCTCACGGCTAGTAAGGATCCTGATGTTAAAAACTTTCGTAACGGAAAGATCCTCTCAGGATTATCATCGTTGCAAATCCTGCACGCCTCGAACATCTCACCTGATTTTAACTACCCGGACAACAAACGTTTGGTAATGGATTTTGACAAATTGCCGATTTTGGATTACACGCATTATCAAAAGGATGACATTGATTTTTATTTCGTCTGGAATACGACGGATAAATGGGTCTCCCGCTATTGTACTTTCCGCCAGCAAGGTAAAATCCCTGAGATGTGGAACCCGGTTTCAGGCGAAATACTTTCTGCGCCGGTGTACAATTATAAAGGCGATCTGGTGGAGATGCCTCTGACGTTAGCTCCTTACGGTTCAACGTTCGTGGTCTTTAAGAACGGTGCCGAACGAAAACATTATAATTCGATTACCTCAACTGGCTCACATCCTCCCTTGACCGAAGTTACCGCCAATGGAATACGTTTTTTGGAGCCGGGAAACTATGAACTCAAGAATTCAAAAGGATCTGAAAAAGTTGTAAGCAAGCCCCAGATCCAAAAACTTGAAGGAGCGTGGGATGTTTCCTTTCCTAAAGGTTGGGGCGCTCCTGAAAAAGTATCCTTTCCCGAATTGATGTCATGGTCGAGATTTGAGGATACAGGTGTTCAGTATTTTTCCGGTACGGCCTCTTATACAAAAACTTTTCACTTTAACGGCAAGGCTGCAAAGAACCAAAGGATTTTTCTCAACATGGGTGATCTTTCTAAAGTTGGGGAGGTATGGTTAAATAGCAAACCCCTTGGAATTAGCTGGGCCAAACCTTACAGATTTGATGTAACCGGCATGTTAAAAACAGGGAATAACATCATTAAAGTTGAAGTCGCCAACAACTGGTCTAACCGGCTTACGGGCGATGCAATTACAGGAGAGAAATATACCAATACGAATCTAACAAGTCTGGGCAGGCTCCCCTGGGCCAAGGTTCCTTTACTTGAATCCGGTTTATTGGGACCGGTAACTATTCAAACTTTGGATGTGATGAGGGAATAAATAAGGACATAAGGGACGACTCTTTTTAGTTGTCCGGTGTCAATTGTATTTAAAGTGCCATCTTAGTTTTAACCAATAGTCAAAAATCGTGCTTGTGATATGAAAGAGCAGCCGAAATTCTCCAATGTGAGATTTTATCCTTCACTTCTTATTTTGTTTGTTTTAGTAGTATTAACCGGGGCTTGCAGCACCAGTCCAACTACTTCGGTTGGGGAGAGACCCAATATCATTTTTTTATTGACGGACGATCACCGGTGGGATGCTTTGGGTGTGATGGGCAATAAGATTATTCAAACACCTAATCTCGACCGCCTTGCCCGTGAGGGCGTTTTCTTTCGAAACGCATATGTTACCACTGCGATCTGCGCCGTAAGCCGCGCCAGTATCCTGACCGGACAGTATCAATCCAGGCACGGCATTGAGGATTTCGTTACCAGCTTTGATTCATCCGCGCTCCAAAATACATATCCTATACTCTTGAAAAATGCAGGGTATCGCATTGGATTTATCGGCAAATATGGAGTTGGCAAACCAGAAGAACAACCGCGGCACCTCTATGATTTCTGGGAATGCACAAACAAGATCCAACCAGACTATGAGATGACGGATGAGAATGGAAATTACATTCACCATACGGATAAAGTAAGTCAGGATATCACCAGATTTTTAGATCAGTTTGGAAAACAGGAGCCTTTTTGTTTGTCTGTTAGCTTCAAAGCGCCGCATGTGCAGGACAATGATCCGCGGCAATTCATCAGCAACCCGCGCTATAAAACATACTATGCAGATGTTACGATCCCTGTTCCGGAAACTGCTGATCCTAAATACTGGAATCAGTTTCCCGACTTTTTCAGGACGGAAGAAAACATCGCAAGAGTGCGCTGGAAACTTCGATTCGCCACACCGGAAATGTATCAGGAGAGTGTGAAAAATTATTACCGCTTACTGACGGATGTCGATGACGCTGTAGGGAACATGGTAAAAAAACTTGAAGCGTTGGGACTTGCGGATAACACCATTATTATATTCACCGGCGACAATGGAATGTATTTAGGTGAACATGGGCTTGCCGGCAAGTGGTATGGCCATGAAGAATCTATCCGTGTTCCGCTTATCATTTTTGATCCGCGCAAAGGCAATAGTTTGAAACGAAAAGTTTCTGAAGAGATCGCCCTGAATATTGATATTGCACCTACCATACTTGGCTTCGCTGGAGTCGCCGTTCCGGAAAATACTCAGGGAATCAATTTAGCCCAACTTGTTACAGAAGAGGATCCTTCCCTGAAGCGTCGCGATTTTTTCTACGAACATACGTTCATGGGCAGCCCGGGTATTCCGAAAGTCGAGGGAGTGGTAAGTCGCGAGATCAAATACATGAACTTTATCGAGCATGATTACGAGGAGCTGTATGATCTGAAAGTTGACCGGTTCGAGAAAAAGAATCTTGGTGGGGAGGAGGTATACCATGATCTATTGGTAAAAATGAGAACGAGGTATCTGGAATTGAAGGAATTGGTGAAGTAACAGAAGACCTAGCATAGTGCGATTGACAGGCTTTGAAAAGTTTAAATGCTACTTGTGGCACAAATTTCAATTCTACGATAGTGCGATTAACAGTTTATCCACGCTAAACACGCTCTGCCAACAAGGCATTTCAATTCTACCATAGTGCGATTAACAGTTTAGCGTATTCGGCCTTTTGGCCGAAGTCCATTCATTTCAATTCTACCATAGTGCGATTAACAGTAACAAGCCGAACCTAAAGCGTCAACTTGTTTGTAATTTCAATTCTACCATAGTGCGATTAACAGGTTTATCTGTAGGTCGGACGAATCAGTTTTCGTACATTTCAATTCTACCATAGTGCGATTAACAGTTCCCCTTGAGACTCAGTTCGACGATTACCAAAAGAATTTCAATTCTACCATAGTGCGATTAACAGGTAATATCGATCTCACCTGCGCTCTGCTGGAATATTATTTCAATTCTACCATAGTGCGATTAACAGGTTTATCTGTAGGTCGGACGAATCAGTTTTCGTACATTTCAATTCTACCATAGTGCGATTAACAGTTCCCCTTGAGACTCAGTTCGACGATTACCAAAAGAATTTCAATTCTACCATAGTGCGATTAACAGGTAATATCGATCTCACCTGCGCTCTGCTGGAATATTATTTCAATTCTACCATAGTGCGATTAACAGTACCATGCCTGATCCGCCAGAAATGTTAGACGACAATTTCAATTCTACCATAGTGCGATTAACAGAATTTCTTAAATTTTCGGTCAGATGCGAAGTAACGATATTTCAATTCTACCATAGTGCGATTAACAGACGGATTTTTATTTGGATGACACCGGGGACTTATCCATTTCAATTCTACCATAGTGCGATTAACAGTTACAAGACACCTTGA
Source organism: Cyclobacteriaceae bacterium (assembly GCA_040902445.1). Lineage (GTDB taxonomy): Bacteria > Bacteroidota > Bacteroidia > Cytophagales > Cyclobacteriaceae > Chryseosolibacter. Next base: position 350 of record JBBDXJ010000336.1, on the reverse strand, counting down.
ATGGCTTCGCGTGTCAAACGCAATTTCAATTCTACCATAGTGCGATTAACAGACTGCCTGACGAACGGCATTTCTCACTCCTGTCAATTATTTCAATTCTACCATAGTGCGATTAACAGCAACTTCTCCTAAATAAGTGTCGGCAGCTCCAACAGATTTCAATTCTACCATAGTGCGATTAACAGGATGATGAACTTGTTTTTGAAATTCAGCCTTCGGATTTCAATTCTACCATAGTGCGATTAACAGTGTGCTTATAAAAATACTTTTTTCATAGTTAGTTTCATTTCAATTCTACCATAGTGCGATTAACAGTGCCACAAAAGACCGCGGCGGGGAAGTAATACAAT
>JBBDXJ010000335.1:0-1620 GCA_040902445.1 Cyclobacteriaceae bacterium | reverse complement strand
GCCCGCGAGCGCCTCTGTAAAAGTACCTACCGGTGCCTTGATCATTTCTCCGACATTTACCTGGCCAACGGATCCGGTGAGGTCCGTTTTTTTGACAGAGCCGTAACCAATAATAACCACCTCCGCCAAAGCCTGTATATCGGTTTCCAATTGAATGTTAATCACTGACCTCCCGCTGACGGGTACGGTTTGTGATACGAAACCGATAAATGAAAAGACCAGTGTTTGGTTTTCATCGGGTAACTGAATCGTGTAAGTTCCGTCAACACCGGTAACAGTACCGAGTGAGGTATTTTGCACTGCAACGTTGGCACCCGGTATGGACTCGCCATCGCTAGAGCTTACTTTCCCTTTGACAATGATGCCCTGGGAATGCACTTGAAAAGTGACCATCAAAGCAATGGCTACCAATAGCCATCGCCATGGGGGTGGATTGAGTAATTGTTTTTTCATTGGTTTGATCTTTAAATTGTTGAATAAATGCTAACTCCCTATCGGGAACAAATAACTCCTATAAATATCAGTCTGTCTTCAAACTTATGGTGTCCATTCCTTATGGACCGCAATCTGGAAGGCCGCCCCTTCCTCAAAATCGTACAGATAACCCTGTGTGTAATCTTTGGGAACAGACGCGGTGCGCACCACCATTTCTCCTCCTTTGTAACCCTGCACAAATGTGATCGGTCCACAAAAGATTTTAGTCTCGTTTCCTTCCCGTTGAATGTCCCTGATGGTGTAGCTGGCGTCCCTTTCACCCGTGGTTTCTATGACGATCTGTTGCCCCGTCAGGCTTCCGTCGGTCGGCAATTTTTTGTCCACGATCAACCAGCCGCCACCCTTCAATTCCCTGTTCATCCTCACGATTTTTCCGCGGATGGGCACCGATGATTTAACGGTTAGGCTATTGTATTTCAATGCTGAACCATTCACCAGAATTCCTTTGTTAACTTTTCCCTTCATCTCTCTTACATAGCCTGCGGTTCCCGTCATCGATATCCCGTTTGGCAGGCGCATTGCTTTCTCAGGTATTGCGCTGTACAACACGTAGTCGATACCCCCATCCATGCGTTCTATTTTTATGGCAACCGTTCCGCTTTTGCCATCGTCCATGCGTTCCGCGGATTTAATGAAGGGCTGTTTCCGGTAGGGTTCTATCACCGAAACAAAAATACTGTTGAGGTTATCTCCGGCATTGTGTAAGAGCGCATATCCCAGGCGTCGTGGATTACCCGGTTTGTTTTGCGGCGGATCGCCATCGGCCAGAGCCACATCACTAACTTGACTCAGGCTGTGGAGCCGCAGATGAACATCGTCATTCGGCTTCAGCCCGCGATACCCAGCCTCAGCTTTCCAGTCGAGGATGAACGAAGGCGGCGGCATCGGGTCTCTGCGGACATTGTACAAGTGGGAATAGCCTACTGGAAAATCTTTTGCCCACGTGCCTTTTGCTATATGTTCTCCGGCATAAGTACCTGACGTCTGAACGTCGAGTTTCAAATCGCTTTGCGCAATTTCTCCCGGCGGACCATGGAAGCTGTAAACATGATCGGTACCCCCCTTCCCCCTAAAAATATCCACGACATAATGATTGCTGTCTCTCTTGACTGCATCCATTCCCCC
>JBBDXJ010000334.1:0-11068 GCA_040902445.1 Cyclobacteriaceae bacterium | reverse complement strand
TGTTTCCTGCTTTTGCGGCCAGCGTATGTGTACTTATATTATGCTTCCGCGACATATCCATCCGTGTGTCCCGAATATTGTTCCATGAATACAACCCATCAAACCACCAGCCTTTAACCCTGTCACCATATCTCAGGCTCCATTCCCTGATCATATTTTCAAGAATGGGCTGGTTGAACTGACTTGTTGCGGAATCTTTTTTATAGACATAATGGAATTTTTCGGAAACCAGCGGATTATTTCCCGGAGGATTGCTGGGCAGGTATAACAACAACGGTATTTTAAATTTATCTAACGCGCCTATCAAATCCAGGGGTAGATCCCGCGTTGAGCAATACTCTCCGGGAGAAACTCCCACTACACTGTCGAATACAGCATTGGGAGCACAGTAGTGTCCTGAATTTTGCCCTAGTGTGAACAAAACAAAGCCAGCCTTGGCCTCATGCACCTGTTCAGCAAATTTTTCGACATCAAAACTGTTTACTGCCAAGTTCCACCCGACCGACCCGCCATCAGGAGACATTTGGGGTTGGAGATAATGAACCATGATTCCAAAACCAGCATCCTTAAACCAATCTGTATTTTGATTTCCCTTGTATTTAACCGGCTCTGACGATACTGCGGAAGCCGTGAAACTCTCACCATTAACCCGATAACTTGCAGTGCATTTTAAATATTTGCCAACATATCCCGTGAGCAAAACAATTTTGTCAGTCTCAATCCCGAGTAATTTTTCCCATTCTCCATCAGGAGAAGAAGAAATATACCAGGCAAATTCCGGCTTTTCCGCCTGTTTTGGAAAATCACATGTTATCCCGATGAGATTTTTGGCATATAGATCTTTGTCGAATTTCAGGTTCTTTATTTTTCCAGGTTGGCAAGCAACCAAGAAACAAAAAAAACCATATAAAAACAGATGTGGATTCTTCATGATACGCAGTTGTAGTATGTAAGAATTGCCCGGACATTTATAAAATACAAGTACACTCTTCTCAGAGTCGTTTACTTATTCCTGATTTTAATTAATCTCGCGGGAGCATTATTCACTGCAACAATTAAAGCATTTTCTTTACCCAACTTTATCAACTTCATGTCTTTTACATCGTAAGGAAGATATAAACCACTTTGATGTGGAGGTACAGGTTTATAATTGCAGCCGCCCAATCCCTTTAGAAAAAGTCCAACGCTCGCATCATTCCGGGGTGTTTCAATTTCGGATCCATACATATTACCAGCTACTATCAAATCCTTTATTCCATCCCCGTCAACATCGGCAACAACCGTACTATTAATACTTGAAATCTGCGCCTCCGAAGGCAACTGTTTAATATCAAAATTCCCACCACCCATGTTTCTCATACAGACGCTCTGAAACATTTGCACTTCATAATGCAGGGATTGATTCAGATTCTGCTCACCATATACCTCCTTCAGGTTTGATGAAGCAAATGCATTGTAGTCAACGAATTTCTTTTTTATATCAGGTATCTGCTGTGATGAACAGGAACGTCCTCTTAATGGAAACAACTCGCCATAGTTATAATATCCCAGGACAATATCATTGTGGCCATTGTTGTCAAAATCTTTATAATAAACTGTAAAAGGTTCTGTTGGTGATGCTTTGTATTTATAGTTGAGCCCGAGGTTTCCTAAAACATAATCATCATCCCCATCTCCATCCAAATCTTCTGCTGTAATGCTGCTCCACCATCCGGTTGTATTAGTCAGCGATAAAGCATGGACTTTATTTACAAAATGTCCTTTTTCATTTTCTAAAATAGTTATCGGCATCCATTCACCAACAACAATAAGATCCAGATCACCATCTTTATCATAATCCGACCAGACCGCATCCGTAACCATTCCCATGTTTTTAAGAGCAGTATCTTCCAGTTTAATAAAATGTAATGTCCCTGTTTCTTTCCACTGGTTTTTGAGAATATAGCTATCCGTTGGTTCCGGATACCTGCCCGGCACCTGACGCCCACCTACAAAAAGATCCAGATCACCGTCACTATCATAATCTGCAACTTTTACCCTTGAACCGCTACTGGTTAAAACAGGCAGTGCAGAAGGCAAATTAGTAAGTTGGCCCTTCCCATCGTTAATGTAAAGACGATCCTGATAAGGATTATTAGCTGACCCGTATTCATTACCGCCGCTCACTACATATAAATCCAGGTCACCGTCTGAATCAGCATCAAACCATACTGCTCCCATATCTTCATAAACAGCATCAGTTGAAAAACCAGCAGGAGTATTTTCAGTGAATTGACCAGCTTTGTTTTGGATAAACAATTTGCCGGATTGGCCAGATGCACCACCTATAAAAAAGTCTTCTAAAGCATCTCCGTTCATATCGCCAACAGCCAGCCCCGGACCTAGTGTTGACATTTTATGAGGTAATAAAACTTCCGTTTCAAAATCATCAAACGTATTTTCTACATGACTAAAGTTAACCCTCCAGGCCTCTGTAACATCTTCAAAAATCCGGTTGTTTTTTTGTATCCCTGCGGTAAGTAAAGTGTTTGTGCTACCTGTATGATCAATAACCCATGTTTGATCAATGCTTACATTTTTTGAAAGGCTAACCTTGCCATCATTCCACACAACTTCAATACTGTCTATTTTCCCGCTATACTGTCCTAGTCCAAAATGAAACACCTCTTCACTGCTCGAATTGATTCCTTTTGAACTGGATAATTCTGCCATTTGCTTTTTTGATCCGTAGTAAATAGTTGCCCGGCTACCATAAAAACTAAGTTCCTTTTTGTTAGCTTTTAATTTAATACGCAGATAATGATTCTTATTTCTTTTTTCCTGGTTGTTTCTGTAAATAGCGGATACATCATCGACATTATTAACAACCAGGTCAATATCTCCGTCGTTATCCAAATCACCATAAGCCGCTCCGGTTGAAAAAGTTTCCTGTTCGAGCCCCCAGTTTTGCATAGCTTTTTCAAAAATTAAGTTTCCCTTATTCCGGAAAACATAATTTTTTAATTTTTGAATGGGGAAAAATGACAACATTGTATCTAAATCCACCTTTTCTATCAGATTAGTTCCTGTAATATTCTGGTTTTGTAACTGCATTTTTTTTACAACATCTTCGAGGTACTCATCCATTTTGCGGATAGCGTCAGAATTCCGTATTTCCCTTTTTATTCCGTTGCTGACAAACAGATCAAGCAATCCGTCGTTGTCAAAATCTGCAAGTAGTGGCGACCAGCTCCAATCAGTATTGGAAACGCCTGCCATTTGGCCTATATCACTAAAAGAAAGTATCCCTTTATCATTAGCTCCATTATTTAACTGCAACGTATTAAACATATACTGATAATGTCCACCATTGCTAACCGTTTTCCAGAACCGCGCTGGCTCCATGCCGCTCATGTTTGCTTTCAACCGGTAATTATCTTCTGCTACCATGTCAACTACCGCCAAATCTATCCAGCCATCCCTGTTTATATCCCCCACGTCGGACCCCATACTAAAGTTGGATATATGTTTCATGCTCTCATTGATGGTATTAGTAAATGTTTTGTTTTTGTTGTTTATATATAAAAAGTCAGGACCATCATAATCATTTGAAACATAGATATCCTGCCAGCCATCATTGTTAAAATCAGCGGCTATTGCATTTAAACCATAACCTGGATTGAGTAACCCAGCTTCTGCTGTTACGTCTTCAAATTTGCCTCCTTTATTTTCAAAAAAGCGGAACATGAATTCAAGCGCCCGTCCATCTGCTCCTTCTGCTGGGGCTAGTCGGGAAGGGTTAGGAGGCTGATTTATCAGGAACATATCGAGGTCACCATCTTTATCATAATCCAGGAAACTCGCTTGTACACTCCTCCATGGATCATCTAACCCATACTTTGCAGCGGACTCCGTGAACGTCGAGTTACCATTATTGATATATAATTTGTTTCTGCGTTTTTCGGGTTGGTTATTGTACAGGCTTTTGCAAACGTAAATATCCTTTAAACCATCATTGTTAATATCCACTATAGTAACGCCAAAGGACCAACTACCGTCATTAATTATCCCGGCTTTACTTGTAATGTCAACAAACTGAAGATTACCTTTATTAAGATATAATTTGTCGCCAACCTGGTTGCCTGTGAAATATAAATCCAACAATCCGTCATTATTAATATCTCCTATGGCTACCCCACCGCCCTGATAAAAATTCTTATAAATAAAAATGTTGGCTTCTCTTGTTTCAGTTACCTCGTTTCTAAAATCAATGCCAGTTTCTGAGGCTGATAGCATCGTAAATAAGGATTGTCTATTTTGATCTGTCCCATTTTTTTGCGCACAAAGCTTTCCCCAAATCACTACCAACAATAAAATGGCAATACCGTATCTCATTATAGAAATTAAAGATTTTTATTCCATCCCAGTCCCCGCCATCGGCCCTGCGTAAATGAATAATATCGGAGTTAAGAATATCACTGTATTTTTTATTTTTTGATTTTCTCTCGGCAATGAAAAATTTACTTCGCGATAGCCGATCGGCACCTTATGTGTGCCATCTAAAATTTTTTAAAAAAAATAATGGTTTGAGGTAAAGACTCTTAAAGAAGCCCCGTCTTGGTGGGGCTTCTTTAAGCAACTGCTTAATGATTTCTTAATGTTAGCATTTACTGTTACTGCAATGGATCAAATGTTCCCCCATCCCATCCTGATGTTTGTGCAAGATTTTTATTTTTTTCAAGGTGAGTGGCCGGAATGGCATAAAAATAATACTCAGGTCTATAGTTGATAGCATTCAATACATCCAGATCCGTTATCACATCATTGAAGTAAGTGGTATAAGAGGTATTAAGATTTACAGAACCTGCTTCATATGCATCCAAGAACTGCGTTTTATCGCCCCCAAAACCTACAAGATGGACTGTATAGCCTTTCCTTTTTGTCCCGTTTAATGCATTATAAAGTCTTCTCCGCCTCATATCTTGAGGTCTTTTCGATTCAAAGGCAAGTTCAATCCTTCTTTCCAACAAAACGGCATCTCTCATTTCCGCCTTGGCCATACCGGCTTTCAACCCATACAGGCCATTGCCTCCTACATCAATTCCAGCTCGCTGACGAATGGCTTTCAACTCATCGTAGGCCTCTGTAATATTTCCTATCTCATTTGCCGCTTCCGCCAGATTCAATAAAACCTCTGCAAACCGGATTTCTATCCAGTCTGTACCGCTGATTTCAGTTTCATTGGGTTTATAGCTTTCATTAATACCTTTTCTACAGTAAAATCCTGTTCCAGTTCCTCCTGTTTGCTGGCTTCCCAAAAAAGTCCATTGTGTACGTCCTGACTTTCCGGAAAGCTGCCACAAGTTTCCATTATAAGCTATGGTAGCATCAAAACGAGGATCCCGGTTCAACCAGTAGGCATCAGGATCGTAACCGGATGCGGGATCTGTTATTGGCAAGCCATTCTTCATCGGAAATGCCTCTACCATTGCTAGTGAAGGCTGATCAGCGCCTGTACAGTTTTGAGCTTCGTCCAATGGCCTGACGCAAGCGTCCCTGTTATGAGTACGGCCGGGGTTGATATACCGGGTAACCAACACTGCTTCGGTATTGGCGTTTCCTTCAATAAACCACAGCGTCTTAAAGTCAGGCATCAATGATTTACCGGCCGCCGTTAGTGCATCCTTTGCCGCTTTATTTGCGTCGTAAGCGTTTTGCCAGCGACCTGAAGCAGATTGGTTGGGATCAAATTGTTCTGAAGCATAATGCAATAAAACACGTCCCTTAAATGCCAATGCGGCGCCCATCGTAATTCTTCCAGCATTTTCGCTGCCCCATGAATCAGGCAACAGCGCAGCCGCATCGTCCAGGTCTTTTATGATTTGAGCAATACATTCAGAAGTCTTGTTCCTGCTTACCTCCAGATCGTCCGTAAGCGCCTGCGGAGACAATATCAAGGGCACTCCGCCGTACCTGGAAACAAGTTGGAAATATTGCCATGCCCTTAAAAAGAGGGCCTGGCCTTTCAGTAGATCCTGTTCAGCTGTTGTTAACGAGCCTTTACCCACATCACTTAACAACAGGTTGATGCTTCTAATATTGTTGTATGGCCAATAGTCAATAGAGTTTGCTGTCAGTTGGCCGTACATAACATTACCACCACCCCACGTTTCATCTGATTCTCCAGACGCATTAACAGGCCACCCTGGCATAATATCAGCATAGAGTTTATTCAAATAGGCGGTAGCCAAATTAACGTCATTCCAAACAGCAACTTCAGGAATGGCGGTTAAATCATCCTTATCCAGTAAGTCTTCACAACTTATGATTGCTGCAGTGCCTAATAGAACCAAGCTAATAAGAGCAACTGCCTTATATTTCGTTACGTTCATGATCTTAATTTTTTGATTCGGTTATAATGTGACATTAAGGCCAATTGTATAGCTGCGATTAATCGGGTAAGCTTTTATATTTCCTTCCGGATCATACCATTTAATCTTATCTTTTAACAGAAAGAGATTGGAGCCATTAAAGAAGAGCTTTACGCCCTGGAATTTAATCTTCTGTATCAGTTTATCGGGCAATGCGTACCCAATATTGAGGTTTTTCAGGCGTATAAACGACGCATTATCCAACCAGAATGTTGATACTGCACTATTGCCACCTAAATTCGCATAAATAGGGTATTTTGCATTAGGGTTCTCCGGCGACCAATGATCTTTCCAGAATGCAAAGCTGCCTGCTTCCTGTTCTCTTTCCTGCGCAGAGTGCCCTCTTACGTCTCTTGCCTTATAAAATTTACTTAATCCCTGGAAGAACACATCAACAGATAAACCTCTCCAGGTTGCTCCGACAGTTAACCCATAAGTAATTGGTGGAAATGAATATTTTGCAATGAACTCCTGATCATTACCATCAATTTTTCCGTCCGGTTCATCTGAAGTCGCGCCACGTATATCTTTGAAGTTTAACATACCCAGGCGGGGAGTGGCTCCATTAATTGTATATCCGGAAGGCAGTTTGTCTAAATCAGCCTGGGTCCGGATAATATCAGTCGCAATAAGCCCAAAAATTCTTCCGGTATTATAACCAATTTGGTTCTGATATGGCCTGATGTTAGAAGCCTGATCAATCAATACCTGCTTATTGGTGGCATATCCGAAATTAAATGACGAGAAGAAAGAAACTTCTTTTGAAGGCCTGGTTCGGTATCCCAAATCAAATTCAATACCTTCTGATTCTACAATTCCGTAATTAACCGCCGGCAGGCTGGCGCCAAAAGTAGATGGTATGCTTTGTGTCCTTGCGCCCAAAATATCTTTCCTTCTATTCTTAAAAACGTCAACAGATAATGTCAATCTGTTATTTAGCAAAGCTGCGTCTAACCCTAAATCAAAAGATCTTTTCTTGGCCCAGGTTATGTCGGGGTTTGGTAACGTTCCTACAGTGATGCCATCAGTTGTCCCTCCGCCAAATACTGCCCCGGTCGCCTTGCGGAAGCTCTGTGACCATTGAATCTGCCCTCCTCCTGGCTCCTCACCTGTAAACCCTAAAGATCCCCTGATTTTCAGATCGTTTATGAACTTAATATTGTCCTTAAAGAATCCGGCTTCACTTATTCTCCATCCCGCAGATATCGAAGGGAAGAATGCATACCTGTTGGAAGGTATAAAATATCTTGAGCCTTCGTACCGGAAAGCAGCCTCCAGGAAATACTGGTTGGCATAATTGTATGAAACACGCCCTAAAGCAGAAAGACGACCGTCCTCAAATTCTTCGCCGGTTGTAAAGTCATTTTTGGAATCACTACTCCCCAGCGATAATTGATCCAGAGCAGGTGATAGAATAAACTGATTCCGGGCAGAAAAATTATGATTATGGGTTTCGCTTTGTTCATAAACTGCGACGGCTGAGACATTGTGTTGCCCAAAAGAGCGGTCATAGTTTACAAAAAAATTGAGCTGATAGAAATCGTTTGAACTATAACTTGCCTTAGCCCAGTTACCATCGTTACGTTCAAATGTCCGGCTAAAATCAATCTGGTCGCCTACAATGTGATTCTTCGAGCCTAATGTATTAAATGTATATAGCTTATAAGGCAGGTTCAACTCTTTCCTGAAGTCATGCCTGGAATATTTTGCATATTTAGCCCGAAGTTCCATTCCCTTGACAAAAGGTACATTATAAGCGACCTCAAAAATAGCTTGATAATCGGTCCATTTCTTACGGTTATAGCCCGTATTCCCATTGACTACTTCGCCAGGATGCCACTTCATAAGATTGCCTACCGGATAATCTTTCCCGTCAACATTTATATAATCAGGAGCCATTTTCCCCCGAGTAAGAAGACCATTATAAAAATCGGTAAAATCATCACTATCGGCATCCCATCTCCAAAAAGGCTTTTCATCATTTCTTACATCGGAGCTTAAATTAACTGAAACAGAAAGGTCATCTGTGATTTGAGCTTCTACCTTCGACCTGAAATTAAATTTTTGATATTCCACGTTGTTAAACGAGCCTGTTCCTTTATAATGAGAAGCGCTCACAAAATAATTGATCCGGTCTCCACCTCCCGAAATATTTAAGGTATTTCTAAGCTGGGTGGGCCTGATAAAATATTTATCAATCAACGATGTCTCGTTAGTCTTCCAGTATTCCAGTTCATCGTCTGCAAAAAAAGCTGCATTATTCTGATAGTTTGGATCGGTTTGCTTAAGGTAATCATTAATAAACACGGCCTCATCATAAGCGCTTAGTGTTTCAGGGACTTTTGTAGCTTCGTCGATACTATAGCTCGATATATAATTGATTTGGGGAGGTCCTTTTTTCCCTCGTTTAGTGGTCACCACTATTACGCCATTTGCACCGCGGACCCCGTAAATAGCTGATGATGCGCCGTCTTTTAATACAGAAACATTATCTACTTCGGTAGCGTCTAAAGCGTCAAACGCAAATTGATCAACAATGACCCCATCAATTACAAACAACGGTGGTTGGGAGCTGCCAAATCCATCATACGCTCTTACTCTTATAACGGATGCGCGTCCGGGCTTGCCACCACTTTGAGTAATAAACAGGCCCGGCATTCGGCCGGCTAAAGTTTGCGCAAGGTTAGCCGCAGGTATCTCCGCGACTTTTTCTGCCTTTATCGAACTTACTCCTTGCAGAACGTTTTCTTTCCTTGTGGAGCCATAACCTACTACAACAACTTCTTCAAGAGTTTTAATGTCCGGCGTCAACACCACATCAATCACTGATCTTCCATTCAATGCTACCTCCTGGGTAATATATCCGATAAAAGAAAATACCAGAATGGCATCATCTTCCGCAACGAGCAAGGAATACTTGCCATCTGCATCGGTAGTTGTTCCCTGGGTCGTTCCTTTTTGAATGATGTTTACTCCAGGCAGCAGTTCCTGAGTGGAAGCCTCCTTCACTGTCCCCGTCACCAGGACGCCCTGGATAGGTTCCACATCAGATATTTTCTCACCCAGTTCAATATAAATGATCACGCTATTATCCACCTGTCGATAGCGCAGCGGGGTACCTTCTAGGACCAGGTCAAGAGTAGCTTTAATTGACCTCGTCTCGCGCGGCAAAGAAATATCGGTGTAGGGGCGAACAAGCGTCGGGTCATATGCGAAACGCAACCTGCTCTGCTTTTCAATTTTCCTGAAAAGCGTCTTGATATCTTCGTTTTTCAATTCAACGGTCACATTGATATCGTCCAGGCCTTGTCCGGCCGCATGGCGGGCCATGAGCACCTGCATGGTGCAGAGGGCGATGATGAGGTTAAGCAAACTGACGCGCATGAGAAAAATCAGTTTAGGCCACCCTGGTTTCGGTAAACATAATTTCATAACTTGGTGAAGTTTTTAATGGTTAGTCACATAATTATTAGAAGCTCGTCCCGACGTGTCGGGATTGAAAGGCCATTCGGTTGCCGCCGGGTGGCCTTACTTTTCGCCTGCTCAACCGTCGTGACAGTTGTTTTGGGTTCTTTCGGTTTTCATATGAAGTTGGTTTAGGCCCTTAGTTCGAATTTTTACATCCTTTTCCATCCAACTTCACGATTCCATCTTTTTGTACCGTATACTCAACCAGCACAACCGCACTCACAACTTTCATTACCTGATCCAGCGATTCACCATTCAAAAATGCCGCAGTGATGCGGCATTCTTTCAGGTCTTCTCGTGCGAAAATTATTTTTGCCTTGAATTTATCTTCGATGAGGGTAGCGGCCTGTGCCATGTTCACGTCGTTAAGGATCAGCGCGCTATCTACCCATACCGTCTCGGTGGCGGCTTTCAGGTTCGTTTGCACAAATGCGTTGGTAGCAGTATTGACTGCAATCTGCTGATCGGGGGTGATAGTCCCCAGCGTTTTCCTTTCGTTGGCCACCTGAACTTTACCGCGGGTAACGGTGACTTTTACCTCACTGTCATCTTCATAGGCTTTCACGTTGAATGCCGTACCGAGTACGGTAGTCGTGACATTTCTGGTCTTGATAATAAAAGGTCTGGACGGATCGTGGGCAACATCGAAGTATGCCTCGCCTTTCAGAATCACCTGCCGCGACTCGCCGCCGAATGTGTCGGCAAAACTCAACTCGCTGTCTTCATTCAGTAGCACAGTTGAGCCATCGGGCAGGCGAATGAACTGCTTACCACTGAACACGGAAGCTTCGATGCGCTGCGCTTGTTGTTGGGCGATCGGCGCATTGAGGATATCGCCCTCGCGCCCGATCATAAACCAGCCGATGGAAACGCTGGCCACAACCATCGCGGCGGCGGCCACCCATCCCCATCTCAAGTTTGATCTGGAGGTGTCCTCTAATGCAATGACCTTAGCTTGTTTAGCCGGAAGAATTTTTTCTAGCGCTGACTTCGCCTCTTCCGCACTGACATCCCGACGCCCTTTGTCGGCGCCGAGATACGCTTCGATCTTCTCTTTCAATTCGGCGTCATATTCCCCGGAGTCGATGAGCAGGCTCAGTTCGGTGCGTTCGACATCGGTGGCCTCGTTTTGAAAGTACCGGTCTAGCAGGTATACAAATCGGCTTGTGGCTTCCATGGAAAAATAAACG
>JBBDXJ010000333.1:0-1670 GCA_040902445.1 Cyclobacteriaceae bacterium | reverse complement strand
TGGATCATTTAATCACACAAATGGCAAAAAATTTGAAAGCGGTACGATCATGATACCACTAAGCGGCCAGGATAAAGCCCCGCAGCAAATCGATTTTCTCATCAATGAAATTATACAAAAGGACGGCCTGGATGTCTTCGCATTCCATACCGGACTGGATTACACCGGGGTAAGCCTTGGAAGTAATTCTTTCAGGCCATTAAAAAAACCCGAGATAGCACTGCTCGTGGGCGACGGTGTTACTGCTAATGACGCGGGCGAGATCTGGCACCTGCTCGACGCGCGTTTTCAGATACCGGTTACGATGTTGCCTTTAAACGTTTTCAATTCTGTGGATATCAATAAATACAACACTATCATTTTTCCTCAGGGTGTGTATGGGTCGATAACGGATACAGCAAAAGATAAGTTAAAAACGTGGATCCAAAACGGTGGTATAGCCATCGGGTTGGAAAATGCCATCAACTGGTTTCAGGTTTCGGGTTTGGGAAAATTTGAGATGAAAAAAGCAGAAGAAAAACCGGCGGCAAATGAACCCGCACGACTCTATGCCGATATAGAGGAGTATCGCGGCGCCCAGGCAACCACTGGCGCTATCTTCGAAACAACCGTAGACCTGACTCATCCATTACTCTACGGTTATTATCAGCGCAACATCCCGTTATTCAAGGGAAATAATTTATACATGGAAAAGTCAAAGAATGCCTACGCTAATCCCATTGTGTTTACCGATAATCCGCTTCAAAGCGGATATATCTCCAATGAGAATTATGCGAAGATCAGGGGGGCTTCCGTCGCCGGTGTCTCGGTGATGGGCAATGGCCGAGTCATCGGTTTTACGGAAAACCTCGCATTCAGAGCCTTTTGGTTTGGCACCAACAAACTTTTGATGAATGCTATCTTTTATGGTCCGCTGATCGATGTGGGTTCAGCGCGCTGATTATTTAACCGAGCGTGCGAATTCTTTTGCAAAGTAAGTCAGGATAACATCAGCTCCAGCGCGTTTGATGCTAAGGAGCGTTTCCTTCATCACCCTGTCGCCGTCAAGCCATCCTTTCTGGCTGGCTGCCTTGATCATGGAATATTCCCCGCTTACATTGTAGGCGGCGATGGGAAGCGGGAAATTGTCTTTTAACAGGCGGATGACATCAAGGTAAGCCAACGCCGGTTTCACCATGAGAAAGTCTGCACCTTCAGCGGTATCGAGTTCTGCTTCGAGCAAGGCTTCCCTGCGATTTGCCGGATTCATCTGATATGTTTTTTTGTCTCCAAATTTCGGTGCCGAATCCAGTGCATCACGGAAGGGGTTATAAAATCCGCTGGCATATTTGGCGGTGTAGCTCATGATCGCAACCTCGGTAAACCCATTTTTGTCGAGGAGATTGCGTATATAGCCCACGCGGCCATCCATCATATCGGAAGGTCCGAGAATATCGATTCCTGTTTCAGCCTGGGCCAACGCCATTTTACCCAGGATTTCAAGCGTTTCATCATTGAGAATTTTCCCGTCTTTTACCAGTCCGTCATGGCCGTCAGAGCTGTAGGGATCCATAGCAACGTCGGTCATGATGCATGCTTCCGGAAATTGCTTTTTTATTTCTTTCAACGCTCTGAGATAAAAGAAATCAGGATCGTAACTTTTGGTAGCGGTTTTATCCTTGTGTTGGTCT
>JBBDXJ010000332.1:0-1695 GCA_040902445.1 Cyclobacteriaceae bacterium | reverse complement strand
TTCGAATGACTGTTCAAGAAAAACTTTAACAGCATCTTTACCCGGGTTCGCGATGTGATCAGGTATTCTAGCACGGGCGTAAATGTAGATAAACGAGTAGTTTTTTTACTCGTTTATGGATGAATTTTGTTCTTTTTAATGAAAATACTTGTCGCAAAGCGACTGTGAGGGGTGGGAATGCAGGTTGGAATGCAAGTAGAAATGCAAGTAGAAATGCAGGTTTAAATGAAAAAACTCTAATGGGTGTAAGCAGAGAGATGAGTTTCTGTTCCGTCTCCATTTCATCGCTGGGCTTTTCTGTTATCTTATTGTGCACTTCGTAGCACGGGGGTCCTTCGCCTTTGCATCCGCGCCGGGCTAGCGCGCGCTGCCAATGACAGATTCCTAACGTATTGATAATCAACTTCTGAAAATTGATAAATTCAGTAGTATAGAAAAGATAACTAGAAGGAAACCTTGTATTCTTTGCGAGCTTTGCGCCTTTGCGTGATGCATCTTTGTCATTTCCAATAGGTATCGGTAAAAACCGATCTCTCCCTCAGGATGACGGGTCTTAAGGGGGACCTGCCTTTCAACTTCGTACGTCGTTCCTCGTACCTTTCAGACCTTTCAACCATTCAACCTGCACTCGTCATGCACTATCCATACACTATCCATGGGTAACGTATGGGTAATCCCCAAGTGGGGAATGTATCCTGGCTGGAAATCTTAGCTGGAATAGTTTGAGAAGTCTGAAAAGTCTGAGAGGTTGAAAGGTAAGGTTTGAAAGGTTGAAAGGTCTGATTGAACAGGTTTAAGCCCGACGAAGCTTGCGATGGCACGCGCCCGGAAGCGTAGGAGGGCCTGCGGCGGGGAAGCGCAGTCCGGCTGCGCACGCCGAAGCTTAGGCAGGCAGCGCGGAGGAAGCGCAGGTGGGGATGTCACATAGCCAGCTAGTGGTAGCTCCTTGTTTGGGACAATAACTACACCGATATTAGTGAACAATAAGTGAATTAAAAGAGCTTGCATAAATGTCATCAACAGAACTGAAATTACAGATAATCAGCAAGATAACGTCTATAACTGACGAATTGATCCTCGAAGAGATTTACAGAATGGTAAATCTGGAATCTGAAATGGATTCCGTCTATAGGCTCACTGACGCTGAAAGAAGCGCTATTGCTGAAGGGCTAAAAGATGTGAAGGAAGGACGAGTTTATTCATCCGAAGCCGCTGAAAACATGATCAAAGAATGGCTCGAAAGGTAGAATGGACTAAAGCATCCGTTCAGGATAGATTCGAAATCTATCAATTTTGGGTCAAGAAGAATAAGACCGATTCCTATAGTAAAAAAATCGAAAAACTATTTATTGAGGCAGCGAAACTAATATCAGAATTCCCTGAAATTGGCATCGAAACAGATTTCCCTGGGTTAAGGGTTAAGGTGGTAAGAAGTTATAAGTTATTCTACTCACAACAATCTGACGTCATCAGGATAATCAGGATCTGGGATACAAGACAAAACCCGCAGAAATTGGAGTTGCCATCCTAAAGCCAAACTTTTCAGACTTCTCAAACTTTTAAGACTTTTAAGACAATTCCCAGGGCTTGAGCAGGATGCGCGTGGCAGCGAAGGAGGGACAGCGGAAGGGTTCGATTGCCCTGTTAAACGGGTGAAAAAAACACTATCAATTTACACGCACACATCCGGGAAGG
>JBBDXJ010000331.1:0-1698 GCA_040902445.1 Cyclobacteriaceae bacterium | reverse complement strand
TCTCTTTCTGCAACCCCATTTTGATACCGGTAAAAATCAGGAATGCTCCAAAGACGTAGATAATCCAGTGAAATGTGGCGATGAGCGCTACCCCCACGCCGATCAGGATGCCGCGCATGACCAACGCTCCCAGGATCCCCCAAAAAAGAACTTTGTGCTGGTATTTGGCCGGGACTTTGAAGTACGAGAAGATTAGGAGGAACACAAAGAGGTTGTCAACGCTGAGCGATTTTTCAATCAGATAGCCGGTGAAGAATTGCAGGGCGACTTCGCTCCCCAACCAGAAATACAGGAATGTATTGAAAATCATGGCGAGCATGATCCAGAAGGCACTCCAAAGGAGGGCTTCCTTGATCTTGATCTCATGGGCATGCCGGTGGAATACCTTGAGATCCACGACCAGCATAATTATGACAAAAACATTAAAGATTACGAGAAACAGGGGTTCGTTCGGTCGTAGGATTTCCATGGAATGTCTTTAAGTATTGCGGAAACGACGATAGGAGTCGTTGTAGCGTGTCAAAATACGAAATATTTGGTGATTTCAAACGTTGTGACCCTTGTTTGAAAACCGGATAAAAAACCATTGTCAATCGGAAGAAAAGCATCCTGACCTTTCTTTCATTGATGCGGAGGATGTTCAACAGGATCAAAGGGAGATATTTAGGGATTCTTGCTGACGGCTGCTTCAACCTCGCCCCGTTGTATCGAAAGGCCTGTCATTTGTCTGAAAGTATTTGCTGGGGGCTTGCAACCCCGATTGTATTTGAAATCACCTGTTCCATGATGAAACCGATCAAGCCGGATGACTGACCCTCATATCCTGCCCCCGGCCTTCATTCACTGAACTCACCTCGTTTTCTCTTCCCTGACGTTTCTCGCCTCAAAATTGCAGCTTTTTGATCTCACCACTCCAGGAATCGCCTTTCTTTGACGTTTTGTGGAGATTTTGGTTAAAAAGTATTAATTGTGACTGACCATTAGGTCAGCATGCAACTTTTTGGTATACTAGAGCGTAGTAACTGACCGCAAGTCATTTAATCAAATGGAGTAAAAATGGGCATTCCAGAGAGAAAAGAGCGGGAGAAGGAACATCGCAGGGAGGAAATACTCAATGCAGCGCAAAGGGTGTTTTTTGAGAAGGGCCTTCAGACAGCGACCATGGACGAAATTGCAGAGGCTGCCGAATTGAGTAAAGGGACCCTCTACCTCTATTACAAAAGCAAAGAGGATCTGTACTTGGGGGTGATGATCCGTGGCATGGATATTCTCTACAATATGTTCACGGAGGCAACGTCCACGAATGAGCCGACAATCGTGAAGATCAAGAACCTTGGCGATATGTACTACCGTTACTTCAAGGAGCATCGAAGTTTCTTCCGCATGTTTTACTTCTTTCAAAACCCTCTGTTTCACACCCAGGTTTCGCAGGAGATGATGGGGTTGTGTCAGGCAGGGAATCAAAAGGTCTGGAAACTCGTCATCGACCTGATTCAACGCGGGATCGACGAAGGAGACATCCGACCCGAGGTCGATCCGGCAGAGTGTGCGGTGATTCTCTGGTCGAACTCCAATGGTATTATGATGCGGATGGACACGCAGGAGGAATACTTCAAGAACGTGCTGGGCGTGGATTTGGAAAGAGTCCTGCAAAAATCCATGGCCATGCTGTTCCAATCCATGCTGAGAGATCCGGCA
>JBBDXJ010000330.1:0-62532 GCA_040902445.1 Cyclobacteriaceae bacterium | reverse complement strand
ATAGATACCACTTCATTGTCGTAAAAGTACAAACCGGGAACAGCATAATTCGACTTTGGCTGAGCGGGTTTTTCCTCAATGGAAATTGCCTTTTGATTTTTATCGAACTCTACGACACCGTAACGCTCAGGGTAAGTGACGTGATAGGCGAAAACTACTCCGCCATCAGGGTCTACGTTAGTTTCCAATAGTGATTTAAGCCCGGATCCATAAAAAATATTATCCCCGAGGATCAAGGCAACTTTGTCCTTCCCGATGAATTTTTCACCGATAATAAAAGCCTGGGCAAGGCCCTCCGGCCTGGGTTGGATCTCATATTCAAAGCGGCATCCAAGGTTCTTGCCGTCGCCCAGAAGTTTTTTAAACATCGGCATATCATGGGGTGTGGAAATGATGAGTATTTCGTTAATACCCGCCATCATGAGCACCGACAAGGGATAATAGATCATCGGTTTGTCGTACAACGGCATGAGTTGTTTGCTCACCGCCAGCGTTAACGGATAAAGCCGTGTCCCTGAACCACCCGCAAGTATTATACCCTTCATAAACGAGTTACTTATGTCCCTTATTTCCTTTATGCCTTTATCCCTACCCCGGGGTGCTCTGATACATTTTCGCGTAGTATTGAAGATACTGCCCTGATGTAACATTCTTCAACCATTCCTGATTCGTCAGATACCAATCCACGGTTTTCTCAAGGCCGGTTTCAAAAGAGGTTTCAGCGCGCCAACCGGTTTCGCTCGTTAGTTTGGATGCATCAATAGCGTAACGGAGATCGTGGCCCGGTCTGTCTTTTACATAGCTGATCAATTTTTCAGACTCGCCATCTTCGCGGTTGAGTTTTTTGTCCATGATCCTGCAAAGCAATGTTACCAGATCAATATTCTTCCATTCATTATTTCCTCCGATATTATACACTTCGCCCGGTTTCCCTTTATGAAAGATGGAATCGATCGCTCTTGCATGATCTTCCACAAAAAGCCAGTCGCGGATGTTTTCTCCCTTGCCATAGACAGGAAGTGGTTTCTTTTGAATTATATTATTGATCATCAGCGGGATCAATTTTTCCGGAAAATGAAATGGTCCGTAGTTGTTCGAGCAACGGCTGATGATTGCCGGCAAGCCAAAGCTGTGGTGGAAAGCGCTGACAAAATGATCGCTGCTGGCTTTTGAGGCCGAGTAAGGCGACCGGGGATCGATGTTGGTTTCTTCTGTAAAATATTCGCCTTGTCCCGCCGTACCATAAACCTCATCAGTTGAGATGTGGTAGAACACTTTACTACTGTAATCGGTATACCAGGCTGCCTGAGCTGCGCGAAGTACATTCAGGGTGCCGATGATATTCGTGCTGGCGAACTCGGCGGGATTGTGCAACGAGCGGTCTACATGTGATTCTGCCGCTAAATGGATGACGCCATCGACGTTGTATCGTTTAAACAATTCAAAAAGAAATTCAATGTCCAGGATATCGCCCTTTTCAAATTTGTAATTGGGTTCATGCTCAATATCCTTGAGGTTCTCCAAATTTCCCGCGTAGGTAAGCGTGTCCAGATTAATGATCTGGTATCGGGGATATTTTTTTACAAATAATCTGACCACATGGGAACCGATAAAACCGGCGCCACCTGTAATGAATATGTTTTTTGAGATCATAATAAACACATTAAAAAACCGACTCGAATAATGTATTAGCGAATATACATTTGAAAATTCTTGTGTTCGCGCTCAAACAGGACTTCGCGGGGTAATGATCTGAAATATTCATAGGTGATCTTCAAACCTTCCGCTCTGGAAACCTTTGGTTCCCAACCCAGCAATTGCATGGCCTTGGTGATATTAGGTTGTCTTTGTTTGGGGTCGTCTTTGGGAAGCGGATTGTAAATTATTTTTTGTTTTGTTCCTGTCAACCTTACAATCTCCTCAGCAAATTCTCTGATGGTAATTTCATCTGGGTTGCCAATGTTCACGGGCAAATGGTAATCCGACATGAGAAGTCTGTATATTCCTTCCACTTCATCATCCACATAACAAAATGATCTCGTTTGTGATCCGTCGCCAAAAACTGTAAGGTCTTCTCCGCGCAGGGCTTGCCCTATAAAAGCCGGTAGCACACGGCCATCATTGAGACGCATGCGCGGTCCATAGGTATTAAAGATCCTCACTATTCGCGTATCGACATTGTGATAAGTATGGTAAGCCATGGTAATGGCTTCCTGAAATCTTTTCGCTTCGTCATATACGCCTCTCGGGCCAATTGGATTTACGTTCCCGTAATATTCCTCAGTTTGCGGGTGAACGAGCGGATCTCCATACACTTCTGAGGTAGATGCCACAAGAATCCGCGCTTTTTTTGCTCTTGCCAAACCGAGAAGATGATGTGTTCCCAGTGATCCAACTTTTAAGGTCTGAATAGGGATCTTCAAATAATCGATCGGGCTGGCGGGAGAGGCGAAGTGTAAAATGTATTTCAATTCCCCGGGCACATGGACAAAGGAAGAAACATCGTGATGGTAAAATTCAAAGTCGCCGTTCTTGAAAAGATGTTCAATATTTTTTAGATCTCCTGTGATCAGGTTGTCCATTGCAATGACATGAAAACCCTCCTTCAAAAACCTGTCACAAAGATGAGACCCTAAAAACCCTGCTCCGCCTGTGATCAGCACTCTTTCCTTAGCCATGAACCACCTCCCTGCCGATGCTGTAATATTTAAAGCCCTGTTCCTTCATGATATTGAGTTCATAGACATTTCGCCCGTCGAAAATCACTTTCGATTTAACTGTATTTGATAATTTTTCAAAATCGGGTGTTCTGAATTCGGGCCATTCGGTTGCGATAAAAATTGCGTCAGCGCCCTCGGCAGCTTCATAGGGATTTTCAAAATACTGGATCTTATCGCCAAAAATTTTCTTCACATTATCCATAGCTTCCGGATCATGCGCACGGATGATCGCACCCTCCTTTAACAATTCTTCAATATTGTACAAGGCAGGAGCTTCACGAATATCGTCAGTATGAGGTTTAAAGGCGAGGCCCCAGATGGCAATTTTCTTTCCTTTGAGATCCCCTTTAAAATAGTCTTTGATGCGGGCAAGTAATTTCGTTTTCTGAAAGGCGTTTACGTCCATTACCGCTCTCAAAATTCTAAAATCATATTTTAAATCCTCGGCTGACTTTGCGAGCGCCTGAACATCCTTGGGGAAGCAGCTTCCTCCATATCCAATTCCAGGAAACAAAAACCGCTTGCCTATCCTGCTGTCCGTTCCGATTCCTTTGCGCACGGCATCCACGTCTGCTCCGAGCAGTTCACAGAGATTCGCCACCTCATTCATGAAACTGATTTTGGTAGCAAGGAAGGAATTGGCTGCGTACTTGGTTAGTTCGGCCGAACGCTCATCCATAAAAACCAGAGGATTGCCCTGACGCACATAAGGAGAGTACAGAGTCTCCATCAGCTTTCTCGCCCTTTGGGAGCTGGTGCCGATCACCACTCTTTCGGGTTTCATGAAATCTTCGACAGCAACGCCTTCCCGCAAAAATTCCGGATTGGATACAACATCAAATTCGACTTTTGCTTTTGCGGCAATGCGCGATCTCACTTTATCCGCGGTCCCCACGGGCACAGTGCTCTTGTCGACAATGACAGTGTAGTCAGCCAATAGAGGTCCGAGGTCATCGGCTACCTTAAGGATATATTTAAGGTCAGCAGATCCATCTTCGCCCGGAGGTGTAGGTAAAGCCAGAAAGATGACATCAGCCTCTTTAATTCCCTCCGATAAATCTGTGGTGAACATTAACCGGTCTTGTTTGACGTTGCGATCAAACAATTGCTCAAGACCTGGTTCGTAAATAGTGATTTTTCCGCTTTTTAATTTTTTAACTTTCTCGTGGTCAATATCAATGCAGGTAACGGTATTACCGGTTTCAGCAAAGCAAGTACCGGTTACAAGACCCACGTAACCAGTTCCAACAACAGCAATTTTCATGATTTAATTTTATCGTTCAGGTGAATGTTTGCAAATCTGCGAATTTGTCAGGTGTTTATTTTATTCCACAACTAAAAAACTATACCAGCAGCAATTCATCCTCCAGCCCGCCGTTTCCCGGGCACAGTCTTATTAATTACATTTGATCCGCAAATAAAGGGAAATGTATGAACGAAATGGTTGAAAATTTACCTGAGGTAAACTTTGAGGAGACCGAGAACCAAAAAATGATTGCCGAAATGGTCCGTGATTTCGGTGCAAGGAAGATAAAACCCAAAATGATGGAGTGGGATGAAAGTCAGGAATTTCCGATCCAATTATTTCATCAGATGGGCGATTTGGGCTTGATGGGCGTTTTAGTGCCTCAGCAATATGGCGGAGCAGGCTTTGGATACCTTGAATACATTACGGCAATAGCTGAATTATCAAAAATTGATGGGTCGATCGGACTCTCGATGGCCGCCCACAATTCTCTCTGCACCAATCATATTCTGACATTTGCGAATGAAGAGCAAAAAGATCATTACCTTCCAAAACTTGCTAGCGGTCAATGGATTGGAGCATGGGGGCTGACCGAACCCAATACAGGTTCTGATGCCGGAAATATGCGCACCGTTGCTATCAAAGACGGGGATCATTTTGTTCTAAATGGCGCAAAGAACTTTATTACCCATGGCAAATCCGGCCACGTGTCTGTGGTTATTGCCAGAACGGGCGAAGTGGGGGATTCGCATGGAATGACCGCTTTTATTATTGAAAAAGGAACACCCGGATTTACGTCCGGTAAAAAAGAAAATAAACTGGGAATGCGGGCCTCCGAAACTGCAGAGCTGATCTTTTCTGATTGCCGGATACCGCGCTCGCAGATGATCGGTGAAGAAGGCGAAGGCTTTGTTCAGGCGCTGAAGGTTCTGGACGGCGGGAGGATCAGCATTGCATCCCTGAGTCTGGGCATTGCCCAGGGAGCACTGGAAGCAGCTTTAAAGTATTCGAAAGAACGCCATCAATTCAATCAGCCTATCTCAAAATTTCAGGGGATAGCTTTTAAACTCGCTGATATGGCCACTAAGGTAGAGGCTGCCAAACTTCTGACTTACAGAGCTGGCGACCTGAAAAACAAGGGCATGGATGTAAATAAGGAATCGGCCATGGCTAAACTTTTTGCGTCGGAAATAGCGGTGGAAGTGGCCAATGATTGTGTTCAAATCTTTGGCGGTTATGGCTACACGAAAGATTTTCCTGCTGAAAAATACTACCGCGATGCCAAATTGTGCACTATTGGAGAAGGCACCTCAGAAATCCAGAAGCTGGTGATCTCCCGCGCGATTTTGAAATAAATATTTGCACTTTTTCATCATTAGCTCTATATTTGCAGCCCTGATAAAGAATTATGATCATTGTTAACATAAAAGAAAACGAATCCATCGACAAGGCGTTAAAGCGCTTCAAAAAGAAGTTTGAAAAGACCGGTGTATTGAAAGAGTTGCGCGCCCGCACATCTTTTGAAAAGCCCTCTGTACGGCGCAGGACTGAAATAATCAAAGCTGCATACCGCGAAAAACAACGGTTGGCTGAAAGCAGCTAGTGCCGCATAGCCGCCAGACTGCAGTCATTTTCGTTTTTCAAGAAATAATATAATCCCCGGAAGGTATTCCCTTTAGGGGATTATTTTTTTACATTGTACTATCGTTTGGTGGTAAGTAGCAAGCATGATCGATTCTTTCCTGAAGCACCTTCAGTACGAAAAAAGATTAAGTCGTAATACGGTTTTGGCGTATCAAAACGATTTAAATCAACTCCAACAATTTCTTCTGAACACCCATTCCGTTACGGATATCACATTGGCCGATTACACAGCGGTCCGGTCGTGGATCGTTTATCTTGTAGAATCGGGAATCGAACCACCATCAGTCAACAGGAAGATTGCCTGTATGCGAACGTTCTTCAAATTTTTATTATCGCGGGAGGTGATTACCAAAGATCCCATGGCAACAATAAATGTGCTGAAGACAAAAAAAAGATTGCCTTGCTTTGTGAAGGAGGATGATATGGTGAATTTATTGGACAACCACGCTTTTGAGGAAACGTTCGAGGGCTATCGCGACCGGCTGATTCTCGAGATGTTTTACGGAACGGGCATCCGATTGTCGGAACTTATCAATCTGAAAGAAAAATCCGTTGACTTTGGCAAAAGAACAATAAAGGTTCTGGGTAAAAGAAATAAAGAACGGGTTATACCTTTTTCAACCGGTCTCGTATTAATAATTCAGGAGTATCTCACTATCAGGAACCGCGAAGTAGAAATGAAGGATCAGGGAAATCTTTTTGTCAGGGCAAACGGTGAACAGTGTTACCCTATGATGATTTACAAAATTGTAAAAAAGAATCTGGCCAACTTTACCTCTGTTGAAAAACGCAGTCCGCACGTCCTGAGGCATACCTATGCAACCCATTTGCTTAATAAAGGGGCCGATCTGAATGCGGTCAAAGATCTGCTGGGCCACTCCAGCCTGGCTGCCACCCAGGTCTATACCCATAATTCAATGGAAAAATTGAAAAAGGTATTTGACCAGGCCCATCCGAAAGCCTGATCATCCCGCGGGGGAATTACCGCGATGGAAGGTGGTCAAAAAAACTAACGACTGTTTTATGTACAACTTATAAACTTTTTTCACTATGAAGCTGCAAGTTCATTCCATCCACTTCGATGCTGACCACAAGCTCGTTAATTTCATTCAGAAAAAATTAAACAAGCTTGAGACCTTTTATGACCGGTTAGTGGACGGAGAAGTGTTCCTGCGTCTGAACAACGAGGGGATAGAAAATAAGACTGTTGAAATCAAATTAAATGTACCTGGCACACAACTTTTTGCCACGGAAAAAGCGCGTTCCTTTGAGGCTGCCGCCGATCAGGCTACCGATGCATTGCGCATGCAGCTAAAAAAATTCAAAACGAAAATAAAGAACAAGAAAAATTTAGCCGCTTAGATAAATGACGAATTCCGAATTGGGATGCATTCGTACTTCGTCATTTGTATTAGTGTAAGCCGAAAGTTTTTTTCACCTGTTCAACGTGATCCAGTTTTTCCCAGGGGAATAGTTCAACGGTCATTTTCATCTCATTCTTTCTCCCTTTGTTGAAGACCTTCTCAACCGTTTTGGATTCACGTCCCATGTGCCCATAGGCTGCTGTTTCAGAATATATTGGCGTTCTCAGATTAAACCGCTGTTCGATAAAATAAGGGCGCATGTCAAAGATCTTTTCGACTTTTTTAGCGATCTCCCCATCATTCAGTTTCACTTTGGAAGTGCCAAAGGTATTTACATACAGGCCAACAGGCTTTGCCACTCCGATGGCATAGGCAACCTGAACCAGTGCTTCATCGCATAAGCCTGCGGCGACGAGGTTCTTTGCGATATGTCGGGTCGCATAAGCCGCTGAACGGTCAACCTTGGAGGGGTCTTTACCTGAAAAGGCTCCTCCTCCGTGTGCTCCCTTTCCGCCATAAGTGTCGACAATAATTTTCCTGCCAGTCAAACCGGTGTCGCCATGAGGGCCGCCGATCACAAATTTACCAGTAGGGTTGACGTGGTATTTTATATCGTCAGTAAACAGTTTCTGCACTCTTTTGGGAAGTTTCTTTTTCACCCTTGGGATAACAATCTGCACGACATCTTCACGGATCTGCTTGAGCATCGCCGCGTCTTTAGCGAAATCATCGTGCTGCGTGGAAAGGACGATAGTGTCCACCCGTATGGGCCTGTTGTCGTCACTGTATTCAATAGTGACTTGCGACTTCGCATCTGGCCGCAGATATTTCATAGCCCTTCCTTCTCTGCGGATAGCGGCGAGTTCCCTCAACAGCGAGTGCGCGATCTCCAGAGGAAGTGGCATGTAATTATCAGTTTCGTTTGTGGCATACCCGAACATCATGCCCTGGTCGCCGGCTCCCTGATCCTCTTTCTTCCTTCGTTCGACACCCTGGTTAATATCAGGTGATTGCTCGTGGATAGCAGAAAGTATCCCACAGGAATTGGCTTCAAACATGTATTCGCTCTTCGTATATCCGATCCTTCGGATCACTTCACGTGCAATATCCTGTACATCGAGGTAAGCTTCGGATTTCACTTCGCCGGCGAGCACAACCTGGCCGGTGGTTACAAGCGTTTCACAGGCAACTTTTGAATTGGCATCATAAGCCAGAAAATAATCAATCAGAGCGTCAGATATCTGGTCAGCAACTTTATCGGGATGGCCTTCAGAGACAGATTCTGAAGTAAATAAGTAAGGCATATTTATCTTTAAAAATTAAGTGGCGCAAATTTAGATGAATTGCTTAAATGAAAAAATTGAACCGTCGCTTAGGCTAGAAATAAAAAAACCGCAGGATTTTTCGGTAATTCCATGGATTGCAAACGCCACTTTTTCACCGATTGGGTCAGAATGAACTCTTGTTCCCCCGTCACATCCACCGCTAAACACAATTGCGTTTCCGGCATTAAATTCCGCACAAGGTTAGCGAAAAGGGTGTTATTCCGGTAAGGAGTTTCAATAAAAATCTGCGTCTGATTTTTATTCCGCGACTCTTTTTCCAGATCCTTTATTGCCTTTGCCGCCTCCTTGCTTTGGATGGGCAAATAACCGTGAAACGCAAAATGCTGGCCGTTTAAACCCGAGGCCATCAATGACAAAAATATGGCGGAGGGGCCAACCAGCGGGATAACTTTTATTCCATTTTCATGAGCAAATTTAACGGCTATCGCACCTGGATCGGCAATACCAGGACAGCCTGATTCCGACAGCATACCGACATGATGACCGCTGAAAACCGGTTCAAATAACGCACCCAGTTCACCTTCACCCGTATCTTTGTTCAGTACAGAAAAAGCCAGGCCTTCAACTTTTTCGTAAATTTTCAGGCTGGCCAGATACCGCCTGGCCGTGCGGATATCTTCGGCTAAAAAATGACTGATACCAGAAAGGCGGTTTTTTACCTGCGGGGGCACGATGAGATCCTGCGTATTAACGGCAATCGCGCTAGGAATCAAAAACAAATTTCCTTTGTTACCCATGCAAATGAGCCCGTTTTATATTTTTTGAAGATGGCAAAATTTTTAATAATCGCAGGGATTTTAATGGTGGTGGCAGGAGTAATCATTCACTACTCGCCAAAAATCCCTTTTCTGGGAAAATTGCCCGGTGACATCGTAATAGACCGGGGAAATTTCAAAATGTATATACCCATCACCACCAGTATTTTGATCAGCCTCGCCCTTTCTATCATTATTTTTTTTATCCGGAAAATCAAACAATAAACCCTGATCTTATCAGCATAACCTTTACTTTTTCGCGTTTCAAAGAGACGCGTAGTTTATTTGGTCATAATTTCCGAATTTCAAGGTTTTATTAGGGTGAAAAAGGCAATAATCCTGTTTGGCGTTTTCTTTGCGTCGTGGACCCTGTGCGGGGCCCAGGGCGATCGGATAGCCGTGCCTGTGAATTTCGAAGACAGTGTTCGAATCGTTCTTGAAAATACCCGTAACATAGATGCAACCGTAATAGGGGCTGGATTTTTCTCCAGCTGGAATCAATTAGGGGTAGATCAACAAATCCTGATCAAAAAGCAGAGTTTCCTGATGCGGAAACGGAAATTTCCCCTTAAAAGTCACATGGTGAATTATTTTGGCGCCATCGTCAATGCAATTACTATTGAAAAAGCCGATGCCACTACACTTACGGGTTATTTAAAAGTTGCTGGTAAAGTTATTGAGAAAGCTAACTCCGCACAGGTCCAGAATTTTTTTGCAGTAAGCAGATCCTTCTTCCAGTTTCATGCACTCTCTTACGATAAGACCTTCCGCTTATATGCTCGTGAGGACTCATATTCTTTTGACTATCTAGAAAATACAGCCCCCGCAACACTAAGTTGGAATGAACCGGTCAGTTCGGAAACCGAGACGCCAACTGAAACGGCAGATCCCCCGCCAACGGAATTCGTCGAAAGCACTCCGGTGGACACAATGGCAACTCAGGATTTTATGCCCAGTTGGATGACGCCAGCGCCACCCCCTTCCCTGGAAGGACCGGTCATTAAATTTGACAAGGTCACACTGAATTTTGTAACGACCTATGATTCTGTGTTGCTTCGAAACACGAGAGGCAGCCTTTCGCTGATTCAAAATATTTTTGTGGGTGAGGAAGGGTCCTTTGACTGGACTCCTGCGGGATTGGGACCCGATTCGGTTGTCTGCAACATGACCTCGTATTCCTTCAATGTAAAAAAAGCCGAACTCAACGCAGAAGTTGTAAAGTTAAACTACAAAGGGAAAACACCGGGTGCTGTTCCCGGTAAATTCGAATTCAAATCGCAACCGCGAAAAGACTCAACACTTTCTACCTATCCGCGGTTTAAGTCGTTTCAAAGCAACCTGATGATTACAGGGCTCGCCGATGAAAATGTCCGTTATAAAGGCGGCTTCTCCCTTATCGGAAACAAGATTTCCAGTATTTCTGTCACGGGAGAACCAGCGGTTATCGAAGTTTATAATGAAGGTCAGAAAAAATTTACAGCGCAGTCGGCGGAATTTAATTTCTTACCCGGAAGTATCACTTCAAATAGAACAAAAGTCAATATCCACCAGGGCAATGACTCTATTGTTCACCAGATGGTCCGGCTTAAGTATACGTACGGGTCGGACAGTACCCAACAGTTAATGTTGCAAAAAGACAAAGGGGATATGCGAAACGCGCCGTATACTTCGACTTTTTTCAATATAGATTTCTCAGCAGACCTCATACGTTGGGATCTTTACTCAGATAGTCTGAACATGCAGATCGATGGGGCTAGAAATACAGTTCCACTCATCATTGAATCAATAGATTTTTATGACCCTGAGGATTATCGCTTGCTGAAAGGTGTAGGATTTAGTTTTCACCCGCTGGCCCTTGCGGCGAACTATGCCTTAAAAAATGGTGTCCGTGAATTTTATTCCGGTGACCTGGCCCAGGCATCCCGAAAAAATCCAATGGAAATAAAGCAGGGAATTGAATTCCTCAAGCAAAAAGGTCTGGTGAATTATAACAGCCGTACGGATCTGGTTCAGGTGAAGCAAAAAGCCCTTGACATTTTCCTCGCATATAAAGGAGAGGAAGATTATGACAACCTGAAGATCCACAGTGTCATCGGTCATCATCCGAATGCGACGATAAATTTCCAGAAGCGAAACATGACCGTACGCGGGGTAGAGGAATTTGATATCAGCGATTCTCTGAACGTACACATCATCCCCGACAGCAGCGTCATCACTATTCTTCAGAACCGCGATATTCAATTTGACGGAACTGTTTCTGCCGGCAATTTCGAGATCACAGGAAAAGGTTTCACTTTGAAATACGACAGCTTCTTTATCAGTCTTACACATATAGACTCGATTAACTTTTTTGTGACGGAAAAGAACGCACGAGGACAGGAGATCAGAAGGAAAGTAAACAATTCCATGGTTGGAGCTGACTCAACAGCAGCGGCGGCCGGAGGTCTGGGTGGTAATTCTTCAAGCTCTTCCGGAACATTGTTTATCAGCCGGGCAAATAATAAATCAGGCAAATTGGAAATACCCGGTTATCCGAGGCTTGACGCAACAACTGGCGGGGTCATCTATTTTGACCGGGAAGAAGTGCTTGGAGGTGTTTATGACCGTTCGATGTTTTTTGTCGTACCTCCTTTTAATCTTGACAGTCTCAACAACGCCGATCCTGTATCCATCAACTTTGAAGGTACTTTTATTTCCAGTGGTATGTTCCCAAGCATTAAGGAAACACTGCATACCATGCCCGATAAGTCACTGGGTTTTGAACACGCGATCCCTCAGCCGGGATACCAACTCTATAATGGTGATGGAAAAATGAACGGGATCATTACGATGAATACCCGCGGTCTTCGTGGTCTGGGGCAAATAGATTTTCTGGCTGCTACCGTTTCGTCTAAAGAATTTATCTTCTATCCCGATTCAGTTTTAGCAAGGGGTAGTCGCGCACGCATCAAGGAAAAACAATTCGGCCCTGTTTTATTCCCTCAGGCTTCCCTGCCGGATTTCCAGATGAAGTGGCTGCCAAAGGAAGATAAAATGCAGCTAAAAAATTTAAAAGCTCCGTTCAACTTCTATGATTCAACCGCCCAGATGCATGGAGTTCTCACCATTTCAAAACAGGGTGTCGCCGGTGCGGGGAAACTTGAAACAAGGGGAACGGAATTGATCTCCCGTGAAATGAACTTCGGAGGAAAAGACTTCGGGGCGCGTCACGCGAGGTTCAAAGTGAAATCTGACGACCCGGACAAAGACCTGCTCGCCGGGAATGATATCAGGCTGAAATTCAACCTGGAGGAAAATTACGCTGACATCAGCCCGGAGATTGAAGGAACTGCGGCAATAGAATTCCCTTATGCGCAATTTAAGACATCCATTCCACGGGCTCGCTGGGACCTTGCAACCCAAAAGATCACCATGAGCAAGGCAACGGATGTGCCCATCGAAAATTCATATTTCTATACCACACGCAAGGACCTTGACTCTCTTCACTTCAACGCCGAAAAAGCGGAGTATGACCTGAAGACTCAGGAACTGAAAGTAAGCGGTATACCCTATATCATTGTAGCGGATGCCAGGATCACACCAGAAAATAATGAAGTACTGATCCACGAAAATGCGCGCATTGGAACGCTCAACAATACAACCATAGTGCTGGATACCCTAAATGGTTACCACCGTTTGACTGAAGGTGTTGTCGATATTATCTCCAGAAAAGAATTTACAGGCTACGCGACCTACCAGTATGTAAACTTTTTGAACGATACATTCTCTATAAAAATGACTGACTTCCGACTGGAACCGATTTCCGGACAAGGTGGACAAGGTGGACAACGAAGGTCAAATCGCCGTCAGTCATTAGCGTCTATGCAGACCGTGGCAAAAGGATCTGTAACGGAAAAAGAAAGCCTGGTCCTGGGAGCGGGCATGTTTTACAAGGGAGATCTAACGATGTATGCTACACGCCCTGCCCTACAACTAGATGGTTTTGTAAAACTCGATATACGCAAGATAAAAAATTACGACACGTGGATAGAGTACAGCCAAAGCGGCGATGAGACAGAAGTGGTCCTCGGTTTTGATAAGGCAACTAATGAGGAGGGCAAACGTGTTACTGCCGGACTACATTTTTCGTCGGCTGATAATAGTCTGTACATCACTTTTGCAAACGAAAAAAAATCAGAGGATGATGATGACCTCTTTACTCCTTCCGGCAAATTATTTTACGATACCGAAAGCAAGGAATATAAAATTGAGGATACCGAAAAAGCAGCTGGCAATAAGCTGTCTGGAAAAGTATTCGCGTACAATGACGAAACCAGTCAGGTACGATTCGAAGGACATGTAAATGTTTTTTCAGGAAGCAAGAATTTTAATATTACCGCTACGGCCATTGGTTCAGGAAATTTTGAAACCAATGAAGTCCGCATGAATGCCTTTTTGATGCTTGATTCAGATGTTCCTTCAACTGCCTTTGATGCGATGGCGCGCGATATACAACAGGTAATTAAAAACGAAGGCGCCGAAGAAGGACTCGGTGATCAGACAGAACTTTTGTATAAAATCGCCGATATCGTAGGAGAGCGCGCCGCAAAAGAATATGAAGCGCAAAGTGTGCAGGGATATGTGTCATTGGCAACGCTGCCCGAACTGGCAAAACCGATTGTCTTCTCTGATGTAAAGTTGAAGTGGTCACCAAAGTTCAAGGCTTTTTACAGCGATGGCCGGTTGGGGATTTCCAATATGGGCAAAATCGATATCAATGGCAGGTTTGAAGGATTTATGGAGATCAGGAAAACAGAAGATGGCATTCCGGTTTTCCATGTATTTTTCAAAGCTTCACCAGAATCCTGGTACTATTTCGGAATGGAAGACAACAGGCTGCTGATATATTCTTCCAATAAGGATTTTAATACTGTAATTTCAAAGAGATCCAACGCCGGCAAAGCGAAGATCGGTGAGGTTGCCTTTATCCCGGGAAGTGAAGAAGAGACACTGTCTTTCATCAATCGGTTCAGAAAACAATATCTGGGCATCGAAGTCCCCTATAGTTTGTACGAGGGGGCAGCCCCTGCTGAAGACCGGCCTACCGGAGAAAACAGACCGGTAACTGAAGAGAACAAACCGATCATCGAGGATAAAAAACAGGAAACTGATCCGGTAGTCGAGCCCGATAAGAAAGTAGAGCCTCAGAAAACAGAAGACGGCCCCAAGAAAGACGAAACCGACAAAAAAGAAGAAAAAGAACCCGAGAAGAAGAAAGAAGAAGACGATGGCTTTTAATTTGCAGGCCTAAAGAACGATCCTATGGTGAAAGAATATATTGCCTCCAATAAAGACCGGTACCTGACAGAACTTTTCGAATGGCTTCGTATCCCATCCGTCAGCGCAGACAGCCGACACAAAGCCGATGTTCGCAAAGCCGCAGAATTCCTGAAACAGAAATTCTCGGAGGCCGGTGTAGATAAAGCTGAGATCTGCGAAACCAAGGGCCATCCGATCGTATATGCTGAAAAAATAAAAGACCCGTCGCTTCCAACGGTGCTGGTATACGGACATTACGATGTTCAGCCTGCCGACCCCCTGGAACTATGGGATTCCCCGCCATTTGAGCCCGTGATCAAAAATGATAAAATATTCGCCCGCGGATCATGTGACGACAAAGGTCAGGTTTATATGCATGTAAAAGCATTTGAGACGATGGTGAAGCACAACTCCTTGCCGTGCAATATTAAATTCATGGTGGAGGGTGAAGAGGAAGTCGGATCTGATAACCTCGGCACATTTGTTAAGGAGAATAAGGCGCGGTTAAAAGCCGACATCATTCTCATTTCAGATACAGCTTTGATATCACTGGATCATCCTTCTATTACCACTGGTCTGCGCGGATTAAGCTATATGGAAGTTGAGGTCACCGGTCCCAATCGCGACCTCCACTCCGGAGTTTACGGTGGAGCCGTCGCCAATCCCGTAAATGTTCTTTGCAAGATGATTGCCTCATTGCACGATGAAAATGGCAGAGTAACGATTCCGGGATTTTATGATAAAGTTGCCGCTTTATCCGATGCGGAAAGAAAAGCTATCAACCAGGCTCCGTTTGATCTCGAAAGCTATAAAAAGGAACTGGGCATCGAAGAGATCATTGGCGAGAAAGGCTTTACTACTGTAGAGCGTACCGGCATAAGACCGACGCTGGATGTCAACGGCATTTGGGGTGGCTACACTGGCGAGGGGGCAAAAACGGTATTGCCCTCAAAAGCGAATGCGAAAATTTCCATGCGCCTGGTGCCAAATCAGGTCAGCTCTGAAATCACAGAACTTTTTACAAAACACTTTCAGTCAATTGCACCCAAATATGTAAAAGTCAAGGTTAAAGCTCACCATGGTGGTGAACCTGCCGTGACGCCGACCAACTCACCTGCATTTAAAGCCGCGACCAAAGCTTTTGAAGAAGTGTGGGGAAAAACCCCGATTCCAACACGAGATGGCGGAAGCATACCAATCGTGGCGTTGTTTAAAAAAGAACTTGGCCTCGAC
This sequence comes from Cyclobacteriaceae bacterium, assembly GCA_040902445.1. Taxonomy (GTDB): domain Bacteria; phylum Bacteroidota; class Bacteroidia; order Cytophagales; family Cyclobacteriaceae; genus Chryseosolibacter. The sequence continues at coordinate 46,926 of JBBDXJ010000330.1, read as the reverse complement.
ACCGTACTCATGGGCTTCGGCCTCGACAGCGATGCCATCCATTCTCCAAATGAACACTACGGCGTAAAGAATTTTATGCTGGGCATTGAAACCATAGTTGCATTCTATAAGCATTACGCAAAAATGTAGAGCCAAGGCATGCCTTGGCTCTACGTCATAAACAAACTGAGATTTCCACCCTTCCTGAATTTGGTCAGATCGATGGCAGGCATTTTACGGTCAGCGAAATATTTTTTCTTCGATACCCTGAAAAGCTGATGAATCGTATCTGCAAAATTACCTTCGCCTGTCATCCGCCGCCCGAATTGGGAATCGTTGACGCTACCACCGTGCAACTCACAGATCTGATTCCAGACTTTATCAAAGCGATCCGGAAAGTTTTTTCGCAACCAGTCCTCAAAAATTTTTCCCACGGTTCCGTTTAAACGCACAACTGTCATACCCGCATTCATGGCGCCATGATCAGCCGCAGCCTTTAATATGTCGGGTATCTCGTGGTGATTCAATCCCGGTATCACGGGCGCGTTCATGATGCCAACAGGTACGCCGGCTTTTGCCAAAGCTTCAACGGTTTGTAATCTTTTCAAAGCGCTGGCGGTGCGGGGCTCCATGATCCTCCGCAGACTTTCATCGAGGGTGGTGATGGAAATATATACATGCACGAGATTGTCCTTCGCCAGGTCGGAAAGCAGATCGATATCGCGAAGGATCAGACTGTTTTTCGTAATCATTCCCAAGGGATGACGAAACCTGGCAAACACTTTCAATATGTTCCGTGTAATTTCATATTTCCGCTCCAGGGGCTGATAACAATCGGTGTTACCCGACACCGAAATTGGTACAGCTTGCCACTGGGGATGCAGAATAAATTTTTCCAGAAGGGCGGGAGCGCTCTCCTTTACAATGATCTTGCTTTCAAAATCAAGTCCCGCACTGAAACCCCAGTATTCATGAGTATTTCTGGCATAACAATATATACATCCATGTTCACACCCCTGATAGGGATTCATCGAATACATCATGCCGAGATCCGGGCTCGTAACTTTATTTACGATCTTTTTTGGATTCTCATGAAAGATTTGTGTTGCCGGTGAAGAAAACATCGGCTCATCAAGCCCTTCGATATGTTCAGAAACATATTCGGCTTTAAGAAACTTATTGCCGGTTTTTATTTGTGCACCCCTGCCCTTGAAATAGCCATCTTCACTGTTTGTCTCCATGAAACAAATTAACTAATAAATTTAGTTAAAATACTAATACTTTTAGTATTTCGTTTTGCCTTCCTAAAACGTAGTTTTAAAAAGATTTTCATGTATTACCACCACTCATTTTGCTGGCTTATCATCAAACCCCCATTCAGGAAATAGTTGACCATCCCTCTCTAAAAAAAGCAGGAATAAGGTTGCTTGTTAAGAGGGAAGATTTGAATCATGTCGCCATCTCAGGTAACAAATGGTGGAAGCTACAGTATAATCTGGAAGCGGTCATAAAAACCCAACACCAGACGATCTTAACCTTCGGGGGTGCTTTTTCAAATCATATTTATTCCACAGCCGCAGCTGCCCGCGAACTAAAACTGAAAGTAATTGGAATTATCCGTGGAGAGCAAACCCTCCCTTTGAACCCGACGCTTGCGTTTGCAGTGAGTCAGGGAATGCAAATCCATTACATCAACCGCGATGCTTATCGCCAGAAAGATTCGGCGGAATTTCTCGGGGAACTTCAAAACAAATTCGGTCCGTTCTTTTTGATCCCGGAAGGAGGCTCGAATCAACTCGCTGTAAAAGGTTGTGCGGAATTCGCCGGGGAACAACTTGCAAAAATCGATTTTGATCACCTCTTCCTTCCCGTTGGCACTGGTGGAACGATAGCAGGAATGATATGCGGATTGAAAGATACAAAAGAAATTATTGGTGTCCCGGTCCTGAAAAATGGCGGATTCCTTAGTGACGAGATTGAAAAAATGGCCGCCGGTTTTTCAGGAGAGGAATATAACCATTGGCGTTTACTGACTCAATATCACCACGGTGGCTTCGCGAAAATGTCAGCGGAACTTCTATCTTTTATTGAGGCTATGAAGATCGCCCATGATCTCCCCCTTGATCCTGTATATACCGGAAAGCTTTTCTGGGCGATCATGAAGGAAGTTGAAGGCGAGTCTTTCAAAAGAGGGTCGACCATTCTGGCGCTACACACAGGAGGCCTGCAGGGCATGACGGCGGGCTAAACCTAGATCACCATAAAAATCGCGGCGACAACGGTCATGGCAATAATGAACCACCGGTAAGCGCGGTCTTCCATTTTTTTCACGCTGATTACGCCCAGGAAAGCCCCTAACGCAATAAAAGGAAGTGTTGCAAGGCCTAAAAAGAAAGTATTCCAGGTTATGGTCTTCCAGCTGAAAATGTGGAACGGAACTTTAAACCAATTGATCACTAAAAAGAACCATGCTGTTGTTCCGATGAAAGCATTCTTCGGCAACCGCATCGTCAAAAAATAAATTGCCACCACCGACGTGGCCAGGTTCCCGACCATAGAAGTAAATCCGCCCGCAACACCTGTCAAGGAAGCAAACCATTTGTAGTCAGGTACTTCTTCCCTATAACCGCGTTCCAACCAGATCATGATCACCACGCTGATAAGAATTATAACCGCCATGACCATCTTAAATGTCTGGTCATCGATCATGCCCCCGACTACCGTGCCTAGCACAGTGCCCAAAGCGGCCCAGGGAAAAAGTTTGTTCAGATGGAACCACGAGGCATGGCGGTGGTAATACCACACACCCATCACATCAGCCAGGCAAAGTATTGGCAACAGGATGCCACTTGAAAGCTGACCGCCAAACACCAGCGCCAGCAAGGGCACTGCCATCATTCCTGCCCCGTGAATTCCGGTCTTCGACATCCCGATTAAGACCGCCACCAAAAGGAAGAGCAAAAATTCGTTTGAAGAAAATGTAAAGCCGAAAAGTTCGATCAAGGATAGTGTTTGTTGCCAAGATACTACCGATAACCTGATTTAGAAATGAGTTTCTATTTTATACCAAAGTTCGGCTGCCCGTATCAGCAGAAGAGTTATATATGAACATCAATTCCACCCGGTGTTGTCAACAACCTGAGTGTTCAATGACCTCGAGATATCGTTTAATCTTTTTAACAACTTTGTCTTGTTTTTTCCGCTGAACAAAAAAACTTTCTCCCCCTCGTTAAACTTCAGATATGCATTGTATTCCGTATCCGTAAATATCGCTGAATTGGATGTGTGCGCCGTGTAGACACGCTGACTCACTTTTGCTTTATTTATAAATATTTTTTCGATGCCATTGTATTTTTTTGCTTTCCCTTTTTTTATGAACAAAAAGGAATTGTATTCCCGGTAGGTTCGGGATGCTGGATTGATTTCTGTTCCTTCATAGGCGGTAAGGATCACTACCCCAGCGACGATAAGAACTATTGAAATAACAGGATGAGTCACAAATACTGCCGCGCCCGCGATAAAAAAGACCGCGCCAAGCACGAGAAAAGGAAAGGGGAATACACTTCCACATTTAATATCGACATTTTTTTTTTGTTCAGCCATGACCCTGAGTGTTTTAGCTGCGGGAGAATCAGGTGATCCCAATGTTAGCCGGGCGTATTTGCAATTCAAGATAAGAATTTAAATGCAACAGCAGAAGTGGCGAACTATCTCGAAAAAGTAAGACAGAAGGGTCCGGCGCTGACAACATCATCACAGCCACTTTTTACGGCGGAAATACCATAAAAATATCATGGAAGAGGCGATCATTAACGCAAGGGCTATGGGGTATCCGGAAACCCAGCCAATCTCTGGCATGAAGGTGAAATTCATTCCGTATATACTGGCAATCAAAGTCGGAGGCATAAAAATGACGGTCACGACGGTAAAGATCTTAATTACCTGGTTTTGTTCAATGTTGACAAGACCCAGGAAAGTATTCTGCAAATATTCCAGGCGCTGCGAGCTGAACTGCGAGTGCTGTAAAAGCGAAGCGATGTCGCGGATAATAATGGTCAGCCTTTCATTACCCAGTCTATTGAACTCCGGTATCCTGATCAACGAGCTGACAACGCGTTGTTTTTCCGTGATAGCCTGGTGAAGGATCATCACATTTTCCTGCAGCTGGGCAATCCCCAGAAGCAGGTCTTCCTTTAAAGATTTTTGGGAGATCAGCGACTTACTGACATGATTAACCCTCCTGTTGATGCTTTCAATCAAGTCGGCATCGCCGTCAATCCTGGTTTCAAGCAGCGTCAGGAAAACATCCAGGCCATGATCCTTTGTTTCGGTGTTCATGGTCTTCAGGCGGCGGACGGTCTCGGCAAAGGTTTTTACATCACCCTGGCGATAAGTGAATAAAATGTGGTTCTTTAAAATGAAAGTTACGTTCTGAACTGAAAGCTCCACATCGGTTGATACAAATCCAAGGTTGATCTCAATGGTTTCTTCTGTTTCAAAAAAGCGGGAGCTGCTTTCTATCTCTTGTACTTCCTGAGATGTGAAAAATTCAATGTTGAAATTCTTTTCAATAAACTCCCTCTCCTGTGTGCTGGGCGACTGAAGGTCTATCCATAATATGTTCTGATAGCGCGTGATATCCTGCAGGGCAGGGTTTTTGAACTGTTCTATCTTTCCGTTTTCTATGGTATAAACCCGTATCATAATTGCCCTGCAATTTATTATCATTCTTTAAAAAAGCGAGCCAGCGGGCAGAGAGCAGGTAAATAAATCCGATGAGTAGTTGGTTATCCCCAAAAAAATTCAAATAAAAAAGCCTTCCCCGGTAAGGAAGGCTTTAAATTACCTGTTTCCAGCTGTTACTCGTCAACGTCTGCCTCATCAGCTTTTTCGATCTCCTCATCGATGATTTTTTCAATCATCGCCCGTTGTCTTTCATTCACCGTCTTATCAACCTTTGCTTGCTTTTTCATGAACCTCAGCATGGCATTTTTCTTTATTTCATAGGCGATGAAAACGGTGTATTCATTTTCTTTCTCGTTAAAGTATTTTTGTTCACCGATCTTTCGGAGGTCTGCGAGGTCTGTGTTCATAACCTGTCGGACCAGGCTTTGGAATTTATCCGCAAGATCTGCGGCATCTGCATTTTCGGTTTGACCCAGATACTGGTCGGCAACCTGTTTCATGGTTGTATTAACCTGACCGGCCAATTGCGCCTTAGCCTCAATGTCGGCTTTCCCCCGGGCAATATTATCTTTTAAACTTTCACCTTTACCGGTGGCCCTGAAAAAACGATTATTTGATTCATAAGCATTGCCCCGGAACGGTTCCTTAACTTTTGTTCCCAGGGGACTCTTAGAACAAGCTGCCAGAATGATTATGGCAACCATTATAAAGTGAGGTTTCATAGCTGATTTTATTTATAACGAATTACGAAAAATTGTGCCATTTTTCTAATCTCTTCAAACTCAGGGCAAGGCAGCCCCGAAAGGCCAAAATCGTCCATTTGCGCGACCCCTAAACACCCTCTGTGAGAGCAACCTGATACTCTGGTCAATTATTCTGCATCTCGCCGCAACTTTCTGAAGTTTAAAAACCTTCAGAAAATGCTTGCCTTCCGGTGTCTATAACCAGACAATAACCTGCCACCTGAATGCCCAGCGCCACTTTATCCGGTACCTCACGATCCCTGCCTCGTTCAGAATTTCCACCAGCTCACCCTTGTGAAACGATCGTAAAACAGACATGGGTGCGTCGTGTTTGACCATCGGTGATCGCGAAAAGAATTTTGTCAGCCACTTGATTGAATAGTAGGAAAACCAATGCCTGTGAATGTCATTAATTATCACTCCCCTGGAAACCTGATCCTTTAACTGTTTAAAAAAAGCTATCAACTGTTGCGTAGTAAAATGATGAAAGAATAAAGTGCCCAGGACAATATCAAATTTTCGAGCCCTGAATTCATCTGAAAAAATATTCAGCGATTCATATTGTATCCGGCAGGTTTCCGGAGTATTGGCCGCAGCAAACTTTATTACATTTGGATTTGCATCTAAACCTGTCAGGGTTGCATTGATCCTCCTTTTCTCCAGCAATCTTCGAATCAACTTTAACATATCTCCGCTGCCGCAGCCCAGGTCGGCGACGTGAAGTTTCGCGGCGTCGTTTTTATTCAGGAGTTGGGAGAGTCCGTTTAAAGTAACATAGTTCCCACCCAGCAAATAGTTGATGGATTCCAGTTCATGCAGTGCCTGATGCAGGTCCCTGCCCGAAACATTCAGGTCATCCATTACTTCCAAACCTGCCGAGCGCTGCTTAAAGTCAGGCATATTCCGAAGTATTTTCGATTCTCAAGACCATGCTTTCAAGTGTAAGTCCTGGTCCAAAGGCAAAACTCAGGATACGTTCCCCGTTGTTGTGCCCATTTAGATTCTTTACCACTTCCTTAAGAACGAACAAAACCGTCGGGGATGACATATTCCCAAAATTCTTCAGAACATAGTACGCGGCCTCATTCCTTTCTTTATTTATTTTCAGTTCTTCCTCTATGACCTGCAAGATTTTCCTTCCTCCAGGATGGATGGCAAAATGTTCAATCTCTGACAAATTTGCGGAAACTTTTCTCAGCAATGAGTTCGTGAGATCTGCAATACCTTTTTTGATCAGGTCAGGAACGTAGGATGACAATCTCATTTCAAAACCAAGATCGCCGATGGTCCATGCCATGTCCGATACACCTTCCAGCGCCAGGTCGCTGTGAAATTCCTCCAACTTGAGTTTGAGACGGCTGCGGCTGTGGTTTTCTACTAACAGCGAAGCTGATCCATCGGCGAATAAAGCATTGGCTAATAAATTGTCTTCGTTGGCTGTTCGTTGAAAATGAAGACTGCAAAGCTCAGTGCAGACAATGAGGACTTTTGCATCCTGATCGCTCTTGCACAATGCATCAGCAATTTTCAGAGCGTTGAAAGAAGCGTAGCAACCCATAAAATTGATGGCGGTGCGTTGAATGGTGGAGCGTAATTTCAGCGCATTTACGAGATCAATGTCAAGACCCGGAGCATACATCCCGGTACAACAAACCACAATAACATGGGTGAGTTCCCCGATCTCAAAATCCGGATATGACTGAAGCAGATCTTCTAAAGAGGCAATACTGAGTGCTAGCGCGTTCTGCCGGAAAATCTGAAGTCTCTTTTCAGTTCCTGGAAATGGCTCAAGATCCCTGGTGTCAGGATAAAAAGTAAAATCTTTTACGCGCCCGTAGTCTTCCAGCACGGAATGCCGGTATTCAATTCCACTTGCCCTGAAAATAGTTTTGAGTTTGCGGGCATCACCGTTGTTCAGCTTCATGGCCCGCAACATAAATTCAGCAATAGTTGATTGGCTAAACCGGTGTGCCGGGTTGGCCGTGCCTATTGCGGTGATATAACTCATATTCGATAAATAAATCAAAAAACAGCTAACTTGGTTTAAAACCAGGGGATTTATGTTCTCTCGCTCATCATGGCTTCATCTCAGGATCCCTTTTTCTTTTTTCCTTCTGCCAATATTTCTTTTTAGTCTGTCGTTATCACCCAATTTTAACGGCGGGCGGATTTTCTGGGTTTTTTTTATACTACATTTTCTTCTGTACCCGGCCAGCAATGCTTACAACAGCTACTTTGATAAGGACGAGAAAAGCATCGGGGGTTTGAAAAATCCGCCACCCGTAAAAAAAGGGCTTTACTTGCTGGCCCTTTCATTCGATGTCGTGGCGATTCTTCTAAGCTATATAAAAATCAATACCAGCTTCGCGGTAATGGTATTAATCTATGGATTGGTTTCCAAAGCTTACAGCCATCCCAATATCCGCTTAAAAAGATACCCCTGGACCAGCTGGTTCATTACTGGATTGTTTCAGGGTTTGTTCACTTTCTTAATGTGCTACGTCGGTGTGAATGATTTTGATTTTGGGAATGCGTGGAAAACAAAAATTATCCTGCCGGGCATTCTTACCAGTGCCATGTTGTGGGCGAACTATCCCCTCACACAGGTCTATCAACATGACGAGGATGCGAAAAGAGGTGACGTCACTCTTAGCGCCAGGCTCGGTATCGGCGGCACTTTCTATTTTGTTGCCTCCGTTTTTACGTTTGCGATCGGCGGGTTTCTTTTTTATTTCAAATTCGTGTTTGGGGAGCAATATGTCTGGGCTTTCCTCATCGCCCTTCTTCCCATACTCACATATTTTTTTTATTGGTTTATGCTGATCCTGAAAGACGCAGCCACAGCAGATTACAGCCACACCATGCGGTTAAATTTTATCTCAGCAATTTGTTTAAATGTCTATTTTATTTTCTTGTTTCTGGATACCAGTCACGTTTTACAACTCTTCCAGTGAGATCAGGATTCATCTTTGTTGCGGACGACGCAGAAATTTCCAAAGTCAGGCAGGGTTCCGCAATTTTCAAAAGGGCTGGCCATGTGTTCGGCTGACGATAAGGTTCGCCATAGTTTTTGAAGAACGGGCTACGTTTACCGCAACCGTTGAGAACAGCGACTGGCCAAATAACCGCTGAACGTTCCGGCCAAACCAAAGTCTTGTCTGGAATTGCGTGTTCCAGTCTTTGCGGTAACGCTGCTCCAGCACCTGCCGGCTGGTCCTTCCTTTACAATAGTCAATAACATGGTCACTGAGAATTTTTGCTGAATGAATAGCGATGGCCATCCCGTTACCGCAGACAGGAGTTATCATTCCCGCAGCATCACCCGCCATAAGAATATGATTTTCCACAGGTGCTTTTGTCTCGAATGAAATTTCGTTGATCACTTCCGGTTTATTAAAAACAAATCCGGAATTTTGGAAAATATTCCTGATCAACGGATTTTGGAAAAGAACTGCCCGTTCCATTTCCTGGATATCACCGAATTGTCTCACCGGATCGCGATGCGTTAAATAACAAAGATTGGTAACGCCATCCTCCACGTTGCAAACACCACAATATCCTCCGCGAAAATTATGGAGCGAAATAAGATCCGCGGGGTGGTTGGTGCGTACATGGTATTTTACACCCATGAATGGAGATCGCCTTTTAATGAAATCCCTCTTTTGCTGAACATCAATTTTTGATCGCTTACCAAAGGCACCTACCACAAGATCCGCCGGGACATTCCCAAACTGGGTTTGGACTTCAAATTTTTCATCTCTGAATAAAACTGAAGTTACTTCACTGTTTAAATGAAATAAAACACCTTCCTGCTTTGCGATGCGGTACAAGAAATTGTCAAAAGCATATCGACTGATGCCAAAACCCCCCAAATCGAGGGTCAATCTGAAAGATTTCCCGTTGATAGATGAAATCTCAAGAAATTTTATTTGCGCTACTTTCAGGGCTTCCGGATATAATCCCGAAGCTTTTAAAAAAGGTAAGGCCTCATTCGAAATATATTCTCCGCAAACCCTGTGCAGCGGGTATGATTTTTTTTCAATTACCGTGCAGGATATTCCTGCGCGGATAAGTTGAATGGAAGATATCAACCCAGCCAGACCGCCGCCAATAATTACAATGTTTCTCAAAAAAATATCGATTGTTTCAAAATGGCACTCAAATTACCGCGTTTTCCATTAAATCCACTCCAAATCTAACATTGGACTTAAACTTGCAAGTAACCTTTTATAATAAAAAGTTGTTTAATAAAACATAGGCAACAATGGAAACAAAGGTACAACTATCAAATACTTCCGAGCCTTTAAACGTGCTGCTCATAGGCAACAATCCTATTGATCTCACCAAAACGCTTGAGAAACTAAATCAGATGCATGGTCGCAGGATCATCACCGAAATTGCCTTTGATTTGCGTAGTATTGTGGAACGACTCATGAAGTTTAACCCGAATTACATCCTGATCGATGATAATATCGGAAAATCAGAACTTACGCAAACAATTAATACCCTGAGTAAAAGCCGGAAAACGAAAGATGTTCCTATTACCGTACTAAAGAATTCCAACTACCATGAATCTTCTTCAACCGGTATTCTGGATTACGTTTTGAAACAACATTTCTCCGCGGAAGCCTTTTACACCATTCTGCGAAATTCCTTAAAGTTTAAAAGAACGCAATTATTTTTGTACAAGGCCTATCGCAGGCGAAAGGGGCAGTTGAAAACCCTCCGTTTCTAGAAAGTTATATTTGGTCAGCCAACGCAAAATCCAATCTGAGTCGTTCACCTTTCCGGTCGACAACCAGGTGGATTTTTTTTCCAGGCCTGAAATTGAAAAACCCGTTGATCGAATTTAGTTCAAGACCACTGGCATTAAAGCCATTGATACTAACGATCAGGTCTCCGGCCTGCACACCGGCAACATCGGCCGCAGATTGCTTCCTAACTTCCGTAACTTCAAAAACATTCAGCCTTGAGCCCTTTGCTTTTACTGTTAGCCCGCTGAGATTATAATGGAACTTCTTCTTAAAAGCCGAGTTTTTCTTCAGGTAAATTTCTTCTTTAGGAAAATTGAAAATAACAGTAAACCTGCTTAATACTTCACCGCCTATCGCGCCATTTCTTTTGGTGGCCCCTAGCTTCAAACTATCGAAATAGCTGTTGGGATCAGGAAAGTTAGCGATCACTTTTTTGATCACGTAGTTACCCAGTTTCAGGGATTGGATTCGCCCGATCTTGCCGGTAATTTCTCCCCCTAGTCCTCTTCCAATTATACTGCTGATACTACTGTCTGGAACAATGATCCTCGGATCGGACGTTGGCTCAAGCATCAACCCATGGCTTGCCCCGCTATCGACCAGTAACTTCGCGGTGAGTTGGGTTCCATCTGCAAGCACAACCGAGGTTGTTACATAGGGTTTAGTGTCTTCTATTTTGATGGGAATAGATTGATACTTTCTGCCTTTCCTGAAGCGACTAGGCACCATGAGCGTGAGCATTTTTTTATCATAATCCACTTCAATGATAAAACGGCTGAATAATTCATAACCAAGAATTCCGTGAACATCTGTGCCAAGATAATTGCGAAGTTCCAGGTAGTCTTCTCCTAAAACCAGCAACGCATGTCCGCGTCCTATGACACCGGGTAATTCCAGCGAAACATTGTTGGTGATATAGGCATCAATGATCTGTACTCCACCGGGGCCGGAGATCGTGTATTTTCTGGAATACGATAGATTGAGAATATCGGTAAAGGTTTTCTGCGTCAGGATTGCCGTTCGTACTCCGGTGTCAAGAATGAATTTCAGGGGCAAGGCGCCATTCAACACGACAGGAACAACGATGAGGTTATTATAAATTTCTATTGGTATCTGCACTCTCCTTTTTCCGTCTGCCAGTGTAAATCCCAGGGCGACCTGACTGAATGCCGGGAGTGAAGAAAGAAAAAGGGAAAGGCATATCAGATACTTGCGTATCATCATTTTTTTTGGCGAATTATCTCAATATAGAACAATTTTGAGAGAGTTTGCCTCACGCTTTTTGCGCAATCAGTAAGGAAAGTATGTTTTCGGGAGTTTTATCAACATGAAGAAAGTTGAAATATCCATTTTGCAAAAAACCCTCTCTCACCATTAAACGCAAACGTTCATTATCCGTTATAACTCTTACCCTAAAATTCGTTGTCGTATTTATTCTTGCTGACGGTTTTGTTGGGAAAAACCCACGGGGAAATAATGGCAAGGATAAAAAGAGCGATAACAACATAAAAGGGCCACCAATCTGCATCCATAGTTTAACTGTTTAGATCGGGTAAAAATAGGCTCTAAAGAAGGATTTTTATAGAAAGAATAAGAAATTGTTTTTAAGTTAAGCCCTTTGATTACAGGCACTTGATTTTTACCGGGATTTCTCATGAAGAAGTTTTTCATATTTAGCCTGATTGGAATTGCTGCTATCGCGGCCATTGTTGCGTTTATTGGCTTTATGCAGCTAAAAAACACCAAATCTTTCAGCCCTGAAGATGAGGTGGTATTTGAACAGGGCGATCTGACCATAAAAGTTTTCTATAACCGCCCTTCGAAAAAAGGTCGTGAAATTTTCGGTGGTCTTGTGCCTTACGACCAGGTTTGGCGGACAGGAGCCAACGAAGCTACGACATTGGAAACCAGTCGGGATCTGATCATAGAAGGACAGACATTAAAAGCCGGTAAATACTCGCTGTGGACAATTCCCAGAGAAACCACCTGGACCATCATTTTTAATTCAGAACACGGTCATTGGGGCCTTAACTCGAAGGGCGAACCAAATCGAAACGCCCAACTCGACGTGCTGAAAATCGACGCGCACGCCGTCAGGCAGGAACAGGAATTTGAACAATTCACCATCGCCTTTGAAAAAACCGGTGAGGATGCCGAAATGGTTTTGATCTGGGATAAAACTCTGGTTTCAGTGCCATTTACATTTTGACCACCCTCGCTTTCACCATGGTTTTTTTATTTTCTGGAATAATCGCTGGTATCGCATTCACAAAGCCTGCAATATTTCCTGAATTCGCTCCCCGCGAAACTAAATAATCAACAATGGATTCGGCTTGCTGAACCGTTCGGTCATTGTGATAGGTCGTTTTAACCGTCATGGTATCCCGCTCGTACAGTTGTCCTAGTGTATCAATGTCAACGTATTTTGAATACACGGTGTCAACCATCATTTGGGTCAGATCAGGACTGGATTGCAGCGAGTCTTCCTGATAGCCTTCAAACAACACCTGGACTTCAAACTTCAGATCCGGATTACTCGTCACCGTCCTTGTAAAGCGCTTGAGTTCACGCTCCGACGTCGCCAGGTCAATCTCCCCAGAGTATTCCTTGAAAGTAATGCCACCGAGAACCAACTCGTCATCTGGCATGAGCGGTTTCAATACAGCATTTACTTTTTCCACTTGTGGAATATGATCGTGAGTCAGGTCAAAGAGCTTTGAATAATATGTTTGTTTCCCGTGCTCGGGATCAATAGCTAATTCATAGTGGCTTCCCTCCATTGCATAAAGGAGAAAAGTGCCATCGCTGTTAGGCCGGCCGTTAAATTTTCTTTCCCCCGTCTGAATATCAACCAGTGAGATATAGGCCGCAACAGGTTTGCCCTGCGGATCCACAGCCTTCCCTTCGATCTTCATCATTCCCTTTGGACGCAACTCACCCGGGATGAGATATTCCATCAACTCATTTTTGCGGCCACCTGGGGAATCCCGTACTAAATACCGACCCAGACCTGTTACACTTACGTATTGATCATCTTTCTCAGTGTTCGCGAACGCCAGGGGCACGGGGTCGGTCCAGCCGCCGTTCCTGAATTTCGTTGCGTACAAATCCATTCCTCCTTTGGAGCTGCCCATTTTATCCGAAGAGAAGATCAGAGTTTCTGCGTCCGCCATAATGCGCGGAGTCTGCGAATTCCCGGCATTGATAATTTCAGGAAGTTCAACAGGCTCTCCCCACAAACCATTTGATTTTTTGTCTACTCTGAAAAGCTTGCATTGATCAGCCCTGACCTGATCCATTCTTTCACACCTCATAAAATACAGTGTCTTTCCATCAGGCGTGAGCGAGGCGCAGGCTTCATGTGATCGGGAGTTGATGGGCGCCCCTAGATTGACGGGGTTGGTCCACGCTGAACCTTTCCAGTCACTGGTACAAATATCGAATCCGCCAACTCCCGGAGATTTCATCGTGCTGAAAAAAAGCGTTCTGCCATCGGCGCTGAGTCCGTAACCGCGCAAAAAATTCAAACGGGTATTGACGTTTTTCGGAAGCACCTGTGGATCTTTCCAGTCTGCATTTTCCCGAAAACTGAAGAATGGTGTAAGCGCATTGTCTTCCGCGTTGTCAGACAGAAAAACCAGAGCGTTAGCGTCAGCACTCACATAGGGAGCATAAAGGTTCAGCGACGGATGATTAATAATGGCGGAAAGTTTCCGGACCTTCGCCTGACCAACAAGCTCGAACGATGCCAGCAGGGCAATACCGATTAAAGCACAACAGCGGAGATATTTCATGTCAATTTCCATAGTGGGGTTTTAAAGCGTCTTTTATCATTTTGATCCAGAACGATTACTGCTACCTTTTAATATGGCGATTCGGTTGCTATTAGAACCCTCCATTCAAGGCTCCTCGCGAACTCAAAAATAACCATAAATAAAACAGGTTTGAAGTGAAATTATTTCCCAATTAATCACCCTGTTTTGCGCGCTAAACGAGGATGTTTCCGCTTTGCATTGTAAATTCGCCTCCTTAACGATCGGAAAATGATCCAGGTGATTCCATCCATAGCTATCCGCAATGGAAATGTGGTGAAAATGCGCAAAGGCGATAAAGCCAGCGAAAAGGAATATGATGAAAACCCGCTTGACCTGGCAAAACGCTTTGAGGATCACGGAATTGAGGTCATTCACCTGGTCGACCTTGACGGCGCTGAAACCGGAAGCCCCGTAAACTGGCATGTGCTCGAAGCTGTAGCTGGCCATACTGATCTGAAAGTCGATTTTACAGGAGGCATTTCCACTGATGGCGACATCAGCAAAGCTTATGAATATGGTGCCGATTACATTACAGCTGCCAGCATCGCAGTAACTGAACCCGAGCTTTTTGCTTCCTGGATCATTTCTTACGGCCGCGAAAAAATGACACTCGGGGCTGATGTCATAAATATGGAATCCAAAGAATTGCTTTTTCGTGGATGGCAGAGCAAAGCACATCTTTCTCTCTTCGATCACCTGGAATATTTTTACACGCGCGGATTGAAATACGTCAAGTCAACCGATGTCTCCAGAGATGGGGTGCTCGAAGGACCAGCGTTCGATTATTATCATGAGATCATTACTGCTTTCCCGGAATTATGTGTACTGGCCAGCGGCGGTGTGCGCGGCGTGGATGATATCAAACGTCTGAACGATATGGGCATTTTTGCTGTGATCTTCGGCAAGGCTTACTATGAGGGAGTGCTCAAACTCAAAGACCTCGAACAATTTCTTGTGAAAGCCTGAACTGCCCAGGTTTGAATGCAGGTCGAAAGACATGTTAAAATGCAGGTTTGAGAAGTTTTAGATGATGAATTCCCCTTGTCTTCTGCCGATATGGAATTTTTGGTATCTGGCATTGAGTTCTGGAAGAGCGACGAATCAACGGCCCGCACGAGCCACTCACGATTCACGGCTGACGACTCACGAAAAGTTCTGGCTGCCATTGATCTATGAAAAGCAAAGAGCAGTTAACGCACACGCCACTCGCTAATCCACCACCGTCACACCAAAAGTCACTTCCACATCCGTTTCGCCGTCACCGGGACATTGACCAGTTTTTGTCCCCGCCTGGTGCCGTAATACAATGGTAACTTCTTCTTCACCGGCCGCGCCTGTTACCCATGAGGTGATCAGTCCAAGAGGCAAACCATTTTCATCTTCATCACTGTATTCAATAGCAATGCTCCCATCTGTCTCAAAACAAAACAAATGCTGATTGGCCTCTTCTTCTACTTCAGCGGAAATATCTCCGTGTGGATTTACGGTCTCGTTTACTAATTCTATCGTGGCCGTATAGGTTGTCGATGCTTTGAGAGGACCGCTTACAGTATGCAGCGGCGCGCTACTTCCATGTTCGCCATCGACGTCAAAAAATTTCAGGTTTACCGGGATTCCTCCCCCAACCGGGACGAGCGCAACCTCAAGTGTAGTGATAACCTCTTCCTCATTAACCGGTTTTGGGTCGCCCTTTTCACACGACGAAAAAAACAAGATCGGCAGCGCGGCGCTGATTGTAAAAATGGCCGTCTTGAGGAAGGCAAAGAAACTATTTGTCCTGGTCATTGAATTAATGCGATAGAAAATTGTAGGATAAACGAAGCATGAAATTTGAGCCGGTATCATCTGAGTAGTAACGAAGCCTGTTCATATAATTCCGGTATGTCGTGTTCAGCAGATTCTCTCCTGATAAAATAATTCCAAGTGAGTGGTCGTGAACAGGCACTTTGAACCCAAGCCGCGCATTTAGCAGGGCATAGCCTTTGGGTGCGGGCGCAAAATCGAAAACCCGTTCCGGCGTCGCGTTAGCGTCGATATCAAGCGGGTAAACGACCATGGGGGCCCGTGATTGATGGAACGTAATAGGCACACTCAAACCAACGTAAAAGCTTTGCAATTTGCCAATCGCCGGAAGACTCAGCGTAAAACTATTTTCAAACTGCGCCGGTGGAATGTAAATCAGCACATCATCGTGCTGAGTATCCCTGGCATAGATATAGGAGAACTTTGAATTAAGAATGATCATTTCACTTACCTTCCATTTCAGAGCAGCATCACTCCCCATGAGCACGGCATCAGTTTGTTCATACTGGAAAACGGGGAAATATCCCCTGACGGTAAGCCGTGTTGCTGTGGGCTTGATGTAGACATAATTATTGATGTCGTTGTAATACACTGAAAAGTCAAGGGACAATCCTTGACCCGTGAATTGAAGCGTACTGATCCACTTCCTGGAAAATTCCTTTTTGATCAGAGATTGCTCTGTAAGAACATCTCCGTCCTTGCGCATCAGGCCTTCTTCTATGGAAGCTGTGCCGTGATGAAGGCCTTCACTATATAGTTCGCTGGCATGGGGAGGTCTGGAGGAAATCCCGAAATTTGAAACCAACCTGAATTTCGGCTTAAAAAGGAGCGTAGTTCCAAGCGTGCCGGATAAGAAATTGAAGTTAAATTCAGGCTTGATCAGATCCCGGTTATTGATAAAAGTAAAAACTTTCAGGTGCTGAAAATCGTAACGTCCCCCGGCTTCAACGATCCATTTGTTGTTTTTCCACTTCTCAAGCAAGAAAAGCCCTCCGGACAACTGTTGAAAATCCGGCAACAAAGGCCGCACACCGGTTTCGTCTGTATCATTAGTGTTTACTTTCATTGTTCCATTAATACCAACGCTTCCGCTATGCGCGGTATGTTCGTGATCGAGCGACACATCAAGCACATTGCTTATCAGATTCAGCGACAGCGAAGGACGGGCATTTCTTCCGGACCGTCTGATATCAAACTCGTTTCGCTGGTCATACTGACCACCGTACAAAACACTAATCCTACCGAGATCCCTTACCTGCTGGTAAGCGCTGATCTTTAAAAGGTGGTGATTGATTTCCTGCTTTGGATGGTTGATCGCATAGGTGAAATTCTCCACATACCACGGCCTGTTTGATTCAATCGATCGCTGCATGTCATTTAGGTTACCCGTATGCGCAGCCCGTAGTATTCCGAGCCTGGTATTGAAACTGCTCAGGTAGATCTCCATTCCCCTTCCTTCATCTTTAAATCCAACGGCGCCTGAAAAGTTGAATTCCCTCAAACCCGTATTGGATAAATTGTACTTCGGGGCGTGATAATCCCCACCTTTCTTTACCGAACTTTGAAGGCGCCAGCTCCACCCCGATCCTTCTTTCATACTTCCTTCAACCAATCCGGAAAAGACCACCATCCGGTTGTTTGACATCAGCCCAAGATTCAATTCGCCTCCGATCTTCTCCGTCTGATGTAAAGGTGGTGGGTTAATGATAATTACTCCCCCCATAGCTGCAGACCCGTATCTTACAGTCTCAGCGCCTTTCAGCACCTCTATTTGAGAGGCAATATAAGGATCCACTTCAGGGGCGTGCTCCACCCCCCACTGCTGGCCCTCCTGACGGATGCCATTGTTGAGAATAAGTATCCTTTGGCTGTGGAGTCCGTCGATCATTGGTTTAAATATGGAAGGTCCGGTCTGCAGAGCACTTACTCCCGGAATTTCTTTTAAAGATTCCCCCAATGGTTTTCCGTGTAATGCACTTAGCTCCTCTTCTTGCAAGCCCGCTGAAGTTTGTGAAGCACTTCGACTGATCTGATCACTCTCGATAATAACGTTCGGCAAGACAGTTCTTGAGGGGATCAGCCTGACGGTAATCGCTCCGGCCGAAGGAACTTGCACCTCAAAGACCTGAGTGTCGTAACCTATAAAAGTCACCTGAATCGAATGGGTTCCTGCACACAGGTTCCGAAAGACGAAAGTTCCATTGGCGTCAGATATGATCAGAGTTTGAGTTTTCCGGATCGACACAGCGGCATGTGCCAGAGGAATGTTCTCTTCGTCTACAATGAGCCCTCGCAAGGTTTCCTGACAATTCTGGGCATAGGAGTTTATGGCGACCCCAAGGAAAAATAGAATAAGGAAGACGGCAGCTCTTTTCACAAGTTCTTAATGCAACAGGGTTGCAAATATAAAAAAGAAAACGAAAAAAACGCCTTAATCGATAATGTCCTGAAGCTTGTATTTCTGAATAATATAATAGAGGAAATTGAATGTCAGGATGGAGTCATCCTTGGATTTGGCGGGTTGTTTTTCATTTGGCTTGTCTGAGGGCCTGAGTGTTGCCTGTTGCATCGGAAAATCATGGATATGAAGGGCTATAGAATCTCTTCCCGCTGCCATGCCTGGCGCTTTAGGAATGTACCGCACCTCTT
Organism: Cyclobacteriaceae bacterium; assembly: GCA_040902445.1. Classification (GTDB taxonomy): domain Bacteria; phylum Bacteroidota; class Bacteroidia; order Cytophagales; family Cyclobacteriaceae; genus Chryseosolibacter. The sequence continues at coordinate 28,497 of JBBDXJ010000330.1, read as the reverse complement.
CCCCTGGAGCATAGACAACCTTTTCACCTTCGGCAGGATCGTTCCCCTCGACAATTTCCACATCAGACATACCTGCATCCTGTGCAAGCGTACTGCCAGCAGCGGCCATGCACATCAGTATTGGCAGAAAGAGAAAATGTTTACGCCAGATCTTCATTATTGCCCGTCAAAGGAGAAAATACCAGTATTTAATTTTTCGATCCTGTAAAATACAAAATAAACATAGAAACTCCAGACAAAAAACTTTCAACGGTCGTTTTTTTAACGTATGATTTACAGCTTTCTCGCTATTTTAGATTCATTTAAGTTTTATGATCAGATGGGAGGACTTTATTAAGGTGGATATCAGGGTCGGTACCATCACAAAAGCAGAATCTTTTTCTGAAGCGCTAAAACCATCCCTTAGATTATGGATTGACCTGGGGGCCATAGGGACGAAGACCTCCAGTGCCCAGATAAACGCGCATTACACCCCCGAAATGTTGGTTGGTAAACAAGTAGTCTGCGTCGTCAATTTCAAACCAAAAAAGATTGCAAATTTTTTATCAGAGGTACTGGTAACCGGTTTTCCGGACCAGCAGAATGACGTAGTATTATGCATTCCAGGTAAAACGGTGCCAAACGGAGCTCGTTTATTCTGAAATTTTATTTCCTAAAAAGACGGTCAGTGGCTATGCAGTTTTCCCAGCTTGAAAACATCACCAATGGAAAAATCCTTCAACTATATCGCGATCAGCCGATATCGACGCTTATAACGGACAGCCGAAAAGCTATTGTTACGGAAGGTGCAATCTTCTTTGCAATCGGCGGTGCGCATCATGACGGCCATCAGTTTATTTTAAAATTGTACGAACTGGGTCTCAGACAGTTCATCGTTGAACGGCCGGTTCCCGCTATTGGCAACGAAGCAAATGTACTGCTGGTAGAATCTTCTCTTAAGGCTTTGCAACGGATTGTGGCAAGTCATCGCTCATTTGTCAGTGCCCCTGTGATTGGCATCACGGGCAGCAACGGCAAAACAATTATTAAAGAATGGCTGTACCAGTTGTTGTCGCCTGAATTCAAGATTGCTAAAAATCCGGCGAGTTATAATTCACAGCTTGGCGTCCCGCTTTCCGTCTGGCAGATCCAGAGTCACCACACACTGGGCATATTTGAAGCGGGCATTTCAACTGTTAATGAAATGCAGAATTTGCAAAAGGTACTGCAGCCCACGCTAGGAGTATTTACCAACATAGGTTCTGCACATAACGAGGGTTTTAAGAGTACCGAAGAAAAGATCAGGGAAAAACTCAGGCTCTTCATTGATGCTGAAATGGTGATATACTGCAAAGACCACCATCTGATCGATGAAGCCGCACGACAAAGCGGCACGATGCGAACCTTTACCTGGGGAACAGGCGTCAATGCTTCGATACGGATTACAAAACAGGAGATGGCCTATCGCGTCGTCACTCGACAGAAGGAATTTCTACTACATCTTCCATTTTCGGATCAGGCATCGATCGAAAACTGTTTTCATTGCCTCCTGGTTCTTCTTCATTTTGGATTTGATCCTGACAAAATTCAAAACCGCATTTCCTCCCTTCGGGCAGTGCCCATGCGCCTGGAATTAAAAGAAGGAATCAATCAATGTCAAATCATTGATGACACCTATAACAACGACCTCGCTGGTTTACAGGTTAGCCTGGATTTTCTGTCACATCAGCATCAGAAAAGTAGGAAGCGAGTGATCCTGTCTGACATTCATGAATCAGGCCTTTCTGATACAGCCCTGATCAAGAAAGTTGCGTCTCTTCTCTATTCGAGTCATGTCAACCATTTTATTGGAATAGGACCGGTATTGTTTTCGTACCAGAGTGATTTCCCCCCCGATTCACTGTTTTTTCTTTCCACTGAAGAATTCCTGAAGAGTTTTAATTTCAATTCTCTACAGGATGAAATGATCCTTATCAAGGGGGCAAGGGTATTTACTTTTGAAAAGATCGTCAACCATGTTCAACGCAAGGTCCATGGTACAGTGATGGAAATTGACCTGGGTGCGCTGGTGCATAATCTGAATTATTTCAAGGCAAGTTTAAAACCAACAACAAAAATAATGGCGATGGTGAAGGCTTTTGCCTATGGCAGCGGAAGCAATGAGATCGCCAACGTTCTGCAATATCACAAGATCGATTATCTGGGTGTTGCTTATGCAGACGAGGGAATAGAGCTTAGAAAAAACAATATCACATTGCCGATCATGGTAATGAATCCCGCCGAAGAAAGTTTTGACGCGCTCCTGAAATACCATCTCGAACCTGAGGTTTACAGTTTCAAGATCCTTCAAAGATTTGGCGATCTGCTTCAGGAGCGTCCCTGTAAAATTCACGTTAAGATCGACACGGGCATGCACCGACTGGGTTTCGGTTCGGAAGAAATAGACGGACTTATAACCCTCTTACTCGAGCGCCCGAACCTGAAAGTGATCTCAATTTTTAGCCATATGGCCGGTGCCGATGAATCTGTTCATGACGCCTTTTCCCGTGAACAGGGAGACCGGTTTAAAGAAATGGCTGATAGAATTTCACAACGTCTGAACTACCGGCCGCTTTACCATTTATTAAACTCATCCGGCATTCTGCGCTTACCGGAGTTTCAGTTTGATATGGTCCGGGTAGGAATTGGTCTATATGGAATTGATCCTACCCGGGAGCACATTCACAACCTTAAACCAGTGGCAACTCTGAAAACAATCATATCGCAGATCAAACATGTTTCAGCAGGAGAGAGCATTGGTTATGGAAGAAAAGGGAAGGCAGAAAAGCCACGCACAACTGCCACCATAGCCATTGGCTATGCCGATGGCTTTAGCCGTGCCTTTAGCCAGGGGATTGGTAAGGTATTGGTGAATGGAATGCCTGCCCCCGTAATCGGAAATGTTTGCATGGATATGACCATGATCGATATCACAAACATTTCAGCAAAGGAAGGTGATGAAGTAGTTGTGTTTGGTAAAGGACTACCCATTGAGGAACTCGCCAAAAGTATTAACACCATCCCTTACGAGATCTTAACCAGTACCAGCGAACGGGTTAAAAGGGTATTTGTAGCCGAAAGTATTTGAGGTGATCAGCCGCATCCCAGATTTTTCTTGAGGTCCACATCCGGTAAACCTCCAAAATCCAGTTTGTCCTCCTCCTGCAGTCTGGGGTCCTCTGATTTTTTAGGCTTAACCGTGGAGGGCTTCCCGGAACTTTTCACTTTCCCTGATTTTTTCTTATCCATTTGTAGCTCTTCAGACAAAAACACAATACTGATGTAAATCATTGCTTGGAACAGGAACCACCCATATCTTTGCCTTGTTTAAAATTAATCTAATTAAGAATATGGTTCAAACCCCCAAAAACGTATCCGAAATGAAGCCAGGAGATATTGGCATTATTTCCGGGTTTACGGATGAATACTTATCGGTAAAACTTATGGAAATGGGGTGTTTACCAGGTATTCCCGTCAGATTTAATTTTCGCGCCCCTTTTGGTGACCCTATTTGTATCAGTGTTTCCGGTTATGAGCTATCCCTTCGGCTGGAGGAGGCTGCAACCATTTCAATAGTTAATTAATGACCATCCCCAGGCGGCAGAAAGTTGCATTAGTGGGAAATCCGAATTCAGGAAAATCTTCACTGTTCAATCAACTTACCGGACTCAAGCAAAAGATTGGCAATTTTCCGGGGGTAACAGTAGAAAAACGTTCCGGAGTTACTTCGCTACCAGATGGCTCCTCCCTGGAAATTATTGATTTGCCCGGCATCTACAGCATTTATCCCAGAAGTCTGGATGAACAAATCGTAGCAGAGATCCTGCTGGATCACCATGCGCCGACCACGCCCAACAAAATCGTTGTCATTGCCGACGCTACCAACCTCAAGCGCGGCCTGCTGCTGCTATCTCAAATCATCGATATCGGATTGCCGACCATCCTGGCCCTCAATATGATGGATCTCGTGGCGCGGGCAGGTATCAGTTATGATATCAAGGCGTTGTCTAAAAAACTAGGGATTCCGGTGGTGCCGATCAATGCGAGGATTGGCATCGGTTTGGAAGAATTAAAAAAGGTCATCGCCGGCCCTGTTTCCAGCCCGGCTGACTCGATCTTCAAGATCTGGGATGAAGTAAAAGCTCCTGTCAAAGAGCTGCGTGAAACACTTGGGGTGGATAATGACTACGAAGCCTACCAGTTTCTTGAGCAGCCGAAATCCCTTAAGTTCCTGTCTGCAAAAGAGCAGCAGGTAGTTGATGATGTTCGCAACCGCTATCATTTTTTCCCGGGAAAATTTCAAGGCGCAGAAACGATTCAGCGCTATGGTTTTATTCAGGACCTGTTGAATGAAGTCACGCTTAAACAAACTGATTTTTCCTGGAAAAACTATTCACGCAAGATAGACAGGGTTCTAACCCACAGGATTTGGGGATACGCGCTGTTCTTTGGGTTGTTGTTCCTGATCTTTCAGGCAATCTTCGCGTGGGCGACGGTACCCATGGACATGATCGACCTTTTGTTCGCTGACCTTAGCCGTTATCTGCATTCAGTTTTACCCGATGGCCCCTTGACAAGCTTGCTGGCCGACGGCATCGTACCTGGCATCGGTGGTATTATCATCTTTGTTCCGCAAATAGCCATCCTGTTCGCTTTTATTTCTGTTTTGGAAGAGAGCGGATACATGGCAAGGGTTGTATTCCTCATGGATAAACTCATGCGAAGGTTTGGCTTAAACGGAAAAAGCGTTGTGCCGCTGATGTCGGGCGTTGCCTGTGCCATCCCTGCAATCATGGCGACACGGACCATCGATAACTGGAAGGAGCGCACGATCACAATTTTTGTGACACCACTGATGAGCTGCTCGGCGAGGCTTCCCGTATTTACAATACTCATTGCCCTCATCGTGCCGGAACAAAAGGCATTTGGTTTTTTTAACCTGCAGGGTATCGCTCTCATGGGCTTGTACTTGCTCGGCTTTTTGGCAGCGCTGGGCTCGGCATGGATTATGAAACAGATTATTCGTGTCAGGGAACGCAGCTTTCTGATCATGGAGCTGCCGACATACCGTGTTCCGCGTTGGTCAAATGTCGGCTATACGATCGTTGAGAAAACAAAAGCATTTGTGCTGGAGGCTGGAAAAGTGATCATGGCTATCTCGATCGTTTTGTGGGTGCTGGCCAGTTACGGCCCAGGCGATAAAATACCAAATGCACGGGAAAACGTATTAGCTGAAAGTAAAAGTTTACGCTTGACGGAACAGGGGCTGGAAGACAGGATCGCAGCGTATAAACTTGAAAATTCTTATGCAGGTGTAATTGGGAAAGCGCTCGAGCCCGTAATCAAACCCCTGGGTTATGACTGGAAGATCGGAATTGCCCTGATCACTTCTTTCGCTGCGCGCGAAGTTTTTGTTGGCACCATGGCTACGATCTACAGCATTGGCAGTGCGGGCGGCAAAGATGATGCTACCATTAAAAGCAGGATGAAAGAAGAAATCAATCCGGAAACCGGAGGCCCCCGGTTCACCCCAGCCGTTGGCTTTTCACTGCTTGTCTTTTATTTATTCGCCATGCAATGTATGAGCACAATCGCTGTTGTTTATCGTGAAACCGGTGGATGGAAATGGCCTCTTCTCCAGTTGCTATACATGACTGCCCTTGCCTACGTTTCAGCGTGGATCGTTTATCAGGTGCTTTCGTAATGTTGGCTGCTACTTGCGTTTTTATGGGAAATATAAAGCCCTTCTCTATTTTTTAGATTCTTTATGGTGAGATTTTTTTTTCTGGCATTATCGGGTCTGCTCCTTATGTGTTGCCAAAGTCGCGACGAATCAATTAATAAATTTTCTGACCCTCAGCGCTTGAAAATTGCCGGCTTTCAGGACAGGCGTTTGGCGGATAGCCTGTATCTTTTTTTTACACACCAAAATGCAGACTACCGCCGTGACGCAGTTCAGGCTTTTGGTTCATTGCAGGATGCGGAAGATGTTGACAGGATCGGCAAGCTATTGTTGATGGATCCCGAGCCTTCCGTTAGAAAGGCCGCGGCTTTTGCGCTGGGACAAATGCAGCATCCTTCCTGCGAACGTATCCTATTGGGTGCTTTGGTAAAGGAAAAAATTGCAGACATAACTTTCGAAATCTTCCAGGCCTACGGAAAGACCACGAAACACTGGCATCTCGACCCCGCAGTTTTTCTAAACGATTCTACCAGATCCGCTGGCCTTGCCTGGTCCATTTACCGGGCGGGGTTAAGAGGCAAGACGGATTCAATCGCTAACCGGGTGGCTACCGGTCTTTTGGACAAAAAGTATTCTGAAAACACCAGGCACGGTGCCGCCCACTTTTTTGGCCGCGGAGCAACACAATTCAGAAACGCTGAAAAATCACTGATCGCCGCCGCGCGCGAAGATGTTTCCGCGGGGGTGAGGATGGCAGCTGCATTATCTCTTGGCAAGATCCCCTCCGATTCATCGCTGGCAACATTGAAAAATATTATTAAAACCGATGCTGATGCCAGGGTGATCGTAAATTCGATCAGGGCTTTAAGCTCCTTTCCCTATCACCAGACCAAGCACTATCTGTACGAGGCATTAAATCACAAGGATGCGAGTGTAGGCATCGCCGCCTCGCAAATAATCCTTGAAACTATTGCTGCTGAAGATTGGGTTGAAGTGTCGTCCCTTACAAACCAGGCGAAAAACTGGCGGGTCCAGGCCAATCTTTATGAAGCTGCCCTGAAGGCGGGGAAAAACGAAGCTCTCGCGGAAGAAATAAAAAATAAAAGTGCAGATACAAAAGATCCATATCAGCGGGCAGCTTTGTTAAGTTGCCTTAAACATTTTCCCGATGACTACCCTTTTGTGGAAAAAGAACTTCGCAATGCAGACATCGCGGTGGTCCGGTCTGCCGCCGCTGCAACGCTTGTGGCAATGAATTACAGCAAAAATTTTAATGAAAACTTGCAAGCGGATATTGCTGCGATTTTTAAGAACCTGATGCAGTCAGAGCATGATCCCGCCGTCTTGGGAAGTATAGCCACTGCGTTAGCTGATTCAACCCTTGATTACCGGAGTGTATTAAAAGATCCGGCTTTTTTATTCGCGGCCCGGGGCAAACTGAAATTGCCTGAAGATATCGAAGCACTGCAGCCACTTGAAGCCGCTATCGCCTACTTTGAAAACAGAAAACCGCAAGGCATTGAAAATGAATTTAACCACCCTGTCAACTGGGACCTTGTTAAAAGGATTCCCGATCAGCAGAAGGCAACCATCAAAACCACGCGGGGCAGCATCGTTGTCAGACTACTGGTAAATGAGTCGCCGGGTTCAGTAGCGAATTTTATTGAACTGGCCCGGAAAGACTATTTCGATAATAAATTTTTTCACCGGGTAGTCCCCAATTTCGTCATCCAGTCCGGATGCAAGCGCGGCGATGGGTGGGGTAGTGAAGATTATTCTATCCGATCGGAGTTTTCCCCCCGCCAATACAGGGCCGGCAGTGTTGGTATGGCATCAGCCGGTAAGGACACCGAAGGCACTCAATGGTTCATCACCCATTCACCCACCCCTCACCTGGATGGCCGATATACAATTTTTGCGGAAGTTATAGAGGGAATGCCTGTGGTGGAGTACATTCAGGTTGGAGATAAAGTGCTGGATGTTGTTCTGGAGAATTTTCCGAATCAGTAATTTTTCCGTGATTCGCATTAAAACCTGAATTTTGGTCCCTTCGTTTCAACAGGATTTTAAAGTAGGCATTTTAGGCGGCGGCCAGCTTGGACGCATGCTCATCCAATCTGGTATTGATTTTAATATTCCTTTTGCAGTGCTTGACCCGGACCCTGCAGCGCCTTGTTCCTCGCTGACTGAATTTTACTGCGGAAAACTTACGGATTACAACACTGTAATGGAATTTGGATCCAAATGCGACATCATCACCATTGAAATAGAAAACGTCAACACCACCGCGTTAAAACATCTGGCTTCAAAAGGTAAAAAAGTATTCCCCCAACCGGAAGTAATTGAATTGATACAGGATAAACGGCTTCAAAAATCCTTTTACAGCGATAACGGCATTCCTACTGCTGAATTCTACCTGACTGAAAATGCCGAAACCGTCTGGCAATACAGCCATTTCCTCCCCTTCGTGAATAAACTTGGCCGGGAAGGATATGACGGCAGGGGAGTGCAAATGATGCGGGAGGAAAAAGACCTCAAAAAAGCATTTGACGCTCCGGGACTGATTGAAAAACTCATCGATTTCGAAAAGGAAATTTCCGTCATCGCCGCCCGCAATGTACGCGGGGAAATAAAAACTTTTCCTGTGGTCGAGATGGTCTTTCATCCGGTTCACAATCTGGTTGAATACCTTTTCAGTCCTGCAGAGGTCAGTCAGGAAATAGCCGCGCAGGCCGACGCAATAGCCAGAAAAATTATCGGCGACCTCAGCATGACAGGTGTGCTTGCCGTCGAAATGTTTGTCACACGGAAAGGAGAGATCCTGGTGAATGAGATTGCTCCGCGTCCCCACAATAGTGGGCACCAGACTATAGAGGCGAACATGACTTCGCAATACGAACAACACCTAAGATCCATTTTGGACCTTCCCCTGGGTGACACAAGGGCACTTATGGCGAGCGCGATGGTTAATTTATTGGGCGAACCAGATTATACAGGGCCGGCACGGTATCTGGGTCTTGAAGAAGTGCTTCAGACCCCAGGCGTTTTTGTTCATTTATACGGAAAACAATTAACCAAACCTTTCCGGAAAATGGGTCACATCACCATTCTTGAAAAAGACATGGCCGCCTTGAAAAAGAAAGCGAACTTTGTAAAGCAAACGCTCAAGGTAATTGCCTGATGCTCTTTTTGCAGCCGGAAGTCAGGAGTCTGATGGTATACAGGTGCGTAGTTCTTGCGTGTCTTTCATGTTTGAAGGCAGAACCCAATTGTCCGCAATACGTTCCTTTAGATTGGAGAAGCTTCGGAAAATAATTCGAAACGATTGAAACATATGAAAAAAGCGATGGTAGGAATAATCATGGGTAGCGAAAGTGACTTAAAGATCATGAAAGATGCGGCGGAGGTTCTGGAGGAGTTCGAAATCTCCTATGAGTTAACGGTTGTATCCGCCCATAGAACTCCCAATCGCATGGTGGAATATTCATCCTCTGCCCGCAAGCGCGGTATACGTGTAATCATTGCAGGAGCTGGCGGCGCCGCCCACTTGCCAGGCATGGTAGCTTCACTTACCTCCCTACCGGTAATTGGAGTTCCTGTCAAATCATCCAACTCTATTGACGGATGGGATTCCGTACTTTCCATTTTGCAAATGCCGGCGGGGGTCCCCGTTGCAACGGTAGCCTTAAACGGTGCCCGGAATGCCGGAATACTGGCTGCCCAGATAATTGGTTCCGGTGATAAGGTTTTGGGTAAACGTCTTGACAAATTCAAGGTCTCACTCAAAAAAAAGGTCGAATCAGCGGCAAAAACTCTGGATTTAAAGGGTTGGAAAGCTTCTTTAAAGTAAGTGGTTTTAAGAATGCTTTTAAATTTCTAAATTAATCTGCTAATAAAGATATTGCTCTGCCAGTATGGCGGTGTATATCCATTCAGCATACGAATTCAAATGAATCCAAACGAAAAGGGGTGGCTTAAAGAATACATCGACTTCCGCATGGAAATGCTGAAAGAACTTACCACGGATGCTTCCCGCAAGCGTTCTCATCCCGAACATTCATTATACAGGATCATTCAACCTACAGGCCTGATGTATGGTCAGTCAGTGGGAATATCCGGTCATCCCGATCAGGATACCTGGAAGAGCAAGGAAAAAATGAAAGTGTTGCTGGCGGAAAGTCTTATCAGCAGCTCCCTTCTATTTTATGAAAAACAGAATGGCTCGCCGGTGGAAATTTCCGATGCTATTAACAAGACACTCGAAAACATCGGTAACTTTTACAACAACATCTTCCCGGAGCTTTCCACTCCATCAAAATCCTTTTTCGGAAAAAGAAAATCCGCTGTCGAACTCGCGGAGAGGATCCTGGATAAGCGAATAGAAAGGACCAGTGATTTCGAAGGAAATTTCTGGACTTACTTTTTTCACAATAGCCTCTTGTTTCTCGATGTGTTTATCTTCGGCCAATGGATCCACACCAATGCAGACCGGATTGTCGCCGACTTCTTCCGCTATGAAAGAGATGAGCTTAGGTTCTCCGTTGTGAAGGTGATCGCGGCTGCTTCGCACGCCAACAAAGAAGTGGTATATGAGGAAAAGAAATTGCTGGATTTCTTTCTTCACAGCGCCGATCTGTCCTCTGAGAAAAGACGGGAGGCGGTCCGCATTTTTGAAAAAGGCATCGGGGTTAACGAGATCAATCTCCCTTCCGAAAATTCATGGATCCTGAAGAAGTTTTTTCTGGAAGTAGCTATTCTTACTATCTGGGCTGATAAGAAAGTTGAAGAGATAGAGATGGAATTCCTGAAGACCTTTACACTGCATTTAGGTTTCAACGAAGAAGATCTCGAGAACAGCCTCATTGCCATTGAAGGTTTTGTACTTGAAAACTGGGAACAACTTTCGTATCTCCAGAACAACCAGGATTACCAGCAGATCAGCGAACAGTTTATTAAGAGGGTGGCCAGGATTGCTGAGAAAAATAAACAAAGATTAATGAAAGAACTTCACGAGAACCACGAAGTTGTTGAGCTGCTCAAAAAATCCCGTTCCAATGAGCTTACTTACGCAGAAAAAGAAGTGATGCGAACAGCTCTGGTTCAATTGCTAAGAACAATTCCTACTTTCGTCATCATCTCGCTCCCGCGGAAATTTCTGACTCTTCCGGTTCTATTAAAGATCCTTCCGAAAAATCTCTTCACTGAGGGAATAACACCTTAGACTTCTTCCTCCTTTCTCTTTGCCTTTCTCGGGATCAGCACGGAAAAAATGATCGATAGTGTCAGGGTAACGATGATGACGGTAAATGACAGGTATACATTCACTTCTATGTGCCAGATATCCAGCAACATTTTGGCACCGATGAAGAAAAGGATAACAGACAAACCTTTCTGGAGCAGATAGAATTTATCAATGACGCCGGCCAGCAGAAAGAACATTGCCCTCAGGCCCATGACCGCAAAAATATTCGACGTGTAGATCAGAAATGGATTTTGAGTAATAGCAAATGCCGCGGGTATGGAATCCACGGCAAAGATCAAATCGGTTGTTTCTATGAGGACTATTACCAGAAATAGCGGCGTGAATAATAGTTTGCCCTCTTCACGGATAACAAAGTTCCCGCCATGATCGCTATGTGACATGGGCAGGTGTTTCTTACAGAATTTTAAGATTGGATTTTTTTCGGGTTCAATCTTCTCGTCGCCGTCTTCAAAATAAATCCGGATACCGGAATACACAAGGAACACCCCAAAGATGTAAAGTATCCAGTGGAATTTTTCGATGAGAAAAGTGCCGACGAAAATAAAAACTCCTCTGAAAACAATGGCACCGAGTATACCCCAGAAAAGAACCTTGTGATAGTACGCCTCGTTGACTTTAAAATATTTCAGAATCAGCAGAATGACGAATATGTTATCCACTGACAGAGCGTATTCGGTGAGGTAGGCCGAGAAATACTGAACCGCGCCTTCCGTTCCGCTTTCATCATACAAGAGAATAAAAACACCAAAAAGAGTAGACACGACAACCCAGAAAATGGACTGATACAAGGCTGATTTTGTGCTGATTTTGTGGGCTTTCTTGTGGAACAGTCCAAGGTCTAGAACCAGAAAAAGAATGATGATTACCGCAAAAATTACAAAGAGTATTGTCTCCTCTTTGGGCAGATCACTAAAGAGCGAAAATGTCAGTATGTTAAACACTACGTGCAAATGGGTCTGTACTGGTTGGAGAAGCCTTTAGCCAGCAAAAATAGGATTTTAAACTTCGCTCAATTTCAAAACTACAAATATATTTTAATCCCGAAAACTCTGTTTTCTGAAATCTGCGGTTTGGCGGAGGGTGAAAACTACTCGGAGCAATTTTGGCACGTACCCTGGATGAGGAGATTCACCTCTTTGGGTATGTACCCTTTCGGCAATTTTACCATAGGGATCTCAACATTCAGGCAATTAGTTTGTCCGCATTGCGTGCACTTAAAATGTACGTGTTCATGTCGGTGTTCTGTAGCCGAGCACGCTCCGCTGCAAAGGGCGTATTTTAAACCTCCGCGATCATCCAGCACCTTATGTATCAATCCCCGGTCGGAAAAGGTCTTCAGTGTCCTGTAAACAGTTACCCGGTCTATATCATCGGCTATTTCACTTTCGATATCATTGTGTGAAAGTGCATAATCCTTCTTTAAAAAAAGGTGTAATATCTCCTGGCGGGTTGGGGTAGACCTCAATCTGAAACTTTTCAACAGCCGGTTTGAGACATAGTTCATTGATGCAGTTGCAATTGCAACAAATTATTGTAAATACCATTATCCAGGCCGGATAGTTCCAGGTGAGAACCCATTTCGGCTAGCATGCCCTCATGAATAACAAATATACGGTCAACTTTTTTTATTGTGCTCAGGCGATGCGCAATAATAATGCTGGTGCGTCCTTCCATTAATTTTTCCAGGGCTTCCTGAACCAGCACCTCCGAGTGGGCATCCAGTGAACTGGTAGCCTCATCCAAGATCAAGATCGCAGGATCTTTCAATATCGCCCGGGCTATCGCAATTCGCTGGCGCTGCCCACCGGACAATTTTATCCCGCGGTCTCCAACCACTGTTTCAAATTTTTCCGGAAAACTTTCAATAAACTCCAGGGCATTTGCCTTGCGCGCGGCTTGCCTGATTTCCTCAATGCCTGCACCCGGCTTGCCATAGCGTATATTTTCCCCAATGGTGCCGCCGAACAAAATGACTTCCTGAGGAACCACTCCGATGTTTCTGCGGTATGAAGTTAAATTAAAACCTTCGATCGATTCTCCATCCACTTTTATCTTTCCGCAGTCAAGCGGGTAAAAGCGCAGCAATAAATTGATGATCGTCGATTTTCCGGATCCGCTTTTTCCTACAAGCGCAACCTTTTCACCCGGCCTGATAACAAAGTTCAATTCATTGAGCACTGTATATTCTTTCCTTGTCGGATAAGAAAAGCTCACGCCCGAGTATTCAATTTCCCCCCTGACCTTGATGGCCTGTGCCACTGTAGTAGATTCGTCCTCAAGTGCAAGGATCTCCAGGATCCGTTCAGAAGCCCCCACCGAGCGCTGCAACTGGGTATAAATATCGCCCAGACCTGCAATTGAAAAACTGATGAACGTGGTGTAAAAAACGAATGAAAATAATTCCCCGACCGTCAGCTCATTTGATTGAACAAGACCAGCTCCATACCAGCCAACGGCAACAATACCTCCGAATAAGGCGAAGATCACAAATGAAATAAATATTCCCCGGTAACGGGCCGACTGAATGGCGACCAGCACGACCTCGCCGATCGATCTGGTATAACGGTTTAATTCAAAGATCTCATTGGTAAAAGCCTTCACCATACTGATCGACTGGAGCGATTCTTCGACAACAACATTCGCTTCCGCTAATTTATCCTGTGTTTTTTTCGATAGCTTTTTGATATATTTTCCAAACACGAGCGCCGTTATGATAAGAACAGGGATCGTAATGAGCATAAAGCCCGTCAGGGTTGGAGCCAGATAGAATATGATGCCGATACCAAACACCAGCGTGATGACCTGCCTCAATAATTCCGCCAGGATGAAACTAAAGGTATCCTGAAGGGTACCGACATCGGCGGTGATACGGCTCATTAGTTCACCTACGCGGCGGCTATCAAAGAAAGTCATTGGCAACCAGATGATCTTCTGATAAACCGCCTGTCTGACATCCGCCATTCCCTTTTCGCTCACAATGGTAAATGTGTAAACACGTACGAACGAAAAAATGCTTTGCACAAAAAGGATCAGAAGTAACGCGATGGCTACCTGATTTAAGGTGCCGAAATACTGCGGTTTTCCGGAGGCAACATCGAGTAACTCGCCGGCCAGGCGCGGAAATGCCAGCAGGATCAGACTGGAAAGCGCCAGCGCCGCAAGGCCCAAAATGAATAAACCTTTATAGGGCAACATAAAACGAAATATGCCCACCAACTGCCGCATGCCCTCCTTGTTCAGACGTCGCTTTTCTTCTTCCCTGAGTGTTTCTCTTGTTCGCTTACCCATGATTTCTTCAATCTACCAAAATCTTTCCGCTAATGTAAAAAGCGACCGAATCGCCAAATACCATTTTCTGCCCACCCTTGATGACGTACGAAGTCATTACCGTTCTATTTTCGATTTGTTGAAAATGCATTGATAGTTGACGCGCACTCTGATAAAGCAGGTTGGCTTCATCGTATAAAGCTTCGATTTTTCTCGGTTTGCTGATATTGCCCTGATAATAAATTTTCAGATAAACCACCGGCAGTTTTTTCATGCTGGTAAAAGCTTTTACCGTCAGGTTGCTTCCCGGATCAAAAAGGCCATCGTCAACAAGATAGCTTCCTTTGTTGACAGGTTTATTGATAACGTTTAGTTTCCTGAATATGTCAAGTTCATTCATCCACGCAACGGTATCGCCAGGCGTATAAGTAAGGGTATCGGTTTTTCCGCTCAATAGTGCTTCCTTGAAAAGTCCGGCATTTATCAGGGTTAGGTGCCGGATCTGTCCTGTCACCAGACTGTCGATGGGATAGAATGCCGCCGGCTGATTTTCTGAGTGACATGACCCCAGTACGATACTGAGCGACAAAAAGACTATCAGGCTTTTTAACTTATGATCAATTCTCCAATAACACATTTCCCGTCATTTGTTTAGGAGTAGTTAAACCCATCAGTTTGAGGATAGTGGGGGCCAGGTCTCCGAGTTTTCCGTCTTTTAACTTTCCCCGGTAGTCATTGTCAACCAGAATACAGGGTACCAGGTTGGTGGTGTGTGCTGTATTGGGAGTTCCATCGTCGTTGATCATCATCTCCGCATTGCCATGATCGGCGATGATGATAGTAGCGTAACCATTGTTCAAGGCAGCTTCTGTAACTTTTTGCGCGCAATGATCAACGGTTTCGCACGCTATTACCGCAGCTTCGAATACGCCGGTATGGCCCACCATATCCGGATTCGCAAAATTAAGACAGATAAAATCCGCAGTCTTTCCTTCAAGCTCCGGAATTATTTTATCCTTTATGTCGTGTGCGCTCATTTCGGGTTGCAAGTCATAGGTTGCAACCTTGGGAGATGGACATAAGATCCTGGATTCTCCCTCGAAGATAGTTTCCCGTCCCCCTGAAAAGAAGAACGTGACGTGCGGATATTTTTCTGTTTCCGCTATCCTTATCTGTTTTTTTCCTGCATCTGCAACAACTTCACCCAAAGTATTCTCAAGATTGTCTTTTTCGAAAATAGTCTTTACGCCTTTAAACGATTCATCATAATTTGTCAGCGTGATATAATGAAGCTTCAATTTCTTCATTTCATGTTCTGGAAAATTCTGTTGCGTCAGCACTTGAGTGATCTCTCTTCCGCGGTCGGTGCGAAAGTTAAAACACAAGACAACATCGTCTTCTTTTATTGTAGCTACCGGCTGCCCGGTATCACCTGAGACCACAATGGGTTTGATAAATTCATCGGTGACATTGATTTCATAGGATTTCCGGATGGCGCGCAAAGGGTCAGTCGTTTTTTCTCCTCTTCCATTAACCATCAGATCATAAGCAAGCTTTACACGTTCCCATCTCTTGTCGCGATCCATTGCATAGTAGCGTCCGACGATGCTTGCCAGCTTGCCTGAATTTTTCTTCAGATGATCAGTGAGCTCTTTTAAATAAGCCAGGCCGCTTTTCGGATCTGTGTCACGGCCATCCATAAACGCGTGAACAAAAAAATCTTGCACGCCCTTTCTGTGAGCCAGGGAAATGAGCCCTTTTAAATGAAGTATGTGAGAATGGACTCCGCCGTCCGACACCAGGCCGATAAAATGTACATTCTTTTTGCTTTTCAAAGCGTAGTCAAAAGCTGAGATTAATACCGGGTTTTGATCGAGTTCATTTTCCTCGACAGCCTTATTAATCCTTACAAGGTCCTGGTAAACGACCCGCCCGGCACCGATGTTCATGTGGCCGACTTCTGAATTCCCCATTTGTCTTTCCGGCAACCCTACCGCAAGACCGGATGCTTCAAGTTTGCTGTGGGGATATGTCGTGTACAGCGAATCCATGAAAGGTGTGTTGGCCTGGTCAACTGCAGATACTTTCTTATTTTTTGCAATGCCCCATCCATCCAAAATCATCAATAAAACCTTTTTATTCATGTATTAAATAGTTTTTCCCTGTCGCTATTGACCTGCTGTGCGTTTTGATTTTAACTTTACCGGAATAAAGGCCCATTTTAGGAAAAGCTTTATTTAAAAGGCGCAAATATAGCACGATAAGAACATTTCATTACATCGGCTCAAAAGTAAGGACCTCCTGACCGTCAGTAAATTTCTTTATCTTTCAACAATGGCATAATTTTCGCCATTAACCAACACTGTGATGAAGTTGAACAGATTGAAAGCGTTTATAGTTTTTTGTATCCTAACCTTACAGGTGTTTGCCTCTAATGCTCAGAGCGAGGTGATCTATCAGGTGCGGGAAACAATCAAAGCGGGCAGTGCGAAAGAATTATCCAAATATTTATTTCAGACTGTGGATGTTACTATTGAAGGAAAGGTGCAATCTTACAGCAAAGCGCAGGCTGAATTTGTTTTTCGTGATTTTTTCAGGCAGCATCCGCCTGCGGAATTTAATATCATTCACCAGGGCTCATCGAAAGGCGGTCAGCCCTTTGCGATCGGTCAATACAAAAGCGCCGAAGAAACTTACAGGGTGTTCATGAAGATCAAATCTGTAAACAAACAACAGCTGCTACACGAAATTTCCTTTTCAAAAGAATAGGCTTGCGCATTGGCCTTCCCTGAAGAGCAGATAAAAAATCCGGTGTTTCTCTGCAATCACAGCCAGGGTGCCCTATTTTTGCGGGAGTGAAGCCAGCATATATAACCGATGATTTCTTACAAGGTTTTGTCGCCGCTGCCCTGACGGAAGACGTGGGCGAGGGTGACCATTCCACGCTGGCGTCCATACCGCATGATGCACAAAGTACAGCCCGGCTACTCATCAAAGACCATGGTATTCTGGCGGGAGTTGAAATCGCGCGGTATATTTTCACGTACGCTGACAAAGGTCTCAGAATGGAAGTTTTCCTTGAGGATGGCTCCGCGATCAAAAATGGGGATGTCGCGTTTACGATTTCGGGTTCTTCACGGAGCATTTTGACAATGGAACGGCTTGTGCTTAACTGCATGCAACGCATGAGCGCCATCGCCACTAAGACCCACCACTATGCCTCGCTTATCTCCGGAACAAAAGCCCGGCTGATGGATACCCGGAAAACCACTCCCAACTTCAGGCTTTTGGAAAAATGGGCGGTTTTGATTGGGGGAGGAAAAAATCACCGAATCGGATTGTTCGATATGATCATGCTTAAGGACAATCATATCGATATGGCGGGCGGAATTTCAGCTGCAATCAACCGAACAAAAGAGTATCTTCGCGCCATTGACAAAAAACTGCCTGTTGAGATTGAAACCCGCAACCTTTCGGAAGTGCAGGCGGTTCTTAAAACGCGTGGTGTCGACATTATAATGTTGGATAATATGGACCTGCCCACCATGCGGGAGGCAGTGAGATTAATTGGTGGGAAATATAAAACCGAAGCCAGCGGGGGTGTTACTGAGGACACGATCCGGAGTATTGCAGAATGCGGGGTAGATTTTATTTCAGTCGGCGCCCTTACACATGCAGTGAAAAGTTTGGATCTCAGCCTTAAAGCAACACGCTGAGCAATAAAAAAAGGAAGTAAAATTTATGATCGTTAAAACAAAAAATTACAAACTTGATAAGAAAACTTATATCCGGCTTGCATTGAGAGAGATCCTCCAGCGTCAGGGTTGGATTGCTGCCGTTGGAGCTTTTGTGATCTGTTTGGGCTATATCTGGATACCGAGCATCTGGTGGTTCATTGGCGCCATCGTTGGCCTGGGCCTTTACCTGCTTTTCTGGTGGATCCAATTTTACGGCGTTACACAACTCGATCAGGGTAAAATGCTATTTGAAAAATTTACATACGAGATCAGCAGCCAGCAAATTATCATGAAGCTAAACCCGCGGGAGGGAATGCCTCTTAAATGGGATCAGATAAAAAGGGCTGCCATAGGAAAGGATTACTTTGTGCTTTTCGTTAACAAAGCACAGCTTATCCATTTGCCCTTCCGTATCTTCAACACCGAAAATGAGCGGAAATTCTTATCAAGTATCCTCAGAAACAAAGGACTCGTTAAGACGACGTAGGAGGAGGCTTTTTGTAAGCTAATTTTCCATCTGCAATGAAGACCCCTACGAAAGAAAAGATCCAGCGTTACTGTGCTTACCAGGAGCGTTCCCATCAGGAAGTCCGAACTAAACTGTATGAATACGGCCTTTACCGCAATGATGTAGATGAGATAATTTCTGACCTGATCACAAACGGATTTCTCAACGAAGAGCGTTTTGCAAAAGCTTTTGCGGGAGGAAAATTCAGGGTGAAGAAATGGGGGCGGATTAAGATCACCCATGCGCTGGAGGGTAAAGGCGTCTCTAAAAACTGTATCCTCATCGGACTGAAAGAAATCGAAGAGAACTCCTATGTCGATACCCTGAGGCAATTGCTTGCGGAAAAATCACGATCTGTTGAAGAAGACAATATTTATGCGCTTCGCGAGAGGTTGTCGAAATACGCCATACTAAAGGGCTACGAACCCGAACTCGTGTGGAGGGAGATACATGCGCTGATGCCAAAATAACAGGCGTACGGGCTCAAAATCGACCAAATAAGTCCCTGCAATACGTGCTCATTATTTGGTAACGACGCGGATTTTTCGTAACTTAATTAGTTGTGGGCCCACGCAGGAACTCAGAATAAATAGTTTTTTTCCTTCAGGGCATATTGATGTTCGCCCTTCGCAGCTTGAAATTCTGGCCGAGATATACCTTCCTCACCAACGGATCATTGGCGAGTTCTTCGGCTGTACCCGCCTTGAATAGTTTACCGTCTACCATGAGATAAGCGCGGTCTGTAATTGAAAGCGTCTCATCGACATTGTGGTCGGTGATGAGGATGCCGATGTTTTTATTTTTAAGCTTGGCCACGATCATCTGGATCTCCTCCACGGCAATGGGATCAACACCAGCAAAGGGTTCGTCGAGCAATACAAATTTAGGGTCCACTGCCAACGCGCGGGCTATTTCTGTTCTCCTGCGCTCTCCTCCCGATAAAGACATCCCAAGATTCCTGCGCACTTTTTGAAGGCTGAACTCTTCGATCAGATGATCGGTTTTTTCGCGTCGCTCCTGTTTAGAGTAATTGCGCATCTCGAGCACAGCCAGAATGTTTTCTTCCACCGTTAGTTTTCTGAAAACGGATGCCTCTTGCGCAAGGTAGCCGATACCGCGCTTCGCGCGCTGATACATCGGAAGGTCGGTGATCTCCTGGTCCTCCAAAAAAATCTTTCCCTCGTTGGGTTTGATCAGTCCGACGATCATGTAAAAGCTCGTAGTTTTTCCGGCGCCATTCGGTCCCAGCAAACCAACGATCTCTCCCTGTTCAACGTAAACAGAAACATCGTTGACAACTGTACGTGACTTATACTTCTTAAACAAATGTTCTGCCCGCAATATCATCGGCTAGTCAAATTTTATGTCTTTGATCCGGAGCTGAATTGAAGTCGTTCCGTTATAAACATTTTCTTCAATGGTAAAAGCCATCCGGAACGAATCTCCTCTGGCAATCGGCTCATAGTATTCAGCCATGTCAAAACCTACGGCCTGAAATACATTGTTGCCGCCCTCCTGGCCGACTAGAAATTTAATGTGCCGGTCTTTAAAACTCGAGAGTGAATTGAAGACGTAAAGATTTTTTGCTTCAAATACAGGCCGTGGGTTTTCGGGGCCGAAGGGTCCCATTTGTTTCAACAGATTTACGAATTTTACGTTCACGGCGTCGAGTGGAATGGTATAGTCGATCTCAATTACGGGGGTCATCATGTCCGCTGTTATTGTTGAAGAAACAACTTCTTCAAACCGCTGTTGAAAGGCTTCGAGATTACTGGCATCGAGGGTGAGGCCAGCGGCATACTTATGGCCTCCGAATTTTTCAAGCAGGTCGCTGCAGCTGAGAATCGCGTTGTAAAGGTCAAATCCATTGACGCTGCGGGCGGACCCGGTAATTTTATTATTCGATTCTGTTAATATCACGGTTGGCCTGTAGAATTTCTCAATACACCGTGCAGCAACTATGCCAATAACGCCTTTATGCCAGGTGTTTTTAAAGAGAACCGTAGATTTTGACCTCCGGACCAGGTCATTACTTTCGATCATGGCCAGCGCTTCTTCGGTGATGGAGGAGTCGAATTCTTTTCGCAACTCGTTTTTGAGATTCACTTTTTCGGCGAGCGCATTGGCTTCTTCCTCGCTTTGAGAAATAAGCAGATCAACAGCGGCGCGGGCATGGGCAACTCTTCCCGCCGCGTTTATTCGGGGGCCGAGTGTAAAAACCACTCCTGAGATATCGAGTTCATTTTTAATGCCCGCAATATCCTTCAGCGCCTTTAAACCCGGCATCGGGTTGTCATTCAACTTTTTTAGTCCATAGTAAGCGAGTACCCGGTTTTCATCCATGATGGGTACAATATCTGATGCAATGCTTACTGCCACGAGGTCAAGGTATTCAAATACTTCCTTTTCGTTGCGGTATAAGCGTGCGTACGCCTGCATAAGTTTGAAGCCCAATCCACAGCCACTGAGTTCATCGCAGGGGTAGTTGCAATCTGATCGTTTGGGATCAAGCACTGCCACTGCATTGGGAATCGCATCGCCGGGTAAGTGGTGATCGCAAATGATGAAGTCGATACCTTTGTGGTCCGCCAGCTGCACAAGTTCTGAAGATTTGATTCCACAATCCAAGGCAATGATCAGAGTGTAATCATTCGCGGCTGCATACTCAACCCCAGCAAGCGATACACCATATCCTTCGGCGTATCGGTCGGGAATGTACACATCGCAGCCCGGGTAAAATTTCCGCAGATACCGGTATACAAGTGAGACCGCTGTAGTGCCATCTACGTCGTAATCGCCGTAGATGAGAATTTTTTCTTCGCGGTCCAGAGCTTTCTTCAGGCGCTTCACTGCTTTCTCCATGTCCTTCATCAGGAAGGGATCATGCAGGTCGTCCAGCGAGGGACGAAAATATTTTTTAGCAGTATCAAAGTCGCAGATGCCGCGTTGCAGAAGGACGCCGGTTATGTAGGGATTTGTATTAATTGATCTTGAGAGCTTCTCGATCTGATCCTGAGAAGGAATGTCTTTTAATAGCCAGCGCTTATCCATTTGTTATTGTTCTTCCAAAAGAACGGTCCCGCTATCGCCTGGTCGACCGTAAAGGCCATCCGTACCTTTGTCCCCTGCCTTTCCATTTTTGCGGTTGGGTCCTAATCCCGCTTGTCCGCCAGCGCCGCAAATTCCCCCATAACCAAAAGAACCGCCATTATTTTTTACAATGAGAAGATTTCCAAGCGAAGCTTTGCTGATAACTGCATCCCTTCCCCCGATAGTCAACACCCCTCCCCGGCCGCCGTCTCCGCCTGCCCCTCCGTTGCCACCATTTCCTCCCTCACCACCATTGCAGTGGTGTGTACCAGGACTTCCGCCGCCACCTTCGCCACCATTTCCACCATCGCCACCATTGCCTCCGGAAAGATCGATAATTAATTTACCCTTTATGTGGATCTTATCAATATATAAAAAAAGATTGGTGCCTGAACCTCCGCTTAAACCTCTGAGTCCATTTCTCCCCGCTACCCCGTCGCGGCACGGCCCAATGGGCGTAAGTCCTGCGGTACCATCAGCACTTTTTTTGCCTGGCACACCCCTGCCATCAATTCTGCAATAGTTCCCTATTATGGCAACGTTGGTGCGGATGAAATTTTCAGCTTTTAAGCCATTGAGTTTGATCCGGGAGGAATCCATCATGATTAATGAATCCGCCACCAGAATATCCGTAGAATCGAGATAAAAGGTTTCATGAGGTTGTATGACCAGTTTATTGACCCTCACCTGCGCCTGGGCAGTTATACAACAACACCAAAAAAGAATTACAATTGCCCTGGCCATCCCACAAAAGTAACCCGGAAATGCCCATGCACAAATTTTGATCCCGGACTGTCAAAATTAGTTTTTGCAGCTGTCTGTTCCGGTAAGAAAAATATACCCGGTGAGAAAACTTATGAATTAAATTCTGCAACGGCCGGAAAAAAATAAAAGCAGTATATAACTATACTGCTTTCTAAGATTCCTTTAAACGTATTTTAATTTGTGGTGCCTTCGGTCTTGTCGGTTACCACACCTTCCAGTACATCCTTTATTTCTACGCGCTGTCCATCGCGATAGGGTACGATCCATGCATCTTTTACCCCCATTTCGCGCATATATTTTTTGAATTCATCCGCTTCCCAATAATCCCGGAAGATTCCGATAGTGATCTTCTGCGGTTCATTTTCCTTCACTTCTCCACCCAGATTAGGGTTGTTGTCAAAATATTTTTGCAGGTCTTTGTTCTTGAAAGCGCCGATCTGCACCTTGAATACAACACCCTGGGAAAAATCCATTTCATTGACTACCGGCGTAGCTTTCAGTTGCGCAAGTTCTGCTCTTGAGCTGGTTAACTGCGCCCGCGACTGTGAAAGTTGATCTTCCAGTTCAGCAATTCGCGCATCTTTATTGCTCATGCTCGATTGTAGCTGCGACACCCTGTCGTTAAGAGAGGAAAGTTGACCCTCTGCAGCTTCTTTATCTTCAGTTAGCTGCTTCAGGTTAGCCGGGTTCTTAGCAAATTCCTTGGCTTTTTTCTTCCACTCCTTTTTTTCTTGTTTTGAAAGCTGTGCATAACTATGAGAAGTTGAAAAAATTAAAGCCAGACAAAAAAATAAAATAAGTCTGTTATTCATATGTTTAAAAATTGAGTTTCTTTTTCAAAACAGGGCCTTTATTCCGGCCAACTAACCCCTCAACCCAAAAACGCACTGCTGCACAATGCCTTATCTGAAAATAAAAGTACAAATATTTTTCTGAATTTTACTATTGTGGTTATTTCTCAAGGCTTCCGACCATCTTTTCGGGCTTAACCCACTCATCAAATTGTTCAGATGTTAACAGTCCTAATTCAATCGCTGTCTCCCTTAAGGTTTTGTTTTCTTTATGGGCTTTCTTCGCAATTTTGGCTGCGTTCTCATAGCCTATGTGAGGATTAAGGGCCGTTACAAGCATCAGTGAGTTCTCCAGGTGCTGTTTGATGATCGCGTTATTAGCCGTGATCCCTTCGGCACATTTATCATTGAATGATACGCAGGCATCGCCGATCAGACGCGCAGACTGAAGCACATTCGAAGCAATGACCGGTTTAAAAACATTTAACTCGAAATGTCCCAACGATCCGCCTATTGTAACAGTTGTGTCATTGCCCATCACCTGCGCGCACACCATGGTGAGGGCCTCCGGCTGGGTGGGGTTAACTTTGCCGGGCATAATGGATGATCCCGGTTCATTGTCGGGGATAATGATCTCGCCGATGCCGCATCGGGGACCTGAACTCAGCATGCGGATATCATTCCCGATTTTCATCAGAGAAACTGCAACGCGTTTCAGCGCGCCGGAAAGTTCTACCATGGCATCGTGAGCCGCAAGCGCTTCAAATTTATTTGGAGCAGTGATAAACGGAAGGCCTGTTAGACCTGCAATCTTGTCAGCCACCAGTACATCATAACCCTTTGGTGTGTTAAGACCGGTGCCAACAGCGGTACCTCCAAGAGCGAGTTCACGGACAGCTTCAAGCGCCGACTTGATCGCCTTGATACCATTGTCTATCTGCTGTACATATCCGGAAAATTCCTGACCTAAGGTCAATGGAGTCGCATCCATAAAATGCGTGCGTCCTGTTTTGACGAGGTTTTTGAATTCTTTGACCTTCGCCGCCAGCGTGCCGCGAAGTTTTTGCAGTCCCGGCAAAGTAATCTCCATTACTTGTTTATAAGCTGCGATGTGCATTGCCGTTGGAAATGTATCGTTTGAGGACTGTGACTTGTTCACATCATCATTCGGATGCAAGACCTTCTTTTCATCTGAAAGCTTTCCACCCTGAAGTACATGCGCACGGTAGGCGATCACTTCATTTACATTCATATTGCTCTGCGTACCCGATCCTGTCTGCCATATTACCAGGGGGAATTCCCCGTCTAACGTTCCCCCAAGGATCTCATCGCAGACCTTTCCGATGAGGTCCTTTTTTTTCAGGTCCAGTACCCCGAGTTCATAATTGGCGATGGCGGCGGCTTTCTTCAGGTAGGCAAATGCGTATATGATCTCCTTTGGCATACTCGCCTCCGGCCCGATCCTGAAATTATTTCGTGATCTTTCGGTTTGGGCACCCCAGTATTTATCGGCGGGGACTTTTACTTCGCCCATGGTGTCTTTTTCAATGCGGTAGTTCATAGGGTGCAATTAAACAACAAAAATAGAAAAAGCAGAAAAGAAAATGCCTCCAAATTTGGAGGCATAACTTTAATGGGCAAAAGCGATCGGTTTTTAATTACCCTCATTACTTCGGAAATATTTGTCTTCCTCAAATTCTTCCTCCTCTTCGATAGGTTTGGCAATTTCGCCGATCTTCAGGATCTTGAATTCAGTCCTGCGGTTTCTGTCGCGGCCAGCCGGGTTATCCGTTCCATCCGGATTAGTGTTACGGGCAATTGGCCGCAATTCTCCATATCCTTTGGCAACCAAACGGTCTGGCGATATACCGCGTTGAATAAGATAATTCACCGCTGACTCGGCTCTTCTCTGAGAGAGATCCATGTTATATTCTACGGTGGCAACACTATCGGTATGAGAACTCAGTTCGATCGTGATCTCCGGATTATCAATTAATACCTGCACCAGCTTATCGAGTTCCTTTGCGGCATCGGGACGGATATCAGCCTGATTGAATTCGTAATAAATATTATCGAGTCGGTAAACCAGATCCACGGCAATTCTATCCAATACAAGAATTGTATCCAGTGTGATGTTCGTGACGAGTTGTTTGAGGGTAGTGGGATCCACACCCCGGCCTCGCGTTGAATATGGTTGACGTTTCACAAGATAACCATCCGTTTCCCCTACGAGATCATAGTCTTCGTTATCGTAGACCCTGAACAGAAATTTTCCGTCAGTTCCGGTTACATAATCCTGCATTACATCACCTTCAGCATCTAGCAGCGAAACTTTCGTGTTGGGAAGGATCCTCAGGCCAGCGCTGTCAGGAGTATAGGTAATACCCTGCAGATAATAATTCACGACCTTCAGATCAGGATCTTCGTTGACAAATGTATAAATGTCATCATCTCCTTTTCCACCGTCGCGGTTAGAGGTAAAGAATCCGCGGTCGGCCCTGAATAGGAAAATCCCAAAATCGTCTCCGGTTGAATTGACGGGTTGTCCGAGATTTTCGACCATTGTTTTTCCGTTGACACGCGTCAATACAAAAATGTCAAGATTTCCATATCCGGGATGGCCGTCAGAGGCGAAGTATAGCTTGGCATCGTCGGCGATGTAAGGGAACAACTCATTACCCGCGGTATTGATTTCCGGTCCGAGGTTTTTAATTTTTGAGAATCTACCCCTTGAATCCATTTGAGCAGAATAGAGGTCTGTTCCTCCATAACCGACAAGCTGGCGGCCACGGCCTTTGCGGTTAGACGCGAAGTAAAGCGTGCGTCCATCCTGGCTGAAAGAGGGAGAGGAATCCCATGCTTCCGGATCATTGATATTCAGCGGAACCGGCTCCGACCAGACCCCGTTTCGAAAGCGGGTCAGGTAAAGATCTACGTCGCTGGTTCCTTTTCGCTTTCCCGTGTTGCCTTTGGCAAACACCATTATTTTTCCATCAGGGGTGAAAGTAACGCACCCATCATTGATATTCTCGTTATTAATTCCAACGGGAAGGGCAGAAAGAGTTGCCAGGTCTACAATTGCTCCACGGGATCCAACTTTGTAAATATCAGTATAAGGTGTCCCTGTCGCTTCGTAGATTTTGCCGTTGCCCCGCGACGAGGTAAAGTAAAGTTCGTCGTTAAGATATACTGGTGAGTATTCACTTGCAGCGCTGTTAACCAGCTCCAGGTTCTTCACCCGGTAAAAGCTCTCTTTTTGATTTAATTTTTCCAGGTAATCCAGGCCTGCCAGTTCAGTCTGCGCCCGGTCTTTTATTTTATCTGATGCTGCTTCGGCGATGACTTCCTGAAGAACTTTCCGTGCTGCATCATACTTTCCGTTCACTTCCAGGGATTGTGCGTAATAAAATCTAACGGAATCCTTATCTACTCCCCGGCCACCGGCTTTTGCATAAAATGACTCAGCTTCCTTCAGCCTGTTTGAAAGCCGGTAGGATTCGGCTATGAAATAATTGGCGCGGGCATTATCCGGATCCTTTTTTAGTTGATCCTTGAAAATATCAATAGTGGTTTGATACTTTCCGAACCTAAAGGCCTTGATGGCTTTTTTGTCGGCACCGCAACTGGCCAGCAAGCCCAAAATGATCACAAGAAAACCTATATTCCTCATATACTTTATAAAACTACAAAACTCATTTCATGTTCGCCAACTCATTTGGGATATATCGCCTCAGCCAGGTATGACCAGCGGGTACAAGCCATGCTTTCTCCAGTTCTGACTTCATGCCCACGAGATTATTAAACGTTAAAGTTTCTTCATTTAGGATGCCATCCTGAAACTTTTGTTTTAAATCCTGAAGCGGTACTAAAATAACCTGGTCTCCAAGCTTAAAAGCCACCTGATTGCGGTCGAAAAATTGAATCCCGAGCGATTGTTCAAGATCTTTTAATACTCTCACCGAACTATCGATTGAACATCCGCTCGGGCTCTCGTGGGTTTCGTCTGCAGCGAGAATAACAAATTGATCAAATTTAACCGTGAACGATGTTTTTAAAGGCGATCCATGCGCAGCCCACCCTTCGGTGAATTCCCGAAGCCTGCGCTCCAGGATCGCTGATTCTGCGGCACTGAGCGGGCGATTGGCCTGAAATATCCAGATGCGGGAGGCGGGAGCCATTGATTGAAAAGGAACAAACATGCTCGTTTATTTTGGGTTTTTGTGCTTCAGGTTAAACCCTGGGCTTCGGCAATAAGTTCTGCGAGATCTTTTACTTTCACCTGGGCTTCCATGTCTTTATTTTTCACCCCGTCACTCATCATGGTCATGCAAAAAGGACATGCCACAGCAATCGTACCCGCGCCGGTAGCCAGCGCCTCTTCGGTGCGGTCAACATTGATATCTTTTCTTCCGGGTTCAGGCTCCTTAAACATTTGCGCTCCTCCCGCTCCGCAGCAAAAGCCACGTGATCTGCATCTTTTCATTTCGACAAGATCAGCATCGAGCGATTCGAGTACTGCCCGCGGAGCTTCATAAATGTTATTCGCTCTTCCCAGAAAACAGGAATCGTGATAGGTGATCTTCTTACCCCTGAACGATCCGCCCTCATTTATCTTAATCAAACCTCCATCGATCAGTTGTTGAAGAAATACGGAATGATGCAGCACTTCAAAACTACCTCCCAGCACAGGATATTCATTTTTAATAGTATTAAAGCAATGCGGGCAGGCGGTGACGATCTTCTTGATTGCGTAGCCATTCAATACCTGAATATTGCTCATGGCCTGCATTTGAAATAAGAATTCGTTGCCTGCGCGCCTGGCAGGATCTCCCGTGCAAGACTCCTCTATGCCGAGCACAGCAAACCTAATCCCCACCGCATTTAGAATGTTAACAAAGGACCTTGTCACCCTTTTATACCGGTCATCAAATGACCCGGCGCACCCAACCCAAAACAAGATTTCAGGTGATTCGCCTTTTGCGGCAAACTCCGCCATCGTAGGCACTTTCATCATAATTTTTGTTTACGCATTGTCAATTTACGCCCCATCTTTAGCCCAGTTAAAGCGATCGCCGGGAGAGAATTTCCACGGGGCAAAATTGGTTTCAATATTTTGATACATGCTGTTCCAGGCTTGCGGCGCACCGGATTCTTCCATCGTAACAAAACGTCGTAGTTCCAGAATGATCTCAAGCGGATTGATCAGGACCGGGCACTCTTCAACACATGCATGACAACTGGTACAGGCATTGATCTCCTCTTTGGTAATGTAATCATTCAACAGTGTTTTCCCATCGTTTAACCCTGGCCCCCCCTTTGACGCGCTGTTTCTGACCTCTTCCATGCGATCGCGCGTATCCATCATGATTTTTCGT